>NZ_KV812697.1:110036-156740 GCF_001813485.1 Pseudomonas sp. HMSC067G02
AACGCCTTGCGTTCGTCGCCCTTGAGCGCCTTGGTGGTGGCCTCGGCGTTGCAGGCGGTCATCTTCTCCTGCTGCGCGGTGGCAGCGAAACCATGGGCCGAGACGGCCATGGCCAATACGAACATCGGGATACGCAGGATATTCATCGAACTCTCCTTGAAGGGCTGCACGTTCGCATGCAGGTGCGCTGAAGTCTAGCGACTGCGGCGGGCTTTGCAGGGGCTGGGAACGCGTCCTGTGCGCTTGCGACAAGCGTCATGTTTCGCGGCTAGACTGACGCTTCGCACGAGGAGGAGTTCCATGCAACAGGTCATCGCGGTGAGCCTCTGCGCCACCCACGCGTTCAGCAAGCAGGTGCGTCCCGCCATCCGCCTCCTGAAAGGCCTCGGCGTCGAGGGCGACGCCCACCACGGCGTCACCGTGAAGCACCGCTCGCGGGTGCGGCAGGACCCGACCCAGCCGAACCTGCGCCAGGTCCACCTGATCCACGAGGAACTGCACGACGAGCTACGCGCCAGCGGCTTCGCCATCGGCCCAGGGACCATGGGCGAGAACATCACCACCCGTGGCGTCGACCTGCTCGGCCTGCCCACCGGCACCCGCCTGCGCCTGGGGGAAAGCGCCCTGGTCGAGCTGACCGGCCTGCGCAATCCCTGCTCGCAGCTGGACAACTACCAGCCCGGACTGACCGCCGCCGTGCTCGGCCGCGACGAACAGGGCAACCTGATTCGCAAGGCCGGGGTGATGGCGATCGTCCTGGAAGACGGCGAGGTTCGCCCCGGCGACGCCATCGATATCCAGCTGCCACCCCTGCCGCACCGGGCCCTGGAGAAGGTCTGAGGCAATCCGCCGCGATTCCGGGCGAACTCTGCGCGAGGGCCTGCGTTCCAATGTTGGCAAGCACCGCTCAACCACAAGGAGTCACAGCATGTACAAGCAGTCACTGGCGGCACTGTTCGTGATGGCAACCCTGGCCGGCTGCGCGTCGACCAAGGTGCAGAACCCGGTCAACTACATCACCTTCCGCAACGAACCGCTGGTCAAGGATGTCGAGAAAGGCATGAGCCAGCAGGAAGTCCTGCGCATCGGCGGCACGCCTTCCGGCACCCAGAAGCGCCTGATGAAACCGGGGAGCTGCAACAGCTACATCCTCAACAAGGACGGCCAGCAGCAGCCGTTCTACGTCAGTTTCGACGGCAGCGGCAAGGTCGACGGCTCGGGCTTCCTGAGCTGCTCCGAGCTGGACCGCCACGAGCGCGACGCCCGCCCCTGACGGCTCGACGCCCCGCTTCCTTACGGAGGCGGGGCGTCTGCGTTCAGGCCCGGGACAGTGCCTCGATCAGTTCGGCCTTGCGCATCGTCGAACGACCGCGGATGTCGCGCTTGCGCGCCAGCTGCATCAATTCCTCGCGGGTCATCTCGCTCACCGAAGTGCTGCCTTGACGTTTGCCACGGCTCGCCGAGCCGCGGTTGGCCGGTCTCCCTGAGCGGGCCTGGGCGGCGCGATGGGCCGAGTCCTTGCGGTCGGCGCGCTTGGCCGTCTCGCTCTTGGCGCGGCCGGAACCGCCCTTGCGCTCGCCGCCGCCGGACTGCTTGTTCACCGTCGCCCAGGCGCGCGCCTCGGCTTCCGATTCGCTCACACCCTTGGCCTTGTAGCTCTCCTCGATGTGCTCGGCCTTGCGCTGCTGCTTGTCGCTGTACTTGCTCTTGTCGCCACGGGGCATGGGGATATCTCCCTTTGCGATGGGTTCACTGTTGGGACCGGGAGGCGACGGCGGACGTTCAGAGAAAGTGCACACCGGCACAAACCCCTTGACCTTGCCCCAGGGGCAATCCGTAGTCTGCCGCTATCCCGCAGCAGGAACCGGAAATGCTCACCATCGGCAAACTGGCGCGAATCTTCGAGATCTCCACCAAGACGCTTCGCCACTACGATGCCATCGGCCTGTTCGTCCCCGCGCGCACCGGTAGCGACAACGGCTACCGCTACTACCAGCCGGAACAGATCGAGCAGCTCTCGCGCATACTCGCGCTGCGCCGGCTGGACGTTCCGCTGGAAGCCATCGACCGCCTGAAACGCGATGGCGCGCTGGACGACCCGCAACGCCTGCGGCATTTCCTGCAACGACACCAGCACACCCTGCGCGAAGAGATCAGCGCCCGCCAGCGCCTGCTGGCGGAACTCGACCGAACCCTGGCGACGCTCGCCCACTGGAGGATCCGCAACATGCATGCACGAATCGTCGAACGTCCCGCCTTCAGCGTGGTGGGCATGGAATACTTCGGCAGCGCCCCCGGCGACACCATCGGCCAGCTCTGGGAACGCTTCATCCCGCGCGAGCACGAGATCGCCGGCAAGCACGATCCCGAGGTCTCCTACGGCATCTGCGCGCAGCAGCCCAACGGCGAATTCCACTATGTCGCCGGCTTCGAGGTGCAGGAGGGCTGGCCGGTGCCGGAGGGCATGGTGCGCTTCCAGGTGCCGGCGCAGAAGTACGCGGTGTTCACCCACAAGGGCACGGCGCCGCAGATCGCCGAGAGCTTCCAGGCGATCTACAGCCACCTGCTCGCCGAACGCGGCCTGGAGCCCAAGGCGGGGGTCGACTTCGAATACTACGACCAGCGTTTCCGCGGACCGCTGGATCCGAACTCGCAAGTCGACCTGTATATCCCCATCTACTGACTCAGCGCTTGCCGGCCGGCGCCTTGGCCGGCTGGCGCATGCGTTGCAGCAGGGCGGTGCACTGGTTGTCGTCGCTCTTGCTCGGCGCCACCAGCGCCAGCAGGCTGGCCGCCGGGCCCACCGCCACGCCGAGGGCGATCATTCCCGCGCCGCGCGCCACCAGCGGCCCGGCGTGGACCCCGGCGTCGGGCTTGGCGAAGGTGCCGCGCACGTACAGCGGCGAGCGCAGCGAGAAGATCCGCAGGCCCTTGCTGTGCGGGGTGACATCGAGGTCGAGCTTCTCGTTGGCGAAGTTCACCGTGCCGTCGACGTTGACCAGCGCGTTCTCGGTGTCGAAGACGAACAGCCGGCTGGTCATCAGGCCCTTCTGCAGGCCGAAGTCGGCGGCCGCGCAGTTGATCTTCACCTCGTCGTCGCCGAACAGCTTGGTCACCAGGTAGTTTCCGACATTGAGGCCGGCGATTTCGGTCAGGCCCTTGCTGATCGCGCCGTCGTTGATCAGCATCTTCAATTCGCCATCGGCGCCGCCGAGGATCTTCGCCACCGAATTGCCACTGCCGCTGAGACTGGCGTCGCCGTTCAGCTCGCCGAAGCTGGTCTGCATCGGCGCGAAGCCGGGGAACAACTGCTTCAGCTTGAAGCCCCGCGCGCTCATCTTCACTCGGCTCTGCATCGGCTGCTTGCCGCCGTCCAGGCGGATGTCCGACTCCAGCTTGCCGCCGGCCACGCCGAAGCGCAGGGGCTCCAGGCGCAGCAGGCCGTCGTTGAGCACCAGATGGGTATAGAGGTCGCTGATCGGCAACTGGTCGCTGTGGACGATACGCTTGCCGGTGAATTCCACGTCGGCGTCCATGTCGCGCCAGCGCTCGGTACGGAATTCCTCCACCGGCAGCACCTTGTCGCCCGGCTGGCGGCTGGTCTGCCCGCGCTTCTGTTTTTCGGCATTGCTGTCGGCGCCGATCAGCGGGCCGAGGTCGGCGAAGCGCAGTTGCTCGGAGGTCAGCTTGCCGGACAGCTTCGGCCTAGGCTGGCGAGCGACGAAGGTCAGGCTGCCGTGCAGGTCGCTGGCGCCGACCTTGCCGTTGAAGTTCTCGTAGCGGAACAGTGCGCCGCCCTCCTCCTTGAGCCGCGCCAGCAGGTGACCGTCGGTGGAGTAGGCCGGGGTGTCCGGCAGGGTGATGCCGGTCAGCGGATAGAGATTGGCCATGCTGGTCCCGGACAGCTTCAGGCGCAGGTCGAGGGCGCCGAGGTTGAGCGGGTCGGTCAGGGTGCCGACCACCGCGGCACGGGTGCTGCCGGCACTGACCTCGGCCTGTAGCGGGAAGGGCTTGCTCCCATCCTGCAACGCCAGCATCCCGCCGACCTTGCCCGAGCCGGCCAGAGCCTGGCCCTTGTAGGTGCCCTTGACCTTCCAGCCGAACACATAGTCCTGGGCGTTCGCCGCATCGCCCGTGGCCAGCGCCTTGCCGGCCAACTGGCCGAACGGCACCGGCTTGCCGAGCGGGTCGACCAGCACTTCCAGGCGGGTCTTCAAACGCTGGTCGTCGAGGCTGACGCTACCCTTGTCGAAACCGATCTCGCGGATGTCCAGTTGCCAGGCGGACGGCTCGTCGCTGTCGCTGGCAGGCAGGTCGAAATCCCAGTTGGCGCGGCCGTCGGCCAGGCGCAGGAGGTCGGCGCGCGGCTGGGTCAGCTTGATCTGTGGAATGCGGATGGTCTGCCAGAGCAACGGCAACGGCGCGAGGCGGAATTCGATGCGTTCCAGGCTGGCGAACTCGCTCGCCTTGGTCTTGCCCGCCGTCCACTCCGGGTTGCCGAGGGTGATGTCCTCGGCGCTGAAGCGCGGCCAGGGGATCCAGGCGCGCCAGCCTTCCTCGCCCTCCTCGCGGCGCCAGGCCACGGCGAGGTTGCCGTTGATGGCGAACGGGCGGTTCAGCGCCGCCGAGACCTTTTCGTTGAGGGTGGGCTTGATCAGGTTCCAGTCGAAGGTGGCGATGAACACCACCAACGCCGCCAGCAGCAGGACCAGGCTGGCGAGGCTCCAGGTCAGGATCTTTCGGCCGCGCGTCATGCACAACTCCTTTTCGCCGCGTCGGTTGTCGGGCAGGCGCGGCAGCGCGCCTCGCTCAGCCCGTCAGTGTGCAGGCTGGCCCATGGACTCGCCAGCGCGAATACGCCGGCCCGTTCCGTTAGGACCGGCGAAACGCCGGCATTGCTCCCCGTCCCACGCATTTCAGGCAAAAGGCCAGTTCGGCGGCGGGTCGATAAAACTTTTTCGACCGCGCGGGACTCACACCTTAGGTAAGCAGAAAAAGCCAGCCGCAGAGCCGGCCCTTTTCACCGGATCAGCCTCAAGGAGAAAACCGATGACCACCGTTCAACTGACGGACGTCCAGACCCTTCGCGACCGTGCCCGCAAGAACATCCAGGAAGGCGCGGTCACCGAAGGCTATTCGGCCGATCGCCAGACCGTCCTGCGCCTGCTCAACGAAGCGCTCGCCACCGAGTTGGTCTGCTTCCTGCGCTACAAGCGCCACTACTTCATGGCCACCGGCCTGAAGGCGAGCATCGCCGCCGCCGAGTTCCTCGAGCATGCCAACCAGGAAAAGCTTCCCTGATCCTCGGCCTCGCCCTCGCCACCCTGACCGCCAACGCCGCCTTCGCCGCCGACGGCTCCAGCCGCACCATCGACCGGCTGCACCAGGACATGTCCAGCGTCGAACTGCGCATCGCCGACAACGGCAGCGAGCAGACCATCGACCGCCTGCACAAGGACATGACCAAGGCCGAAGCCCGCCTGGCCGACAACGGCAGCGAGCAGACCGTCGACCGCCTGCACAAGGACATGACCAAGGCCGAAGCCCGTCTGGCCGACAACGGCAGCGAACAGACCGTGGACCGCCTGCATCGCAGCATGAGCCGTTTCGACCTGCGCACCGCCTGACCGCTCGTTACGCCGCAAGGCGCGAGAAAAGCCCGGCTCGATGCCGGGCTTTCCTATTTTCCCATCCCTGTCGCGCTGGGCGCATGGCCCGAAGCAAGCCGCACTCTCCCGCCTCAGACTCCGCTGAACCAGTTGTAGCCCTGGTCCTCCCAGTAACCTCCGGGATTGCTGTTGCTGACGAAGATCTCCACCACGTGCTTGGCGTTCTTGAAGCCGAGCTTGGTGGGAATCCGCAGGCGCAGCGGGTAGCCGTTCTCCTCCGGCAGCGCCTGCCCGGACATCTCCAGCGCCAGCAGGGTCTGCGGATGCAGCGCGCTGGGCATGTCGAGGCTGGAGTAGTAGCGGTCGGCGCACTTGAAGCCGACGTACTTCGCCGAGGTGTCGGCGCCGACCAGCTCCAGGAAGGTGCGCAGCGGCACTCCGCTCCACTGGCCGATCGCGCTCCAGCCCTCGATGCAGATCAGTTGCGTGACCTGGCTGGCCTGCGGCAGCCGGCGCAGTTGCTCCAGGCTCCAGGGGCGCTTGTCGCGGACCCGCCCGGAAACCTGCAGGCGGTATTCCGGCAGGTCGATCTCCGGCACGTTGTAGGCCGGGTAGAACGCGTTGAAGGGGAACGGCGAGACCACCTGCGACGGATCGAAGGTCGGCGCCAGCCGCGTACGGCTGAACAGCCAGGCCTGGACCCGGTCGTTCCAGCGCGACATAGCCCAGAGTACCTTGTCGACCGAATCGCCATCCTGTAGCCGGCACCCCGAGAGCATCGCCAGGGCGCCCAGGGACAGGCCGCCGCGCAACAGCAGGCGGCGTTGCAAATCGACCATCTGTCGCTCGCTGGACGGGTCGATCGCGATCTTCGCGCGCTTCTTCTCCGGCCCCTTCATCCTCCGCTCCTCCGCCCGCGCCGCCACTCGCGTCCGATGATCATCGGCACCAGGGTGCGCGGCACCAACAGCACCAGCAGCAGGTGCACGACGACGAACCCGACGACCCCGGCCATGGCCAGGAAATGCACCCAGCGCGCCCCCTGGAAGCCACCGAACAGCGCGGTCAGCCCGTGCAGTTGCACCGGTTTCCAGATCGCCAGCCCGGACAGCACCAGCAGCGCACCGAGCGCCAGGACCAGCCAGTACAGCAGGCGCTGCACCGCGTTGTAGCGGCCCGGCTCATGGACCAGGCGCAGGCCGAGGGCGAGGCGCAGGTCGCGCCAGACGCCGGCCGCGCTCAAAGGCAGGAAGTCGCGACGAAAATGCCCGCTGGACAGTCCGTAGGCGAGGTAGCACAGGCCGTTGCCGAGCAGCAGCCACATGGCGGCGAGATGCCAGGCGATGGAACCGCCGAGCCAGCCGCCGAGGGTAGCCCAGGCGGGAAAACGGAAATCCAGCAGCGGCGAAGCGTTGTAGATGCCCCAGCCGCTGCCGATCAGGCAGGCCATGGCATAGGCATTGAGCCAGTGGCAGAGTCTCACCGGCCAGGCGTGCAACGCACGGTTCATGGCTTTTCTCCCAGGAAACCCGGCCGGGACGGACGCGCCGTCCCGGCGAAACCTCACATCGGCGGGGTCACGCCGTCCTTGCCGACCGAGATGGCCAGGGCGGTGAGGCTGCCGTCGGCGCCCTTCTGCGGGAACAGCACGACCTTGGCGCCAGGCTTGAGCAGGCTGCGCTCGCCCGGCTCCAGGCTGACGATGGGCACGTCGTCCGGCACCACCACGGTCTTCTCGCCATCGCCGTATTTCACCGTCATGCGCCGGCCCTGGCTGACCACCAGGTTGCCGACCGTACCGTTGGTCATGGTCGAGGCGCTGCCATCGGCGTTCTCCCAGGGCCGGTGGCCTTCGCCGCTGCCGCGCAGGCTGGGGGCGAAGACATGCACCTCGAGGGCCTTCAGGGTGCCGTCGGGCTGCGGCACGGCGGCGGTACCGATGAAGCTGTCGGGCTGGATGTCCTCCGGCTTCGCCAGCGACACGGCGCGGATCGCGGTCTTGTCGGTGAGCCTGACCGTCAGTTGCTGGCCGTTGCGGGCCTTCAGTTGCAGGTGGTCGTCGGCGGCCTGCTGGATGGTGCCGCGCAGCGGCTGCAGCATGCCCGCAGGCGGTTGCGCGGCGAAGCTGGCGGCACTGGCCAGGAGCAGGCCGAAGAGCAGCGCGGGGGAAGCCTTGAGTCGAAGCATCGGTCGATCCTCGGTGGGGTTGAGCCTCGATGGTCGCCCCGCCGGCGGTACCCGGAGATGACTTTCGCATGACAAAAATGTCACCGAGTCCGCGCCGCGCGCTGGCTAGAATGGCGGCGAACGAGGGGGAACGAGACATGCGCATCCTGGTGATCGAAGACGATACGAAGACCGGCGAGTACCTGAAGAAGGGCCTCGGCGAGTCGGGCTATGCGGTCGACTGGTCGCAGCACGGCGCCGACGGTCTCTACCTGGCGCTGGAGAACCGCTACGACCTGGTGGTCCTCGACGTGATGCTGCCCGGCCTGGACGGTTGGCAGATCATGGAAGTGCTGCGCAAGAAGCACGATGTGCCGGTGCTCTTCCTCACCGCCCGCGACCAGTTGCAAGACCGTATCCGCGGCCTCGAACTGGGTGCCGACGACTACCTGGTGAAACCCTTCTCCTTCACCGAGTTGCTGCTGCGTATCCGTACCCTGCTGCGCCGCGGCGTGGTCCGCGAGGCAGAGCAGGTGCAACTGGCCGATCTGCACCTGGACGTGCTGCGGCGCAAGGTCAGCCGCCAGGGGCAGGTGATCGCCCTGACCAACAAGGAGTTCGCCCTCCTGCACCTGCTGATGCGCCGCGAGGGCGAGGTGCTGTCGCGCACCCTGATCGCCTCGGAGGTCTGGGACATGAACTTCGACAGCGACACCAACGTCGTCGACGTGGCGATCAAGCGCCTGCGCGCCAAGGTCGACAATCCCTTCCCGAACAAGCTGATCCATACCGTGCGCGGCATCGGTTACGTCTGCGAGGAGCGCCCGTGCCCGCCCGCCGCTCCCTGACCCTCTACGCGGCGCTGCTGTTCGCCGCGGTGGCGGCGCTGGTGGTCAGCGCGGTCGGTTTCTACCTGTACCGCTCGGTGGAAGAGGCGATGCTGCGGCGCAGCGACGTGATGGTCGCCGGCCGGGTCGAGCACTTCCGCAACCTGTTGCGCGACAACCTCACCCTGGCCGAGCTGAAGGCGCGCCCGCGTCTGTTCGAGAACATGCTCGGCAACGAGCAGGACATCCTGCTCCTCGGCCAGCCCGGCGAGGCGCCGATCGTCGCGGTCAACCCGCGCCACGAACGCCTGCCGTCGCTACGCGTGGTCGCCGCTGGCCAGGCGTTGAATCCGTCCGTCGTGCACGCCGCGCTGACCCACGACGGCGTCCCGATGCGCGTGCTCGCCGCCGAGGTCCTGGTCGGCGGCCGCGAACCGTTGCAGATCACCGCTGCGCACCTGCTGCTGGGCGAGACGCGGATGCTCGCCCAGTACCGCGACCGGGTCATCGCCGCCGTGCTGCTGGCGTTCCTCGGCACCGCCCTGCTCGGCTGGCTGGTCCTGCGCCACGGCCTGCGCCCGCTGCGCACGCTGGCGGCGAAGGCGGCGGAGATCCATCCGACCAGCCTGGATACCCGCCTCGACGTCGCCGCCGCGCCTGCCGAGTTGCAGCAGGTGGCACAGTCGTTCAACGCCATGCTCGAACGCCTCGACGACGGCTACCAGCGCCTGCAGCAGTTCTCCGCCGACCTCGCCCATGAGATCCGCACGCCCATCGGTTCGCTGATGGGCCACGGCCAGGTGGCCCTGCGCCAGCCGCGCAGCAACGAGGAGTACCAGGCGCTGATCGCCTCCAACCAGGAAGAGCTGGAGCGCATCGCACGGATGGTCGAGAGCATCCTGTTCCTCGCTCGCGCCGACGACGTGCGGGCAGCGGTGGAGCGCAGCCGCCTGGACCTGGGCGACGAACTGCGGCGCCAGGCGGAGTATTTCGAAGGGCTGGCCGAGGAACGTGGGCTGAGCCTCGACATCCAGATCAGCGGCCAGCTACGCGCCGATCCGCAACTGTTCCGCCGGGCGCTGAGCAACCTGCTGGCCAACGCCATCCGCTACGCCAGCGCCGACAGCCTGATCGAAGTGCGCGGCCTGCGCCGCTCGGGGGAATTCCTGCTGAGCGTGGAGAACGCCTGCGACAGGCTGCCGGCCGAGCCGCTGTCGCGCCTGTTCGACCGCTTCTACCGTGGCGACGCCGCGCGCAGCGACGCCCAGTCCAGCGGTCTCGGCCTGGCCATCGTCCAGGCGATCATGCGCCTGCACGGCGGCCGCGCCGAAGCGAGCGCCCCGGCTCCGGGACGCATCCGCTTCGAGCTGGCGTTCCCGGCTCAGGACTGAGCGGGCTTCTCGCCGGCGTCCGGCTCGCCGTCGGACCGGCCGATATTCGCCGGCGCCTCCACCACCAGCTCCTCCGGCACTTCCTCGACGCGCGGGTCGAGGGTGGCGGCCATCGGGCTGACCGTGTCCGGCATCGCCACGTGTTGCAGCGGCGCCTCGTCGACCCGGTGTTCGCCGGTGACGCGCTTGGGCTGCACCCAGAACACCAGCAGCACCGCGTAGCCGGACACCAGCATGTAGAACAGCCCCGGACCGAAGTGGCGCATCAGCGCGCCGGCCACCAGCGGGCCGATACAGGCGCCGACCCCGTAGGTGGTCAGGAGCATCGCCGACAACGCGACCCGGCGCGGCTGCTCGACGTGGTCGTTGGCCAGCGCCACCGCCAGCGGGTAGAGGGTGAACAGCAGCATGCCGGTAACGAACCCGTTGGCCAGCAGCAGCCAGTACGGCAGCGTCACCAGCCCCCACATCGGGATCGAGGCCAGGCACAGCAGCACCGCATTGCCGCGGATCAGCCAACTGCGGTCGAGGCGGTCGGACAGCCAGCCCAGCGGCCACTGCGCACAGAAGCCGGCGACGATGCACATGCCGACGAAGAAACTCGATTGCGAGGCATCCAGGCCGTTGCGGTTGGCGTAGACCGGCGCCAGGCCGTAGAAGGCGCCGACCATCAGGCCGGCGATGAAGATGGTGCCCAGCGCCTGCGGCACGCGTTGCCAGAAGAAACGCACTTCCAGCGGCGCGGCGACCAGCTTGGCCGGGTGCACGCGACGGGTCATGGCCAGCGGGATCAGGCACGAGGCGAAGCAGATGGCGACCAGCAGCAACGGCTTGTAGTCGAGGGTCGGGCTCAGCGCCAGCAGGCCCTGGCCGAGCACCAGGCCAAGGTCGACGGCGACCATGTAGCCGGCGAACACCTTGCCGCGCTGGTGGCTCTCGGCCTGCTCGTTGAGCCAGCTCTCGATCACCATGTACTGGTTCATCATCACCGCACCGGTGATGAAGCGCAGCAGCAGCCAGACTTCCAGCTGATCGACCAGGGCATGCAGCAGCACGGTCACGGTGGCAATCCCGGCGCAAGCCACGTAGGAGCGGATATGGCCGAAGCTGGCGATCAGCTTGTGTCCGAATTTTCCACCGCAGACCAGGCCGAAATAGTAGGACGCCATCAGCCCGCCGACCCACAGGTCGCCTGCGCCTTCCTGGGTCAGGCGCAGGCCGATGTAGGTGGTGAACAGGCCGGAGCCGGCCAGCATGAGCAGGGTGGCGGTGTAGAGCGCGGGAAAGGTGACGAGCGGGCTGAACATGACGGTTCCTGGACGGACGGGCCCCACGGCCGGCATCCGCCGAGCATTGATAGGTTCGGGAAGGATCGACGCTGCTGGCCGATCGCGGGCGCAGGCCGTCCTGCGTTCGGCGAGACTCCGACGCCGCGCGGCGGCCGGAAGCCACGTCGCGGCGCACAGGGCGGCATTATCCCCGCTCCGGAGCGGCCCCGCCACGGGCGCCGCGAGCGTTCCGTCGGCTCAGCTGCGCCCCGCCGGGAGCGGCTCGCGCGGCGGCAGCCGATATACCCAGATGCGCCGCAAGACAGTGAGGAATTGCCGTCCCAGGCGTCCGCTGTTGTAGGTCTGCCCGTAGCGCCGGGCGATTTCGCGGACCTCGCGGGACAGCGCGGCGTAGCGACGCGCCGGCAGGTCCGGGTAGAGATGATGCTCGATCTGGTGGCTGAGGTTGCCGGTCAGGATGTGGAACAGCGGCCCGCCCTCCAGGTTGCTGGAGCCGCGCAACTGGCGCAGGTACCAGTGGCCACGGGTCTCCCCCTCCAGCACCGAGGGCGGGAAGACCACCGCCTTCTCGGTGAAGTGGCCGCAGAAGATCACCGTGAAGGTCCACAGGTTGCGCAGCACGTTGGCCAGCAGGTTGCCGACGAACACCGCGCCAAAGCCGCCGGCGAACAGGCCGAGAAGCGGGAACAGCAGGTAGTCCTTGGTCCACTGGCGACCCAGCTTGGCACGCAGGCGGCGTAGCAGCGGCATGAGTTCGGCCTTGTCCAGGCGCCCCTTGGCGTACTTGTCCAGGCGCAGATGCTGGATCGCCACCGCGTACTGGAACAGCAGCGCCTGCAGCGTCACCCACAGCGGTTGCCAGCGGTAGAACGGCTTCCAGCGCTGCTCCGGGAACAGGCGCACGACCCCGTAGCCGACGTCGTCGTCCTTGCCCAGCACGTTGGTGTAGGTGTGGTGGATATGGTTGTGGGTGTGCCGCCAGAAGTCGGACGGCCCGGCGATGTCCCACTCGTAGGCGCGGCCGGCGAATTCCGGATCGTTCATCCAGTCGTACTGGCCGTGCATGACGTTGTGGCCCAGTTCCATGTTCTCGAGGATCTTGCCCAGGCCGAGAAGCAGGCTGCCGAGCAGCCAGGTCGGCGGCAGCCAGCCGAACATCAGCAGCGCCCTGCCGCTCCAGCAGCAGACGCGCACCGCCGCGCGGACCCGGCGGATGTAGCGCGCGTCGTCCGCGCCGAGATCGGCCAGGGTACGCTGGCGCAGGGCGTCGAGTTCGGCGCCGAAGGCCGCCAGTTGTTCCGGGGTCAGTTCGCGGTCGTCGCGCATCGCAGGGCTCGCAGGTCGGTTCACAGGTCCAGCGCCAGGTCGCCGTGGGCGGCGCTGACGCAGAGGCGGATAGACTGGCCGGGCTCGCTGCACAGCGCGCCGCTGCGCAGGTCGCGCACGCAGCCGCTGAGCAGGACGCAGGTGCAACTGGCACAGATGCCCTGGCGGCAACCGTGGGCCGGGCGCAGGCCGTGGGCCTCGGCCTGTTCCAGCAGGCTGGCGGCGCTGTCGCCGGAGACTTCCCGCTGCGACCGGGCGAAGCGCAGGCGCACTTCGCGCGGCGCCTCCCCACTGCGCCAGCGCGGGACGCTGAAGGATTCCGTCTGCAAGCCGGCGAAGCGTGCCCCCAGTTGCTCGCCCACCGCCTCGACGAAAGCCGCCGGCCCGCAGGCCAAGGCTTGGCTGCGCGCCAGGTCGGCTGCCCAGCCGTCCAGGTGGCGCGGCTGGAAATGCCCCTCCAGGCAGCCATCGGCCCGCGCCCCGCGGGTCAGGCTCCAGCGCAACTCCAGGTTCGGGTGGCGCGCCGCCAGCGCCTCCAGCTCGCCGAACCAGGCGCGCTGGCCGGGATGACGGGCGTAGTGCAGCCACAGCACGGGACCGCGATAGCCGTTCTCCAGCGCCTCGCGGAGCAGGCCGAGCAAGGGCGTCAGGCCGCTGCCGGCGGCCAGCAGGCAGACCGCCTCGGCCTGCATCGGCCAGCGCAGATCGCCTTGCGCGGGCTGCAACTCGACACGCTGGCCGACCGCCAGGTGTTCGCACAACCAGGGCGAGAGCAGCCCGTCCGGGTGACGCTTGACGGCGATTTCCAGGCGCTCGCCGACCACCCGGGTCAGGCTGTAGCTGCGCCCGACCCGCACCCCGTCGCGCTCCGCCAGCAGTTGGATGTGCTGGCCCGGCCGCGCCGGCGGCCAGCCGGGGGCGGTACGCAGGGCCAGGGCGAGCATATCGTCGGCCACCCAGTAGCGTGCCTCGACCCGCGCATAGTGGCGGTTCAGCGACGCCAGCGGATGGGCGTGGCGCAGCAGGCCGTCGACATCGGCCTCGCGCAGCCAGCCACGGGCGGCGAGACGGCGCAGGGGTGCGAGCAAAGGGGTCAGGAGAGCGAGGGGAAGCAAGGCCATCGAGAATATTTCAGTGAACGATCGTTCACAAAACTTTGCCCGTTCCGCGCAATCGAGTCAACAAGCGTTCACTGATGTATCCTTCGACCGCTGCCGTCCCCGGTTCGACCGGGTCGCGGGGCTTTTGCTACAGTCGCCGGTCCGCCAAAGGAAGCCGTATGTCCTCACCCCGCGCCGAACAGAAACAGCAGACCCGCCACGCGCTGATGAGCGCCGCGCGCCACCTGATGGAAAGCGGGCGCGGCTTCGGCAGCCTCAGCCTGCGCGAAGTGACGCGCGCCGCCGGCATCGTCCCGGCCGGCTTCTATCGGCACTTCAGCGACATGGACCAGCTCGGCCTGGCGCTGGTCGCCGAGGTCGACGAGACCTTCCGCGCCACCCTGCGCGCGGTGCGCCGCAACGAGTTCGAACTGGGCGGGCTGATCGACGCCTCGGTGCGCATCTTCCTCGACGCGGTCGGCGCCAACCGCTCGCAGTTCCTCTTCCTCGCCCGCGAGCAATACGGCGGCTCGTTGCCGATCCGCCAGGCCATCGCCAGCCTGCGCCAGCGCATCACCGACGACCTGGCCGCCGACCTGGCGCTGCTGAACAAGATGCCGCATCTCGACAGCGCGGCCCTCGACGTGTTCGCCGACCTGGTGGTGAAGACCGTCTTCGCCACCCTTCCGGAGCTGATCGACCCACCCGCCGCCGACCTGCCGCCGCACCTGATGCCGGCCGCGAAGATCACCCACCAGCTGCGTTTCATCATGATCGGCGGCAAGCACTGGCACGGCCTGCCCGACTGACCCCACACCTCCCCAGCGGACCTCCGGCTCGGCGTTCGCCCGCGGACTAGACGCGCGCGCACCTTTCCGGTGCGGCAAAAAAGTCGTTGCGCACCAACCTGGCGCGCTGCAATATTTTGTTACATCCCTATGGCCCCGTTTTCCCGGTACAGGCGTCCCGCATCGACCTGGCAAGGCCCTTGCTGGTGCTTGTTGTGATTCCTTTCCTGTCGCATTGCGGAAACTGCCCATGCTGGTCATTCACCAACGCCTGCCCGCCCGCTCGCCCCGCTGGGACGAAGAACTCCACCTCACCTACGAGGCGCGCAGCAAGAGCCGCCTGCGCTGCTTCGCGGCGAGCGGCGAGGAGGTCGGCCTGTTCCTCGAGCGCGGCCAGCCGCCGCTGGCCGACGGCGACTGCCTGGAGGCCCGCGACGGTCGCCTGGTGCGGGTCGTCGCCCGCTCCGAACGTCTGCTCCACGTCACCTGCGCCAGCCCGCTGGAACTGACCCGCGCCGCCTACCACCTGGGCAACCGTCACGTCGCCCTGCAGGTCGGCGACGGCTGGCTGCGCCTGCTCGACGACTACGTGCTGAAAGCCATGCTCGAACAGCTCGGCGCCACGGTGGAGGCCATCGAGGCGCCGTTCCAGCCGGAGCACGGTGCCTACGGCGGAGGCCACCACCACTCGCACCATGGCGCGGCGGAGTTCAACTACGCGCCGCGCCTGCACCAGTTCGGCGTGCGCCGGTGAACAGCATCTGGGCGCGCCTGCGCCTGGCCAGCTCGCAGTTGCCGATCGGCGGATACAGCTATTCCCAGGGCCTGGAGGCGGCCCTCGACAATGGCTGGGTGCGCGACGCCGAGAGCGCGCGGACCTGGCTGGTCGACCAGTTGCAACTGAACCTGGCGCGCTTCGAGGCGCCGCTGCTGGCCGGCCTGCTGCGCGCCGCGTTGATCGGCGACTGGGCCGCCTGCGATGCGGCCAGCGAGCGCCATAGGGCCAGCCGCGAGACCCGCGAGCTGGCCCAGGAGAGCCGGCAGATGGGCTTTTCCCTGCACCAATTGCTGGAAGCCCTGCCCGAACTCGACGCTCCCGGCCGCGCCTGGCTGGCGCGCCAGGACCCGCCCAATCTCGCCGCCGCCTGGGCGATGGCCGCGCGCGCCTGGCGCCTGGACGCCGAGGAGGCGCTCAGTGCCTGGTTCTGGAGCTGGCTGGAAAACCAGTTGGCGGTGCTGATGAAAACCCTGCCGCTCGGCCAACTGGCCGCGCAGAAACTTGCTTCCAGCCTGCTGCCGGAACTCGACCGCGCCTGCGCCGAGGCGCTGCGGCGGCCCGCCGTCGAGGGCAGCGCCGCGTTCGGTCTGGCGCTGGCCAGCATGACCCACGAAACCCAGTACAGCCGTCTGTTCCGTTCCTAGGAGAAACCCCATGACATCCCAACCCCTGCGTGTCGGCATCGGCGGTCCGGTGGGCTCCGGCAAGACCGCCCTGACCCTGGCCCTGTGTCGCGAACTGCGCGAGCGCTACAACCTCGCGGTGGTCACCAACGACATCTATACCCAGGAAGACGCGGAATTCCTGGTGCGCAACGAGGCCCTCGCCCCCGAGCGGATCATCGGCGTGGAAACCGGCGGCTGCCCGCACACGGCGATCCGCGAGGACGCCTCGATCAACCTGGAGGCGGTGGACCAGCTCAACCGGCGCTTCCCCGGCCTCGAACTGATCCTGGTGGAATCCGGCGGCGACAACCTGTCGGCCACCTTCAGCCCCGAGCTGTCCGACCTGACCCTCTACGTGATCGACGTTTCCGCCGGCGACAAGATCCCGCGCAAGGGCGGCCCCGGCATCTGCAAGTCGGACCTGCTGGTGATCAACAAGATCGACCTGGCGCCGCTGGTCGGCGCCTCCCTCGACGTGATGGACCGGGACGCCCGGCGCATGCGCGGCGACAAGCCGTTCGTGTTCAGCAACCAGAAGACCGGCCAGGGGCTGGACGAAGTCATCGCCTTCATCGAGCGCCAGGGCCTGCTGACCGCCGCCTGACGCCACCTCGCAACGACAAGGAACCGCCAATGAAACTGCCCAAGCTGCTCGCCGCCCTCGCCCTGCTCGCCGCGCCGGCGCTGGCCTTCGCCCACCCCGGCCACGGCGAACACGGCCTGGTCGCCGGCCTCGCCCATCCGCTCACCGGCCTCGACCACCTGCTGGCGATGTTCGCCGTCGGCCTCTGGGCCGCCCAGCAACAGGGAGCCGCGCGCCTCGCCCTGCCCTGCACCTTCGTCGGCACCATGCTGGTCGGCGGGCTGCTCGGCTTCGAGGGCCTGCAACTGCCGTTCATGGAGACCGGCATCGCCGCCTCGGTGCTCGCCCTCGGCCTCTGCGTGGCCCTCGCCGTGCGCCCGCCGCTGGCGCTGGCGATGGCCGCCACCGCGCTGTTCGCCCTGGCCCACGGGGTCGCCCACGGCCTGGAGCTGCCGGACCTCTCCAGCCCCTGGCTGTACGCGCTCGGTTTCGTCGCCGCCACCGCCGCGCTGCACGCCGCCGGCTACGCGCTGGTGCGCTTCCTGCCGCAGGCGGCCGCGCCCCTGGTACGTCTCGCCGGGCTGGCCTCGGCGGGCGCCGGGGTCTGGTTGCTGGCCGGCTGAGCCGCCGCGCCTCCCTCAGCGCCTGATCAGCACCCGCCGACCTTGGTGCACGAGGCGCAGGCCATGGGTCTGCGCCAGCATCGCCAGGGCCAGCGGCAGGTCGTCGACGGGAAAGGTGCCGGAGACCCGAAGCGGGTCCAGCGACGGCTCGCACTCGATGCTCTCGCCGCCGTAGCGCATCAGTTCTCCCGCCCACTGCCGCAGCGGCATGTCGTCGGCCACCAGCAGGCCCTGGCGCCAGGCCAGCGCGGCCTCGCTGGCGGACTCGACGGCGCCGATCCGCTGGCGATCGAAGCGCACCCGCTGGCCAGCCTCGATCACCCGGCCATCCGCCGCGCTCGCGGCGCCCTCCGGACGCACCTGGACCGCGCCTTCGTACACCGCCAGCACTGTCTCTGCGCCCTCGCGTCGGACGCTGAAAGCGGTACCCAGCGCGCGCATCAGGCCCTGTTCGGTGCGCACCAGGAACGGCCGCGGCGGCTCGCGCCGATCCGCCGCGGTGCGGAGGTAGATCTCTCCGCGATACAGGCGCAGCAGGCGCTGGCCGGCGTCGTAGCGCACGTCCAGCGCGCTGTCGGTGTTCATCTCGAGCTGGCTGCCGTCCTCCAGCACCAGATCGCGCCGCTCGCCGACGGCAGTGAGGTAGTCGGCGCCGAAGCCGTCGCGCCAGACCTGGGCGCGCCATCCCCACCAGACCAGCGGTGCGCCGCCGAGCAGCAGGGCCAGGCCGCGCAGGACCGCGCGCCGGCCGCTGCCGGACGGACGCTCGAGCGCACGCCGGGCCAACGCCGGCGGCAGCGAACCGATATTCGCCAGCAGACGCTCGGCACGCCGCCAGGCGCGCTGGTGCTCGGGGCTGCGCGAGCGCCAGGACTCCAGCTCGGCCTGCTGCGCCGGAGCCAGCGGCCCCTCCTGCATCAGCAGCAGCCAGGAGGCGGTCTCCCTGAGCACCTGCGGGGCGATCGCCTCGGCGGCCGGCGGCCCGGAAAGCTCCGTATCGCCCGCCTGCGGCGCCCGGCTGGAAGCGCGGTCATTCATCGGGCATCAGGCTCAGGCAGGTCACGTAGGCCTGGTGGATGAACTTCTTCACCGTCGGCAGCGCGACGCCCAGCGCCTGGGCGATGTCCTTCTGCTTCATGCCGTCCAGCGTCGCCATCAGGAATGCCTGTTTCACCCGCGGTCGCAGGGTGTCGAGCAGCGCGTCGATCTCGTGCAGGGTCTCGACGATCACACTCTGTTGTTCCGGCGACGGCTGCAACGGCTCGGGCAACGTGGCCAGGGCCTCCAGCCAGGCGAGTTCCAGCGATTGGCGACGGCGCCAGCTGACCAGCACGCAGTTGGCGATGCGGGTGAGGTAGGCGCGCGGCTGACGGATCGCGTCACGCTGGCCGCCATCGCGGCTGGCGAGGATGCGCAGGAAAGTGTCGTGGGCCAGGTCGTCGGCCACGCCACGTCCCCAGGAGCGAAGGCGGTAGGCCAGCCAGTTGCGCAACCAGGCATGGTTTTCACGGTAGAGCGTGGCGACGCAGTCGCGGTCCGCTTGCAGGCAGGGGCTTGGCGCATTCATCGGAGGCGCATTCATCGGAATAGTCGGCTGGCTTCAATCGCAAATGAAAACTATTATCACTAATTTTCCGCTGACCACAATGCCGACGCCCTTCCTCGACCGGCCCCGCCGAACCCGAAATATCCCTTTTCCGATCTCGTGCGACAGAGGGAATGAGAGCCCGCAATGACGGGCGCCAACCCTGCGAGCGAAGAAGTCATGTCCCTACAACGCCCTATCCCCAGCCTGGCGCGTCCCTTGTCGCGCCTCTCCCCGCTCACCCTTGCCCTGCGCTGCGCCCTGCTCGGCCTGTCGGCGGTCGGCGCCGGCCTGCTCGGCGGCGGCCTGGCCCACGCGCAGAGCGTCGGCCAGCACAGCGCGGCTACCCGCCTGGACGACGCCACGCCGCGCAGCTACGACATCCCGGCGGGTTCGCTGGGCGCCTCCCTGGGCGCCTTCGCCAGCCAGTCGGGCCTGCTGCTGTCCTTCGACCCCGCGCTGACCCGCGGCCGCACCGCGCCGGCGCTCAAGGGCCGCTACAGCGTACTGGAAGGCTTGCAGCGAGTGCTGTCGAACACCGGCCTGCAGGTCGCGGCGGGAACCTCCGGCGCCTACCTGCTGGTCGAGCCGCGCATGTCCGGAGAAGCCCCGGCCGACCTGTCGCCGGTGGTGGTCTCGGCCGCCGAGCTGGCCGATCCGCAGAAGGAAACCTATACCGCGCCGCGCTCGTCGGTGTACCTCTCCAGCGAAGACATCGACCGCTTCGGCCGGGTTTCCGTGGGTGACCTGCTCCAGGGCATCCCGGGCGTACAGGTCGGCGACAGCCGCAACGGTGGCGCGCTGGACGTCAACATCCGCGGCATCCAGGGGCAGAGCCGGGTGGCGGTGCGGGTCGACGGCGCGGAGCAGGCGCTGGACGTCTACCGCGGCTACGCCGGCACCCAGCAGCGCAGCTACATCGATCCCGACCTGGTCAGCAGCGTGACCGTCGACAAGGGTCCCTCGACCCGCTCGGGCGCGATCGGCGGCAGCGTGGAAATGCGCACCATCGGCGTCAAGGACATCCTGGTCGACGGCAAGGACCTCGGCGTGCGCTTCACCGGCAACGTCTGGAACAACGGCGTCGCCCCGCAGCACCGCAGCGCCAGTTCGAAGACCGAGAATCTCAGCAGCGTGCCGCACGATGACCGCGGCAGCCTGTTCGGCTCCCAGGCCAAGTCCGGCAGCGCCGCCTTCGCCTACCGCAACGAGCATCTGGACCTGGTCGCCGCCTATGCGCAGCGCAATCAGGGCAACTACTTTTCCGGCAAGAAAGGCCAGGACCGCTATCGCGTCTACAACCGCTACGGTCGCGAGGAAAGCAGCGTAGCCAAGGTCTACAACGCAGGAGAGGAAGTGCTCAACTCGTCGTCGGAGACCGAGTCCTACCTGCTCAAGGCGACCTGGCGCATCGCCGACGAGCACACCCTGGACCTCGGCTATCGTCGCTACGACGGGCGCACCGGGGAGATCATGCCGTCGGACATCTTCCGTTTCGGCACCGCCGGCATCTACCAGTACCCATTGAGCGAAGTGAAGATCGACACCTACACCGCACGCTACCGTTACCTGCCCGAGAACAATCCGCTGGTGGACCTCAGTACCGGCCTGTGGATGACCGAGGCGAAGAGCGACATGCTGACCTCGGTGCTGGCACCGCGCTCCCAGGCCTATCGCTCCGACCGCAACTGGACGCGCCAGGACAACCGGCGCATCGGCGGCGACCTGAACAACGTGGCGCGCTTCGAAACCGACTTCGGCGATTTCAAGCTCGACCTCGGCGGCTCGTTCCAGGTCGAAGACATCCAGCCGCAGAAAAGCGTGGTCACCACCCTCCACGACATCAACGCCAACCGCACCCTGAGGGACGCCACCCGCCAGGAATACGGCCTCAACGGCAAGCTCGAGTTCAAGCCGGTCGAGCGCCTGACGCTATGGGGCGGCGGCCGCTACAGCCACTTCAACAGCAAGGACAACGGCATCTCCGCCTCGCCGCGGCGCGAGGATCGCGACATGCGCTTCATCACGGTGAGCAGGCCCGGCTACTACGGCTCGATGATGTGGTTCCCCGACCAGAACGGCCAGTACACCGACGCCACCGATCCGCGCCTCAACAACGGCATCGTCACCAACAACACCAATAATCCGTTCGAAGGCATTCCCTTCGACGAGTTCGGCCCGGCCAACGTGACGGTCCATCCCTCGCGGGTCACCAACGTGGTCACCGGCTACAACTACAGCAAGAAGGGCAGCAGCCGCGGCGGCGGTTTCTCGCCGGCATTCGGGATCAATTTCGAGCTGGCCCCGGATACCTTCGTCTACGCCTCCTACACCGAAGGCCTGCGCCTGCCGTCGCTGTTCGAGACCAGCCAGGGCACTCTCCAGGTCGAGCCGGGCAAGGACCTCAAGCCCGAGCGTTCGCGCAGCTGGGAGATCGGTGCCAGCGCGCTGCGCGACAGCCTGTTGGCCGACGGCGACTCGGCGGCGATCAAGCTGGCCTACTTCAACAACACCATCAAGAACTACATCACCCGCTATTACGATCCGGGCCAGATGGGCCTGATGACCTTCAGCAACACCGACAGCTACCGCACCAGCGGTCTCGAACTGCAATCGCACTACGACGCAGGGCGGGTGTTCGCCGACCTGTCGGCGACCTACTACCTGAAGACCGAGACCTGCGACGCCGCCTTCGCCGCCAGGCTGCGCGCCGGCGCCAACCGCTACCAGCGCACCGAGAACACGCCGAACTGCACACCGGGCAGCTTCATGGGCTCCTATACCAACACGCAGAACCCGCCGCGGCTGGCGACCAACCTGACCGCCGGCCTGCGCTTCTTCGACCAGGCCCTGACCCTGGGCGGACGCATGACCTATACCTCCGGCCCCACCGCCACGGCGGACAAGCCCTGGCAGGTCGGCGCCACCACACCGCAGATCGAGTACCGCTCGGTGCAGCTGTTCGACCTGTTCCTCAAGTACAAGCTGTTCGAGCACACCGAACTGAATGCCTCGCTGCAGAACCTCACCGACCGCTATTACCTCGACCCGCTGGCACAGAGTTTCATGCCCGCGCCCGGGCGTACCCTGCGGGTGGGGATGCAGGCGAAGTTCTGAGCCGCCCTCTCCCCCTCCAGGCGTTGTCGGCGGAGCGCCGCTCCGGTAGGGCGGATAACCGCCCAGCGGTTATCCGCCGAAGCACCGGGCCTCCCGCTCCCCGTCCCTCCGGAGCTGTCCGGAGGAGCGGCGAGACAGCGTCCGTCACCACGACAACGGATAACTCACCACCAGCCGCGTCTGGTCGAAGTCGCTGTTGAAGCTGCGTCGGTTGCTGGCGTGGTTGAGGCGCACGTTGAGCCGCGCCAGCGGACCACTCTGCACGGTGTAGCCGAGTTCGACATCGCGCTCCCATTCCTTGCCGCCGCTACCGGCCTTGGTGGTGGCGTTCGAGCCATGGCCGTAGCGGACCATGCCGATCAGGCCGGGCCAGCCGAGGCCGACGAAATCGTAGTCGTAGCGAACCTGCCAGGAGCGTTCGTCGGCGTTGGTGAAGTTGCCGTTGAACATGTCGTTGCCCATGCTCCGCCCACTGCTGCCGTAGACCGACTGCCAGCCGCTGTCGCCGCCGACCTTCTGCAGGCCAAGGTAGAAGGTATGCAGGCCGATGCCGGCGGAAAACAGGCCGTAGACGGTATGGCTGTCGATCTCGCCGGCGCGCGCGGCGCCGTCGTCGCGATCGACGAACAGGCCGAGGTTGGCGCCCAGGGTCCAGTCGCCGACACGCTGCTTGTGCAGCAGGTTGGCGTAGCTCTGCCGGTAGACGTCCTCCAGTTGCCCGTGCCACAGGCCCAGTTGGGTGCGCTCGCGGTTGAAGCGGTACTCGGCGCCGGCGTAGTTGAAACCGTCCGATTTCTGCGTCGGCGCGCTCCAGGCCGACAGGTCCTGCATGTCCGCCGAATTGCGCAGGCTCACCGCGTCGAAGCGTCCGGCCTGCAGGGCCAGGCCCGGCAGCTCGCGGGAAACCACGGCGAAGCCGCGGAACGTCTGCGGCAGCAGGCGTCCGTCGTCGTAGCGCAACAGCGGAATGTCCGGGAGCATCTCGCCGATCTTCAATTCGCTGGCCGAAACGCGCAGCTTGGCGGCCACGCCGACACGCCCATAGTCGTCCGCCGCGCGACCGTCGTCGTGCAACGGAAGAAGCTCGGAATTGCTGGTGCCACGTCCGCTGTTCAGCTTCACGCCGAACAGGCCGATGGCGTCGAGGCCGACGCCGACCGTGCCCGGGGTATAGCCGGAACTGAACTTGAGGATGAAGCCCTGCGCCCACTCGTCCACCAGGCTCTTGCCGGCATCGTGGTCGCGGAAATCGCGGTTGAAGTAATAGTTGCGCAGGACCAGGTCGGTCTTCGCATCCTCCAGGAAGCCGCCCTCGGCAGCTTGCGCGGCAAGACAGGCGAGCATCGGCAGGACCGCCCCTGCATTGCGCGGGACTGCGGTTTTACGACGGATTTTCATTGTTATTGTGCTCCGTTTTTCAGGGACGACCGGGCCCCGGCAGCCTCTGCGGGCCACCTGGCGACGACGGTCGGGTCAGCGGCGGGGCGCGGGCCCCGCCGCCAGGGTCAGAACGGGTACTGGCGCGGCGCGTGCTGCACGCTGATCCAGTGGTCGGTGGTGAATTCCTCGATGGCCCAGTCGCCGTTGAAGCGGCCAAGTCCGGAGTTCTTCTCGCCGCCGAACGGCGCGTTGGCCTCGTCGTTCACCGGAATGTCGTTGACGTGGGTCATCCCCGCGCGAAGCTGGCGGGCAAAGCGCACCGCGCGTTCCAGGTCGCGGCTGAACACCGCGCTGGACAGCCCGTATTCGCTGGCGTTGGCCAACTCCAGCGCATGCGCCTCGTCGCGCGCGCGGAGCAGGCCGACCAGCGGGCCGAAGATTTCATCGCGGGCGATCTCCATCGTCGCGCTGACCTCGCCGAATACGTGCGGAGCCAGCAACTGCCCATCGACGCCGCCCTCGTACAGCGGCTTGGCGCCTTCCTGGCGGGCCAGGCGGATCTTTTCCAGCAGGCCTTCGAGCTGGCGCGCGTTGACGATCGGCCCGACCGCGGTATCGGCGCGCTGCGGATCGCCGACGCGGAGACCCTTGACCCGCTCGACGAAGCGCGCGGCGAAGGCGTCGTAGAGGCTGTCCTCGACGATGATGCGGTTGATCGCCATGCAGATCTGCCCCTGGTGGAGGAACTTGCCGAACACCGCGGCATTCACCGCCTGCTCCAGGTCGGCGTCGCCGAGCACCACGAACGGACTGTTGCCGCCCAGCTCCAGCGCCACGTGCTTGAGGTGCGCGCCGCCGCTGGCGATGCGGCCGATGTTGCGGCCCACCGGGGTCGATCCGGTGAAGGTCACCAGGCCCGGCACCGGGTGTTCGACGAAGGCGTCGCCGATCTCGCTGCCGGGGCCGACCACCACGCTGAACAGCCCGGCCGGCAGCCCGGCCTCTTCGAAGATCCGCGCCAGCAGCAGTCCGCCGCAGACCGGCGTGTCGCTGGCCGGCTTGACCACCACCGCGTTGCCCAGCGCCAGGGCCGGGGCGATGGAACGCTGGGTCAGGTGCAGCGGGAAGTTCCACGGGCTGATCACCCCGACCACACCGATGGCGCTGCGGTAGACCCGGCTTTCCTTGCCCGGCACGTCGGACTCGACGATGCGCCCGTGCACCCGTGCCGGGAACGACGCCGACTCCAGGGTGATCGCGCGCGCCGCGCCCCATTCGATCTCGGCCTTCAGGCGGGTGCTGCCGGACTCGCGGATGAGCCAGTCGACGATCTCCTCGTGGCGGCGGTCGAACACCTCCACCGCCTTGTACAGCACCGCCGCGCGTGCCGAGGGGCCAAGCGCGGCCCATGCCGGCTGGACCTCGGCGGCCTTGGCGTAGGCGGCATCGAGGTCGTCGCGGTCGGCCTGCTCGATCTCCAGCAGCAGGCTGCCGTCGAACGGATTGCTCACCTTCAGCCGGCGGCCGGCCCGGCCGTGGCGCCACTCGCCGGCCAGGGGCTGGAGACCGAGGTCGGTATAACGGGAATCGCTCATCGCTCTTCTCCTCTTTCGAAAATCACAGGGGTTTCTTCGCCGTCGCGTCGACGGACGCTTCCGCCGGCACGCGCGGCCGCAGGTGGATGCAGGCGATCGCCAGCGCGCCGATCACGCCAGGCGCGGCGAAGGCCAGGAAGTTCTGCTGGAACGGCAGCTCCAGGGCCAGCAGGCTGCCGCCGAGCATCGGCCCGGCGATGGCGCCGAGGCGGCCGACACCGGCGGCCCAGCCGACCCCGGTGGAGCGCACCCAGGCCGGGTAGAACTGCGCGGCGTAGGCATGGATCACCGCCAGGGTGCCGATGGTGGTGGCGCCGGCCACCACCAGCAGGCCGTTGAGCAGCCAGGGGCCTGGCCCCAGGCCGAGGGCCGCCAGGGAGGCCGCGGCCAGGGCGAAGAACAGCACCAGGGTGCGGCCGGCGCCGAGGCGGTCGGCCAGCCAGCCGCCGAACAACGCACCGAGGGTCGCCCCGACATTCAGGGTGACGAGGAACGCCAGGCTCGAACCGAGGGCGTAGCCGCCGCCGGCCATCAGCTTCGGCAACCAGGTGTTGAGCCCGTAGCTCATCAGCATGCACATGGCGAAGGCCACCCACAGCAACAGGGTGCCCAGTGCCTGGCGCCCCTCGAACAACTGGGCGACCCGTCCGCTCGGCGCTTCGGCCGCGACAGCGTTCGCCCGCTCGGCGCCGGGCCGGTAGTCGGGATCGACCTTGCGCAGCAGCGCGTCCAGTTCGGCGCGGCGGCCCTTGAGTTCGAGGAACGCCGCCGACTCCGGCAACCAGCGCAACATCAGCGGCACCGCCAGTACCGGCAGCACCGCCACGTAGAACACCGATTGCCAGCCCCAGGCGGGGATCATGGCGATCGCCAGTAGCGCCGAGAGCACCGCGCCCACCGAGTAGAAGGCCGACATCACCGTGACCAGGGTGCTGCGCCGCCCGGCCGGAGCGAATTCGCTGATCAGGTTGATCGCGCTGGGCACCAGCGCGCCCAGCGCCAGGCCGGTGAAAAAGCGTCCGGCGCCCAGTTCCAGCGGGTCGCGGGCATGGCCGGTGAGGAAGGCGGCGAGGCTCGCCAGCAGGGTGGTGGCGATCACCAGGCGGCGCCGGCCGAAGCGGTCCGCCAGCGGCGCCAGCAGGGTGCCGCCGAAGAGCATGCCGAACAGCGCGCAACTGCCGAGGGTGCCGGCCTGCACCGGGCTCAGCTGCCACTCCTGCATCAGGCGTGGCACCACCGAGCCGTAGATGACCATGTCGTAGCCGTCGAACAGCATGATGAAACACCCCCAGCCGAGGATCAGCCAGTGAGTACGGTTAAAGCGGGCAGCGTCGATCACCGCCGCAGCGGATTGCCTGTTCATACCAACCTCTCTCTTGTTCTTGTTATGGGCGCACGCGGGCGTCGGTCGGCACCGCCCACTCTGGCATGGGGCGGCGCCGTGGAACATCAGGGTTCGATGGTTTGCGTCGGCACCTCGATCAAAACCGGGCGATCAGCGGCCAGGGCATGCTTCAAGGCGCTTTCTAGCTCTTCGCGGGTGGCCGCGTGGAGCGCCTCGACGCCATAGCCGCGGGCGATCGCGCAGAAGTCCAGGCCGGGCACGTCGAGCCCCGGCGCATCGGGCACCTCGAGCACCCCGGCGAACCAGCGCAGGGCGCCGTAGGTACCGTTCTTGAGGATGATGAACACCGCCGGCACACGGTATTGCGCGGCGCTCCAGAGTGCGGTGATGCCATAGTTGGCCGAGCCGTCGCCGATGATCCCGATCACCTGCCGCCGCGGCTGCGCCAGT
Organism: Pseudomonas sp. HMSC067G02; assembly: GCF_001813485.1. NCBI lineage: Bacteria > Pseudomonadati > Pseudomonadota > Gammaproteobacteria > Pseudomonadales > Pseudomonadaceae > Pseudomonas > Pseudomonas sp. HMSC067G02. Next base: position 136,654 of record NZ_KV812697.1, read on the forward strand.
TGCGCGCCGACCGCCGCCGGCAGGCCGAAGCCGAGTCCGCCGGCGGCCGGGAAGAAGTAGCTGCCCGGCTCGCGCATCTCCACGCGCTGCCAGAAGGCGGTCACGGTGGAAGTCGACTCCTTGACGAAGATGGCGTCGCGCGGCGCCAGCGCATCGATCACGTCGAACACGGTTTCCGGCCGCAGCGGTCCGCCCTCCTCGGCCAGCGCCGGCGGTCGCGGCAGCGCCTCGGGCAACGGCCGCGCACTGGGGCGGACCTGTTCGAGCAGTGCCTCGAGGGTCAGCGCGATGTCGCCGACCAACGCGTCGCCCATCGGCGCCCGTGCTGCTTCGCCGGGATCGCAGGTGACCTGCACCAGCTCGGCGCCGGCCGGCAGGTAATCGCCGGGGGCGAACTGGTGATAGCGGAACACCGGCGCGCCGACCACCAGGATCAGGTCGTGGCCGTCCAGCAGCCGGCTGATCCCGGCGATGGCCGCCGGCAGCACGCCGCGGAAGCAGGCATGGCGGGTGGGGAACGGACAGCGCGAGGCCGACGGCGCGACCCAGGCCGGCATCCGCAGCTTCTCCGCCAGTTGCACGGCCAGGCCGTTGGCATTCGCCCCGTCGACGTCCGGACCGAGCACCAGCACCGGGTTGCGCGAGCGCGACAGGCGCTCGCCGAGTTCGGCCAGCAATGCCGGCGCGGGCAGCGCGGCGCCGCTGACCTGGCGCGCGGCCAGGTGTTCGACACCGGCCGGCGCCGGTTGCGCCCAGTCGTCGTAGGGAATCGACAGGTACACCGGCGCCCGCGGCGGCAGGCTGGCGGTCTGGATCGCCTGGCTCAACGCGCGCGGCACATCCTGGGCGCAGGCCGGCTCGTGGCTCCATTTCACCAGCGGCTTGGGCAGTTGTCCGGCATCGACGTTGGCGAGCATCGCCTCGACCCCGATCATCGAGCGCACCTGCTGCCCGGCGGTGATGACCAGGGGGCTATGGGAGTACCAGGCGTTGGTCAGCGCGCCCATGCCGTTGCCGGTGCCCGCCGCCGCATGCAGGTTGACGAAGGCCGGGCGGCCGCTGGCCAGGGCGAAGCCATCGGCCATGCCGACCACCGCGCCCTCGTGCAGGCCGAGGATGTAGCGGAAATCCTCGGGGAAGTCCTTGAGGAACGGCAGCTCGTTGGAGCCGGGGTTGCCGAAGACGGTGGTCAGGCCGTGGCGACGGAGGATCTCGTAAGACGCGGAATGGACGGTTTTCATGCAGGCCTTCAAGCTCGTTTCCTGGATTTGCGCTACTGTTGCAGCCGCTCGATAATCAATCAAATCGATACTCTTTCTATAAAAAATAGAACTGGTCTATATGAGTCCGATCGATCTCAACCTGATCCGCACCTTCGTCACCCTCTACGAAGCGGGCAGCGTGACCCTCGCCGCGGAGCGCCTGTTCGTCACCCAGCCATCGGTGAGCTACGCCCTGGCGCGCCTGCGCGAACTGTTCGACGACGCGTTGTTCACCCGCACCCGCGACGGCATCCAGCCGACCTTCGTCGCCGAGCAGCTCTACGGCACCTTCCGCGAGTCGCTGACGCGCATCGAGGGCGCGGTACAGAGCGTTCGCCACTTCGATCCGGCGACCACCGAGCGACGTTTCCGCATCGCCCTCACCGATCTCGGCGAAGTGGGTTTCCTCTCGCTGATCCTCGAACGCCTGACCCGCGACGCGCCGTTCGCCGAAGTGGAAGTGCTGCCGCTGCAGGTGGACGAGGTCGGCGCCTGGCTGAGCAGCGCCAAGGTCGACGCGGCGATCTGCCGCCAGCCGGTGCCCGGCGCGCGCAGCCAGCGGGTCCTGCACGAGCGCTACGTGTGCCTGCTCAGCGACCGCCACCCGCGGATCGGCGACAGCCTGAGCCTGGAGCAGTACCTGGCCGAGCGGCACATCGTGGTGACCCGTACCTCCGGCCACGGCATCGCCGAGGACGTGCTCGAGGCCATGCAGGTGCAGCGCCGCATCAGCCTGCGGGTGCCGCACTTCTCGGTGCTGCCAAAGATCATTCCCGGTACCGAGCTGCTGACCATCCTGCCGGCGCAGATCGCCTATCGCTTCGTCGCCGAAGGCGGCATGCGCATGCTCGAACTGCCCTTCACCCTGCCGCCGTTCGACGTCTCCCTGCACTGGCACGAGAGCAGCGAACGCTCGGCGGCGCTGAACTGGTTCCGCACCACCATCGCCGAGGCGATCATCGCCGCCCAACGCTGAAACGCCGGCGGCCCTCACGCAGCGTCTCCCAGCGTCGGCGAGCGCTCGCGACGCCGCGCACCGAGCAGCGGCAACACGGCGGCCGCGGCGACGAACACCGCCGCGAACGCCCCATAGAAGGACAGCGGCTGCCAGCCGTCGTCGAGCAGGAGCCCGGCCACCAGCGGCGAGAGGATCGCCCCGCCGCGACCGACGCCGATCCCCCAGCCGACCCCGGTGGCGCGCACCGAAGCGTCGTAGAGGCTCGGCGCCAGGGCATACAGGCCGGCCACGCAGGCGTTGGCGCAAAGCCCGATCAGCAGTCCCAGCGGCAAGGCCGCGCCGGGCAGCCCGGCGCTCAGCGAGAACAGCGCGAGCAGAGCGGCGGTAAGCAGCATGAACAGCGCCAGCACCCGTTCCAGGCGAAAGCGCGCGGCAAGCCCGCCGAGCAAGGCGGCACCGAAGATCCCGCCGATGCTCAGCAGGGTGCCGCCGGTGATGCCCTGGGCGGTGGACAGGCCGGCGGCGACCAGCAGCTTCGGCGTCCAGCTCATGATGAAGTAGAAGCCGAACATCACCAGGAAAAACAGCGCCCAGAGCAGCAGCGTGGTACGTCGCTGGGCAACGCAAAGCAACCGGGCGAGGCGGCTACCGTGCTCCGCTCCGCCACCGGGCGGGCTCGGCAGTTCCGCGAGCGCCGCGCGGCCCAGGCGCCGGGCCAGCGCGTTGACCCGTTGCAACGCCCGCGGCGGCCGGCGCGCCAGGAGGAAGTCCAGCGACTCCGGCAGGCACAGGCAGACCAGCGGGATCACCGCCAGGGTCAGGCCAGCGCCGAAGACGAACACCGAGCGCCAGCCCCAGGCGCCGATCAGCCATACCGCGAGCAGTCCGCCAAGGGTCGCGCCGAGCGCGTAGCCGGTGGACTGCAGGCTTACCGCCAGGCCGCGCCAGCGGCGCGAGGCGTACTCGCTGGCGATCACGTTGCTGCTGGCGAGGATGCCGCCGATACCCAGTCCGGTCAGCCCGCGCAGCAACGCCAGTTGCCAGGCCGCCTGGCTCAGCGCCGAGGCGAGCATGCCCAGGCCCGACAGCGCCAGGCAGGCGAGGATCAGCGGGCGGCGCCCCCAGCGGTCGGCCCAGGGCGCGATGAACAGCGAGCCGGCGGCCATGCCGAAAAGGCCGGCGCTGAGCAGCAGGCCGATCTCGGCGCCGCCCAGGTTCCATTCGGCGGCCACCGAGGATGCGGTGAAGGCCATCACCAGCACGTCGAAGCCATCGATCAGGTTGAGCACGATGCACACAGCCACCGCCAGCCACTGGAACGGCCGCATCGGTTCGTCGTCGAGAGCGCGGCGCAAGTCCCGGTTCATGGGCGGCCCTCCCCGAGCGGACAGGAAAGAAGCGACGGCAGGCGGGAGCGAGGCGCGGGAATGCAGGAATCCATCATCGGGAAGACCCTTTTTCTTGTTGTTGTAGGCACGGCAAGCGCAGGCACCCTGGCACCGTTGCGTCGATGCCGCAATCCTATTGGATCCATTTGTGCGACAAGAAAACGGAAGGCCAGCGGATATCCCACTGTCAGCGAAATCCTAGAAAGGCTCTGGAACGAGATAATTGAGCGATTTATTCCTGAAGTTTTTTATGTGCGACTATCGAACGGATTATTTTTTGTACAGAAGCGGTTGACTTGGAAAAGTTGCCTCGCGAATCATTGGATCCAATTACAAAAACAACGAGAGGATCCGACGATGTTTCCGAAGAACGCCTGGTACGTGGCCTGCACCCCCGACGAACTGGCCGGCAAGCCGCTCGGCCGACGCATCTGCGACGAGCCGATGGTTTTCTACCGAGGCGAGGACGGCCGCGTGGCGGCCCTCGAGGATTTCTGCCCGCACCGTGGCGCGCCGCTGTCGCTGGGCTTCGTCGAGGACGGCGTGCTGGTCTGCGGCTACCACGGCCTGGCGATGGGCGAGGACGGTCGCACCCGCGCGATGCCCGGCCAGCGGGTCCGCGGCTTCCCCTGCATCCGTCGCTTCCCGGTGCAGGAGCGGCACGGCTTCGTCTGGGTCTGGCCGGGCGCGGAAGAACAGGCCGACGCCGCGCTGATACCCCGCCTGGAATGGGCGGAAAGCCCCGATTGGGCCTATGGCGGCGGGCTGTACCACATCCACTGCGACTATCGCCTGATGATCGATAACCTGATGGACCTGACCCACGAGACCTATGTCCATGCGTCCAGCATCGGCCAGAAGGAAATCGACGAGGCCGCGCCGACCACGCGGGTGGAAGGCGACGAGGTGATCACCAGCCGCCACATGCAGAATGTCATGGCCCCGCCGTTCTGGCGCATGGCCCTGCGCGGCAACGGCCTGGCCGACGACGTGGCGGTGGACCGCTGGCAGATCTGCCGCTTCACGCCGCCCAGCCACGTGCTGATCGAGGTCGGCGTGGCCCACGCCGGCCACGGCGGCTACCAGGCGCCGGCGGAGCGCAAGGCGGCGAGCATCGTGGTCGACTTCATCACCCCGGAGAGCGCCACTTCCATCTGGTACTTCTGGGGCATGGCGCGCAACTTCCAGGCCCACGACCAGGCGCTTACCGAGAGCATTCGCGAAGGCCAGGGAAAGATCTTCGGCGAAGACCTGGAAATGCTCGAAAGCCAACAGCGCAACCTGCTGCGCCATCCACGGCGCGACCTGCTGAAACTGAACATCGACGCCGGCGGCGTGCAGGCCCGGCGCATCATCGAGCGCCTGCTGGCGGACGAGCGCCAGGCCGCCGCCCCCAACCGCGCCCAGGCCTGACGGGAGCCTTCGCCATGATCGAGGTCATCGTCGGCGCCATCCGCCTGGAGGCGCAGGATATCCACAGCTTCGAACTGTTCCGGGCCGACGGGGCGGCACTGCCGTCCTTCGAGCCGGGCGCGCACATCGACCTGCACCTGCCCAACGGCCTGGTCCGCCAGTACTCCCTCTGCGGCCCCGCCGAACGGCCGCGCCACTACCGTATCGCCGTACTGCGCTGCCGCGACTCGCGCGGCGGCTCGGCCACGCTGCACGCCGAACTGCGGGTCGGCCAGCGGCTGCGCATCGGCGAGCCGCGCAATCTCTTCCCGCTGTCGCCGGAGCCCGGTCCGCGCCTGCTGTTCGCCGGCGGCATCGGCATTACGCCGCTGCTGGCGATGGCCGAACGCCTGGCCCGCGATGGCGCCGACTTCCAGTTGCACTACTGCGCGCATTCCGCCGAGCGCGCGGCCTTCGTCGACTATCTTGACCGGTGCGCCTTCGCCGACCGCGTGCACTGCCACTTCGACCACGGCGACAGCAGCCGCCGCGCGGACCTTCGCGCCCTGCTGGCGGCCAGTCCGCGCGACGCCCAGCTATACCTTTGCGGGCCGGCGGGCTTCATGCAGTGGATCGAAGAAAGCGCCCGTGAACTGGGCTGGGAAGCAAGCCGCTTGCATCGCGAGCACTTCGCCGCCGCGCCACGGGACGCCAATGCGGACGGCACCTTCGAAGTGCAGTTGGCGAGCAACGGGGCGCTGATCCGGGTCGCCGCCGGGCAGACCGTGCTGGCGGCCCTGCGCGAAGCCGGGGTGGACCTGCCGGCCTCCTGCGAGCAGGGCATCTGCGGCACCTGCCTGACCCGCGTGCTGGACGGCGAGCCGGAGCATCGCGACCTCTACCTCAGCGAAGAGGAGCAGGCCGCCAACGATTGCTTCACGCCCTGCTGTTCGCGTTCGCGCAGCCCACGGCTGGTGCTGGATCTCTAGTCGGCGGCGACGTCGCCGTGAAGCACGGTGACGCCCTTCCGCGCCGGATCGAAGTAGTCGGCGTAGCGCAAGGTCGCGTTGGCGTGCTCGCGCATGATCGCCTCGGCGCGCGCGCCCTGGCCGTTGACCAGCGCGTCGACCACCGCGTGGTGCTGCATGTGGGCGAAGTTGAAACGGCGGAATTCCTGCTCGAGATTGTCGCGATCCACCGCCAGGGCGCTCACCGAGGCGAACGGCAGGTGGTCGTTGCGCGCCAGCGCCACGGCGATCGCCGGGTTGCCACTGGCCTCGATGATGGTGCGGTGGAAGCGCATGTTCATGCGCTGGTAGCGCTCCAGCTCCTCCAGCAGGACCTGGCCGTTGGCGAACAACCGGTCGCCCTCGGCCAGGCATTCCTCCAGGGTCGCCCGTGCCTCGGCGGACAGCCCGCGCTCGGCCGCCTGGCGCGCCGCCAGGCCTTCCAGCACGCCGCGCACCTCGACCGCGCCGGCGATATCCTCGCGGGTCACTGCGCGCACCCTGTAGCCGCGCCCGGTCTTGCACAGCAGGCCTTCCTGCTCGAGGGTACGCAGAGCGATGCGCACCGGCATGCGCGAGACCTGCAGGCGTTCGGCGGTGGGAATCTCGACGATGCGCTCGCCGGCGGCGAGTTCGCCGGAAGCGATCAGCTTGCGCAGCTCGGCCAGCACGCGTTGGCCCGGTTTGCTCATGGAATTCGCTTATTCGATCGGGACGACCGGGGCATCATAGCGCGCCCCGGCCGCCTCCGCCGGTCAGCTTTCGCGGTGGATGGCGAAGCCGGCCCAGGACTGGCTCACCGGCATGATCTCGAGGCTGTTGATGTTCAGGTGGGCGGGCTGGTTCATGATCCAGAAGATGGTCTCGGCGATGTCTTCCGGCTGGATCGGATGGGCCCCGGCGTAGGTCTTGTCGTAGCGCGCCTGGTCGCCGCCGAAGCGGACCAGGGAGAACTCGCTCTCGCACAGCCCCGGCTCGAGGTTGGTCACGCGCACCCCGGTGCCCTGCAGGTCGCAACGCAGGTTCAGGGAGAATTGCTCGACGAAGGCCTTGGTGCCGCCGTAGACATGGCTACCCGGATAGGGCCACTTGCCGGCCACCGAACCCAGGTTGACGATGCTCGCCCCGGCGCCGTGGGCGATCAGCCGCGGCAGCAGCAGGCGCGTGCTGTAGAGCAGGCCCTTGATGTTGGTGTCGACCATGGTGTCCCAGTCGTCCAGGTCGCAGGACTGCGCCGGGTCGGTGCCCAGCGCCAGGCCGGCGTTGTTGATCAGGCCGCGCAGGGTGGCGAACTCTTCCGGCAGGTTGTCCACGGCCGCGCTCATCGCCGCGCGGTCGCGCACGTCCAGGGTCAGCGGCAGCACCCGGGTCTTCGCCGAAAGCTCGCCGGCCAGGGCCTGCAGACGCTCCTCGCGACGGCCGGTGAGCACCAGCGACCAGCCGGCCTCGGCGAAACGACGGGCGCAGGCTTCGCCGAAGCCTGAGGTGGCGCCGGTGATGAACAGGGTGGACGACATGGGCATCTCCTCGTACGGGGCGGAAAAACGATGTCCGGGGATTCTAGAGCCTCGCCGTGCCCGGTTGGCCATACAGTTGCGCACGAGTTTGCCGAGGCGCCTGCTCAAGAAACGACCAACCTCGCGGAGCCCGCACCGTGCTTGGGCCGCAGCGAACAGCCACCAACTTGTCCACAGGGCGTCGCACAGTTTTCCTGAACAACTGTGGCAGCGGCATGACCACGCGCTGGGGATAAGTGCCCCGGCGCGAGCACTGATCATTTTCTGACCAGCCACGCCTAACCCTCGCCAATTCAGGGGCTTGGCGGTTCTTACCCACCTTATCCACAAGCCCCCGCACAGAAATCCTGAACAACCTCAGGCGGCGTTATCCACAACGCGGCGCGCGGCGACCAGGTCCTCCAGCGCATAACCCACCGACTTGAACAGGGTGATTTCCCCGGGATCGCCGCGCCGCCCTGCCCCGCCCAGCAAGTCGCGCAGTTCGGTGGATATCGCCTCGCGCCCGATGGCGCCTTCGGCGATCGCCTGCAACAGGTCGCCGGCCTCTTCCAGCGCGCCTGCGCGGGTATCCACCACGACCCGCGCGCGCGCCACCGCCAGGGCGTCAGTCTCGCGCATGGACGGCAGGAAGGCGCCGACCAGGTCGAGATGGACGCCCGGCTTCAGCCATGCGCCGCGCACCAGCGCTTCGCGGGAGGTGGTAACGCAACTGACGCAATCGGCCGCCTCCACCGCCGCGCGCAACCCGTCGGCCGCTCGCGCCGGGTAGCCCTCCTCGCGCAGCCGGGCGGCCAGCGCGGCGGCCTTGGCCGGATCGCGGCCCCAAATGTCGATGTGGCGATAGTCGCGCACGCAGGCGTGGGCCCGCACCATGTGCGCAGCCAGGGTTCCGCAGCCGACCACCAGCAGGCGCCGCGCATCGTCCCGCGCCAGGTAGTCGGCGGCCAGCGCCGAGCTGCAGGCGGTACGCCGGGCGGTCAGCTCCGAAGCCTCCAGCAACGCCAGCGGGCGACCGTCTTCGCCGTCGAACAGGGCGAACACCGCGGCCACCGCCGGCAGGCCACGCGCGCCGTTGCCGGGGAACACCGTCACCAGTTTCACGCCGATCCCCTCGCCGGCCTGCCACACCGGCATCTGTAGCAACGAGGCCTGCCCCGGCAAGGCATGGCAGCTGCGCAGCGGCGCACTGCAAGGCTTGGCCAGGCCGATGCGCAACGCCTCGATCAGTTGTGGATAAGACAGGCGCTCGGCGACCTCGGCGTTGCTGAAAAAGCGCAGGCTGTGCATAAGTCGAGTTTCCTCCGTCGCTGCAGGACAGCGCCCGCCCCGGCGGCCAGAGCGCCGAGGCGGGGCGCGCTCAATGTCCGCCGAGATAGGCGTTGCGCACCTCCTGGTTGCCGAGCAGTTCTTCGCCGCTGCCGCTCATGCGGATTTCCCCGGTGACCATCACGTAGGCGCGGTCGGAGAGCTTCAGCGCATGGTTGGCGTTCTGCTCGACGAGGAAGATGGTCATGCCGCTCCTGGCCAGCTCGCGCAGGGTCTGGAAGATCTGCTTGACCACGATCGGCGCCAGGCCCAGGGAGGGCTCGTCGAGCAACAGCAGCTTCGGCCGGCTCATCAGCGCGCGGGCGATGGCGAGCATCTGCTGCTCGCCGCCGGACATGGTCATGGCGCGCTGGTTGCGCCGCTCCTTCAGGCGCGGGAACAGCTCGAACATGCGCTGCATGTCCTCCTCGGCGTGGTCCATGCCGATGGGAATGGTACCCATCAGCAGGTTTTCCTCGACGCTCATGTCGGGGAACACCCGGCGTCCTTCCGGCGACTGCGCGATGCCGTTGGACGCCACGTAGTGCGCCGACTTCTGGCGGATGTCCTGGCCGCGATAGAGGATCTGCCCGGCCGCCGCGCGCGGCTGGCCGAAGATCGACATCAACAGCGTCGACTTGCCCGCGCCGTTGGCACCGATCAGGCTCACCGTCTCGCCCTCGTTGACCTGCAGCGAGACCTTCTTCAGCGCCTGGATCGGCCCGTAGAACACGTCCACCTCACGGAATTCCAGCAACGCCGCGCTCATGACAGCTCCTCTTCGTCGGCACCGAGATAGGCGGCGATCACCTTCTCGTCATGGCGGATCTGTTCGGGGTTGCCACGGGCGATCACGTCGCCGTGGTCGAGCACGATGATGTGGTCGGAGATGTTCATCACCATGCCCATGTCATGCTCGATCAGCAGTACGGTGATCCCGTGGTGGTCGCGCAGGTAGCGGACGATGTTGCTCAGGGCGTGGGTCTCGGCCGGGTTGAGGCCGGCGGCCGGTTCGTCCAGGCAGATGAGTTCCGGCCGCGTGCACATGGCCCGGGCGATCTCCAGGCGCCGCTGCTGGCCGTAGGACATCTCGCCGGCCAGGCGGTTGGCGCAGTCCACCAGGTCGACCACCTCCAGCCAGTAGAACGCGTGGTCCAGCGCCTCGCTCTCGGCGCGGCGATAGCCGGGAGTGTTGAGGATGCCGGCGAGCAGGTTGCGGTTGACGAACATGTGCTGCGCCACCAGCAGGTTCTCCACCACCGACATGTCCTTGAACAGGCGGATGTTCTGGAACGTCCGCGCCAGCCCGGCGCGGTTCACCAGGTGGGTGCCGCCGAACATCTTGTAGTAGAGGCGACTGCCCAGTTGCGGCGGCTTGACGAAGTCGTCCAGCTGGAACGGCTCGCCGAGCACCTGGATGACGTCCGTGGTGCGCCCCTGGGTGTTGAGCAGGATGTTGCCGCCGGTGGCCTTGTAGAAGCCGGTGAGGCAGTTGAACACGGTGGTCTTGCCGGCGCCGTTGGGGCCGATCAGCGCGGTGATCGAACCGCGCTCGACGTCGAGGTTGACGTCGTTGAGCGCCTTGATGCCGCCGAAGTGCATCATCAGGTGCTCGACGCTGAGGATCTTGTCGCTCATGGCGCCACCCCCTTGCGCGGGGCGAAGCCCACCCGGCTGATGCGGATCAGCCCGCGCGGCCGCCAGATCATCATCACCACCATGAGTATCCCGAGCAGCAGCACGCGGATGTCGGCGAAGCTGCGCAGCAGCTCCGGCGCCACGGTGAGGACGAAGGCGGCGATCACCACCCCGACCGTCGAGCCCATGCCGCCGAGCACGACGATGGCGAGGATCAGCGCCGACTCGAAGAAGTTGAACGAGGACGGGTTGACGAAGCCCTGGTAGCTGGCGAAGAACACCCCGGCCAGTCCCGCGGTGGAGGCGCCGAGCATGAACGCCGAGAGTTTCACCAGCACATGGTTGAGGCCCATCGCGCGACAGGCGATCTCGTCCTCGCGCAGCGCCTCCCAGGCGCGCCCGACCGGCATCCGGGTCAGCCGGTGCTTGATGTAGAGCACCAGCAGCACGACCAGGAACAGCACCACGTAGATGAACAGGAATTTCATGTTGGGGTTGTAGGCGATGCCGAGGAACTCGTGGATCGGCACCCCGCCATCCTTGGCCCGGCGGCCGAACTCCAGGCCGAGGAAGGTCGGCGCCGGCGCCGGCATGCCGTTCGGCCCGCCGGTGAAGGACAGCCAGTTGTTCAGTACCAGGCGGATGATCTCGCCGAAGCCCAGGGTGACGATCGCCAGGTAGTCGCCATGCATGCGCAACACCGGGAAGCCGAGGATCGCCCCGGCCACCGCGGCGGTCAGCGCGGCCAGCGGCAGGACGGTCCAGAAGCCCAGGCCGAGGTACTGGTAGCCCAGCGCCAGGCCATAGGCGCCAATGGCGTAGAAGGCCACGTAGCCGAGGTCGAGCAGCCCGGCGAGGCCGACCACGATGTTCAGGCCCAGGCCCAGCAGCACGTAGATCAGGCCGAGGATGACCACCGCCAGCAGGTACTTGCTGGCGAAGAACGGGAAGATCACCGCGGCCACCAGGATCAGCGGCACGATCCAGCGCAAGCGGGTCTTGTAGCCCGGCGGCAGGACGTGGACGCCGCTGCCAGCCCCCTCGAAGCGCTCCAGCACGGCCCGCCCACCGCGAGTCTGCAGGTAGAGGCTGAGCAGGAAGCGCCCGGCCATCACGATCGCGATGATCCAGCCGACCCGCTCGTAATGCAGGTTGAAGCCGTAGCCGTCGAGGACCACGCCGACGATGGGGCCGAACACCACCAGGGCGATCAACCCGGAGAGCACGGCATCGACGACGCACTGCTTGAGATCGATGGAAGTCTCGTTGCTCATCGTCGTCCCCTTACACCTTGGCGATCTGCGGGCGGCCGAGCAGGCCCTGGGGACGGAAGATCAGGATCAGTACCAGCAACGAGAAGGCGAACACGTCCTTGTAGTCGGTGTTGACCATCCCCGAGAACTGCGCCTCGGCCACTCCCAGCACCAGGCCGCCGAGCATCGCCCCGGGCAGCGAGCCGATGCCGCCGAGCACCGCCGCGGTGAACGCCTTGATGCCGATGATGAAGCCGGCGTAAAAGTCGAAGGTGCCGTAGTTCATGGTGATCAGCACCCCGGCAAGGGCGGCCATCGCGGCGCCGATGACGAACACGTAGGAGATCACCCGGTCGGTGTTGATCCCCAGGATCGAAGCCATCTTGCGGTCCTGCTGGGTCGCCCGGCACATGCGCCCGAGCTTGGTGTAACGGATCACGTAGGTCAGCACTGCCATGCCGATCAGCGAAGCGATCAGGATGAACAGCTTGGTGTAGGTGAGCTGGACGAAACCGTCGCCGACGTGGAATTTCAGGGCGCCGTCGAGCAGGGTCGGGATCCCCTGCTGGCGCGGTCCCTGTGCCACCTGCACGTAGTTCTGCAGAATCAGCGACATGCCGATCGCCGAGATCAGCGGCGCCAGGCGCGTGGAGTTGCGCAGCGGCTTGTAGGCGATGCGCTCGATCACCCAGCCGTAGGTGCAGGTCACCAGCACGGTGAACAGCAAGGTGCCGAGGATCAGCAGCGGGAAGTTCTGCAGGCCGAAGAAGGCCAGCAGGGCAAGGGCGATGGCCGACAGGTAGGCGGAGATCATGTACACCTCGCCGTGGGCGAAGTTGATCATGCCGATGATGCCGTAGACCATGGTGTAGCCGATGGCGATGAGGCCGTAGACCGAGCCGAGGGTCAGCCCGTTGATCATTTGCTGGAGGAAGATGCCGTCCATTTTTCAGTCTCTTCAGGGCGAATCGCGACGGCCTTTGTAAGGCGCGCCGGCGCTCGCCGGTGAAAGCGGACGGGTGCTACTGAAACGGCCCCGGATCGCGGGACTCCAGACCGACCACACGCAGACGTCTTCGGTGAATCCGCACTACGGCGGCAAGCACGGGCGAGCACTTCAGCAGCTCCCGGACTTACCCATGCGCCGGGTCTGTGCCCGGCGCATGGCGGTCGAGCGCGATCAGGGCAACTGGTGGTACTTGCCCTTGTCGTCCCACTCGTAGACCACGTAGTCGGAGACTTTCAGGTCGCCCTTCTTGTCCCATTCCTTCTTGCCCATCACGGTCTGCACCAGATGCGACTTCAGCCACTCGGCGGCCTTGGCCGGATCGTTGGCGCCGGCGCCGTTGAAGGCCGCCGCCAGGGACTGGATCGAGGCGTAGGAGTAGAGGGTGTAGCCTTCCGGCTCGAAACCGCCGGCACGGAACTTCTCCACCACCGCCTTGCCGTCGGGGATCAGCCGCGGGTCGGCGCCGAAGGTCATCAGCACGCCCTTGACGTACTGCGGACCGCCGGCGGTGGTCGCCAGTTCGTCGGTGACCACGCCGTCGTCGGACATGAACCTGGCGGTCAGTCCCTGTTCACGCATCTGCCGTACCAGCGGACCGGCTTCCGGATGCAGGCCGCCGAAGTAGACGACCTCGGCACCGGAGGCGCGGATCTTGGTAACCAGCGCGTTGAAGTCCTTCTCGCCGCGGGTCAGGCCCTCGTAGAGAACCTCTTTCACGCCGAGCTTGTTCAGTTGCGCCCTGGTGGCGTCCGCCAGGCCCTGGCCATAGGTGTCCTTGTCGTGGATCACCGCGACCTTCTTGGCCTTCAGCACCTTGACGATATAGTCGCCGGCGACCACGCCCTGCTGGTCGTCGCGGCCGCACATGCGGAACATCCCGGAGAGTCCGCGCTCGGTGACCTGCGGGTTGGTGGAACCGGGGGTGATGGCGATGATCCCGGCCTCGTCGTAGACCTCGGATGCGGGGATGGTCGAAGAAGAGCAGAAATGGCCGACCACGGCGATGGCCTTGTCCTGGTCCACCAGGCGGTTGGCCACGGCCACGGCCTGCTTCGGTTCGCAGGCGTCGTCGGCCTTGACCAGCTTGATCTTCTCGCCGTTGATCCCACCCGCCGCGTTGATGTCTTCCGCCGCCTGGGACGCGCCGCGCCAGTATTGCTCGCCGAAGGAGGCGTTGGCGCCGGTATGCGGTCCGGCCACGCCGATCACGACGTCGGCCAGCGCATGCGTGGAAAGACCCATCACGGATGAAACCGCGAGAGCCAGGATGCCTTTTCTGAACAGCTTCTTGGACATGGGGTGTTGCTCCTGAGGATGATGTTGGCGCTCGTAACTACGATGTTGTTGTTGTGTTTCGCTCAACAGGCAGAGCAAGCGGCGTGCCATTCGTTTTTTTCCTGAGTGGCCGGCCACAAGAACTTTAGCCCTCCTTTCCGTTTTTATCTTTGTTATTGGAAATCAGTCATTTAGACATTTCCCCGAATCCCCTTCGGAGAGCTACAGCCCAGGCTTCACAAGGCCTGAACCGTTCCTAGGAATAACTCTACAACGATATTGAAGTGGTTAGAAACTGCACGTCACTGGTGCGCTGCACGCACTAATTGAGGTCCTCTTTTTCAATGAAAGTGCAGGACAGAGCGGTTTTTAAAATTAATATGAACATGAACTTCCCGGGATTCGGTACTTGGCGGAAAAAGTCGATTCGAATACGACATGGACATATCCGTTAGCGACGCCACGTTCGGCGCAAAACCCTGTGACGGATTCGTCATAAGCCAGCGAATGCTCTATCGCGAGACTTGCCGGCAGTAATAAGCGTCGCCCGGCACTCCGGCAAGCGAGCTTTCCTCCCCACGTCATTCCGTTTATTCATATAACGCGTTCCGCCCGCTCCACCCGCGCCAGGAAACCCGCCATGCTGAACAAACGCCGCCTGCCGTCGATGACCGCCCTGCAATGCTTCGAAGCGGTAGCCCGGCACCTGAGCTTCACCCGCGCCGCCGAAGAGTTGAGCCTGACCCAAAGCGCCATGAGCAAGCAGGTCGCGCAACTCGAGGAGCAGTTGCAGCACGCCCTGTTCCGCCGGGTGCGCAAGCGCTTGCAACTGACCCCGGCCGGCGAGCTGTACCTGGCCGAGGTACGACGCATCCTGCAACAGGTAGAGCTGTCCACCCGCTTCCTGCTTTCCTACGGCGGCGAGACCGAAGTGCTGCGAGTGGCGACCCCGCCGACCTTCGGCGCGCGCTGGCTGATCCCGCAACTGAACGGCTGGCGCCACCGCCACCCGAACATCCACCTCGACCTGCGCCAGGAACTGGAACCGGACGACCTGCGCCAGGGCCATTGCGACCTGGCATTCTTCTTCGGCCCCGGCACCCTGCCGGGCGCCGAGTGCATACGCCTGTTCGGCGAACAACTGGTGGCGGTCTGCGCGCCATCCCTGCTGCCGGCCGGCGGACTGGACGAACCGACCCAACTGGCGGGGCTGGTGCTGCTGCAGAACGCCAGCCGCGCGGAGGCCTGGCACGACTGGTTCGCCAGCCTGGAGCGAAATTGCCAGGGTTGCTACCACGGTCCACGCTTCGACACCTTCTACATGTGCATCCGCGCCGCCCAGGCCGGTTGCGGGGTAGCCCTGCTACCGCGCTTCCTGGTCGAGGAGGAACTCGCCGAAGGCAAGCTGGCGATCGCCTGGCCGCACGCCCTGCCCAGCCAGGAGGCCTACTACCTGGCCTATCCCGAGCATGCCGCGGAAGTCCCCAAGGTGCGCCATTTCATCGAGTGGATGGTAGAGCGCCTGGAGCAGGAGCAACCCTCAGCGGGCCCCCGCCAGACGCGCCACGGCCCGGTTTGACGTTTCCGCTGCGCGGAACCATCTTTACTCTCACTCGGTTCACCTCGGAACGTCCCATGCTCACTGGCGTCACGGTTCGAATCCGCCTGCTGGTCCTGGCGCTGCTACCGCTGACGATGCTCGTCACGGTCATCGCGATGGCGCTGGCCAACGCCAGTCGACTCGATGCCAGCTTCCAGGACCTTTTCAACAACCGGATGAAGCCCATCAGCCAGCTCAAGATCGTCGCCGACGCCGTTGCGGTCAGCGTGGTCGACGCCCTGCACAAGTACCGTGCGGGGGTCTTCGATGAAGAGCGCCTGCAGCAGGAGTTGAGTGGGGCGCTGTCGCGCATCGAGAAGTCGTGGGCCGACTATTCCGCAGACCACCGGACTGCCGCCGAGAAGGAAATCATCGAGTCGCTGGTCCCCACCCTGGAACGGGTCAAGCGGATGACCCTGGCATACGGCGAGCAGGCCAGGGCCGGAAGCCTGCGAAACGTCGAGGCCGGCACGTTCAATCGCGAGATGTATGGTGCGTTCGATCCGCTGGGAACCGCGCTGTCGACGCTGATCGACCTGCAGCTCAGTGAAGGCGCCAAGCTCAACGAGCAGATGGAGAAACGCTACGACTCCATGCGCACCACCTTCCTGCTCATCGGCGCCGCAGCCCTGGTCCTCATCGTCGCCGCGGCCTGGTTCATCAGCCTGTCGATCATGCGCCCGCTTTCCGATCTGCGCGGGGTGATCCGCCGCGTGCAGGACTCCTCGAATCTCACGCTCCGCGCCGATGCGCGCGGGCGCGACGAAGTGTCCGATACGGCGCGCGCCTTCAATATGATGCTGGAAAGCCAGCAGGCGCTGCTTCGGCATCTCGCCGAGACAGCCAGGAAGCTCACCATCACCTCGGACGAGATGAGTGCCATCAGCAACCAGGTCAGCCATGTCGCCACGTCCCAGGGCGACCAGACCGACATGGTCGCCACGGCGGTACACCAGATGAGCATGGCGGTCCAGGACGTGGCGCGGAACGCCCAGGCCGCCGCAGCCAGCGCGGAATCGGCGAACAGCGAGGCGCACACCGGAACCGGACTCGTGCATGCGAACCTCGACGCCATCCAGGGCCTGTCGGTCATGGTCGGAGAGGCGGGAGCCGTCATCGACACGCTACGCAACAAGACCGAGGAAATCAGCACCGTTCTGGAAGTCATCCAGAACATCGCCCAGCAAACCAACCTGCTCGCCCTCAATGCCGCGATAGAAGCCGCACGGGCGGGCGAGGCCGGACGCGGGTTCGCGGTGGTCGCCGATGAAGTGCGCAGCCTGGCCACCAATACGCACAAGGCCACCGAAACCATCCGCGAGATGATCGAAGCCCTGCAGGCAGACGCCAGCAGCGCGGTCAGCGTGATGCAGCAGTCACGCGAGCAGGCCCAGGTCAGCGTCCAGCGCGCCCACGAGGCGGGAAAGGCGCTCGGTCTCATCGCCCAGGCGGTCGAAGGTATCGCCCAGAGCAACGCGCAGATATCCACGGCGACGGAAGAACAGACCGCCACCGCGAGCGAGGTCAGCCAGAACATCGACTCGCTCAATGCCAGCATCGGCGAAGTCGCCGAGGGCGCGGTGAAGACCTCCACCTCCAGTGTCGAGCTGGCGAAGCTGGCAAACGGACTGGAGCAGCAGATCCAGCGCTTCACCGTCTAGCAAGCGCGGCAGGGAGCGGCCTCACCGGCCCTGCCGCACCCGTTTGTCAGGACGCCAGCAGGCTGCGGTCGAAAACGAAGGCGCCGCCCGGCTTCGGGGTGAAATGCAGGACGTGTTGCGGGCGCCCCATGGGCGGACGCTGGCGTTCGCCGGTGTCCTCGACCCAGCCAGCCTCCTTCATCCGCTCCAGGCGCCCGCGCAGGCTGGAATGCTGGACTTCCTGGCCGATGGCGCACTCGAAGGCCTTCAGCGCCTCGGCCACGGTGAAGCGCGGCGCCAGCAGGAACAGCGGCAGGGCGCTGTACACCGACTTGCTCGCCAGGCGCTCGCAGGCCTGCTGTACCAGTTGGGCGTGGTCGAACGGCAGGGCGAAGCGCTCGCTGCGAACGTCGCGCAGCGGCACGAAGTCGAGGTCGTCGTCCTCCACCCGGGTGTCCGGACCGACCAGCACCAGGTAGAACACGCTCAGCGACCAGCCGCGCGGGTCGCGTACCGCGTTGCCGACCGTGGCCACCTGCTCGATGTAGGCCGGCTCCAGCCGCGCCTTGTCGCGCAGGGCGCGCACCGCCGCGTCGTCGAGGCTGTGGTCGGCGCTGCGGCCGTTGACCAGCACGCCGGGCAAGGCCCACTGGCCGGCGAAAGGCGCCTGGGCGCGGCGGATCAGCAACAGCTCCAGTCCGTGCCCGGGGTTCAGGCGCAACGCCACGATATCCACGCTGGCCAATACTTCCGCTGAACTCATCGTCACTCCTCTCTTCAGCCCGCCTGGCGTTCGCCGCCATAGCAGTGCAGTTCGTCCTTCACTTCCGGCAGGCACCAGGCCTCCGGTACCGCCAGCCCTTCACGCAGGCGCTGGCGGATCATCGAGCTGTGCAGCGGCAGCCGCTCCTCCGCCACCAGCCGGCCGAAGCGCCAGCACAATTCGGCAGCACGTTCGAAGCGCGGCAGTTCCGCCTCGTTGTCAGCGCCGATCAGCAGGGCGATCCGCGCTGACGCCAGGCCGCTACGCGCGGCCAGCGCTTCCAGCAGGTCGATGCTGTAGACCGCCGGACGATCGGGCATCAATCCTGCTTCGATCGGCTCGCAATACACCCGCCGCGGATCGATTCGCCGGGCCAGCCGCGCCAGCCAGCGGCAGCGCAGCTCGAAATCGCCCATGCGCTTGCCGAAGGCGTGGCGGTGGCTCGGCACCAGGGCGACCCGTTCGGCGCAAAGCAGCGCCCGGCGGATCACCGACTCATGGCCGGGGTGCGGCGGGTCGAACGCCCCACCGTAGACCGCGAGGGCGAAGTCGGGGGCGCGTCCGCCGCTCATCCCGGCAGGCAGTCGGCGAATCCGGGAACTTATTTCATCACGCATAGAAAATACCTTCCACTGCGAAATTTTGTAGTACAAGTGCTTGACGACTTATTTCACGTGATGAATTATGTACCCACATTCAGCCCCAACCCGTCAAGCGGAGGCTTCCATGAATCGCCCCAGCAAGATCGCCAGCTTCGATGTCGACGCCCAGAAAGGCTTCACCCCGCTGTGCCCGGACGAACTGCCGGTGCCCGGCGGCGACGCCATCGGCGCCGCCCTCAACCAACTGGCCAGCCGCGCCGCGCTGCGCCTGGGCAGCAAGGACGCGCACAGCCCGAAGGCTGCCTGGGTAGTGGAAAGCGCCGAGCAGATGCTGCGGCCGCTGGCCTATCCGGACGCCGACCTGACCTGGGTGAGCCACTGCGTACCGGGTACGCCGGGTTTCGAGCTGCTCGACGAACTGCCGCGGCCGATCGACTACGACTTCTTCGTCTGGAAGGGCGTGGAGCCGGACCTGCATCCCTACGGCGCCTGCTACCACGATCTGGCGGAACGCCGCAGCACCGGGGTCATCGAATACCTGAGGCAGAATGGCGTGAGCCATGTGCTGGTGGGTGGCCTGGCGCTGGACTACTGCGTGAAGAACACCGCCCTGCAACTGCGCCGCGCCGGTTTCGAGGTGCTGCTCTACCTGCCCGCCTGCCGGGCCATCGCCGAGGACACCGCGCAGCGGGCCTGCGACGAGATGCGCGACGCCGGGGTGATCCTCTGCGCCGACCTGGAACGACTGGATAGCGCCCTCGCCGGCGCCGACAAGGAGAAGTGAACATGGCCGAAAGCGTCTTTGCCGAGCGCATCGTGCAGAACCTGCTCGATACCGATTTCTACAAGCTGACCATGATGCAGGCGGTGCTGCACAACTACCCCAACGCCGAAGTGGAGTGGGAATTCCGCTGCCGCAACGCCGAGGACCTGCGTCCGTACCTGGCGGAGATCCGCTACCAGATCGAGCGCCTCGCCGAAGTCGAGGTAACCGCCGACCAGCTCGCCTTCCTCGAACGCATCCCGTTCATGAAGCCGGACTTCATCCGCTTCCTCAGCCTGTTCCGCTTCAACCTGCGCTACGTGCACACCGGCATCGAGGATGGCCAACTGGCGATCCGCCTGCGCGGCCCGTGGCTGCACGTGATCCTCTTCGAGGTGCCGCTGCTGGCCATCGTCAGCGAGGTACGCAACCGCTATCGCTACCGCGAGGTGGTCCTGGAACAGGTCGGCGAGCAGCTCTACCGCAAGCTCGACTGGCTCTCCGCCCAGGCCAGCAGCGAGGAACTCGCGGAATTCCAGGTCGCCGACTTCGGCACCCGCCGGCGCTTCTCCTACCGCACCCAGGAGGAAGTGGTGCATATCCTCAAGCGCGACTTCCCCGGGCGCTTCGTTGGCACCAGCAACGTGCACCTGGCCCGCGAGTACGATCTCAAGCCGATCGGCACCATGGCCCACGAATGGCTGATGGCCCA
>NZ_KV812697.1:156840-256628 GCF_001813485.1 Pseudomonas sp. HMSC067G02
CCATGGCCCACGAATGGCTGATGGCCCACCAGCAACTCGGCCCGCGGCTGGTCGACAGCCAGCAAGCGGCGCTGGACTGCTGGGTCCGCGAGTACCGCGGGCAGCTCGGCATAGCCCTGACCGACTGCATTACCATGGACGCCTTCCTCGACGACTTCGACCTGTACTTCGCCAAGCTCTTCGACGGCCTGCGCCACGATTCGGGCGACCCGCTGGCCTGGGCGGAGAAAGCCATCGCCCACTACCGCCGCCTGGGTATCGACCCGCTGAGCAAGACCCTGGTGTTCTCCGACGGGCTGGACATGCCCAAGGCGTTGCAGCTGTTCCGCGCGCTACGTGGCAAGATCAACGTCAGCTTCGGCATCGGCACCAACCTGACCTGCGACATCCCGGGGGTCGAGCCGATGAACATCGTCCTGAAGATGACGGCCTGCAACGGCCATCCGGTGGCGAAGATATCCGACGCCCCGGGCAAGACCCAATGCCGCGACGAGAACTTCGTCGCCTACCTCCGCCACGTCTTCAACGTGCCGGCCTAATCCTTTCGTACCTAACGGGAGCCCGAACATGCAACAGATCCAACGCGACATCGCCCAAGCCCTGCAGGTCCAGCCGCCGTTCCAGTCGGAGGCCGACGTGCAGGCGCAGATCGCCCGGCGCATCGCCTTCATCCAGCAGTGCCTGAAGGATGCCGGGCTGAAGACCCTGGTGCTGGGGATCAGCGGCGGCGTCGACTCGCTCACCGCCGGCCTGCTGGCCCAGCGCGCCGTCGAGCAACTGCGCGAGCAGACCGGCGACCAGGCCTACCGCTTCATCGCCGTGCGCCTGCCCTACCAGGTGCAGCAGGACGAGGCCGATGCCCAGGCCTCGCTGGCGACCATCCGCGCCGACGAAGAGCAGACCGTCAACATCGGTCCGTCGGTGAAAGCCCTGGCGGAACAGCTGGAAGCCCTGGAAGGACTCGAGCCGGCGAAGAGCGACTTCGTCATCGGCAATATCAAGGCGCGCATCCGCATGGTCGCCCAGTACGCCATCGCCGGCGCCCGCGGCGGCCTGGTGATCGGCACCGACCATGCCGCCGAGGCGGTCATGGGGTTCTTCACCAAGTTCGGCGACGGCGCCTGCGACCTGGCTCCGCTCAGCGGCCTGGCCAAGCATCAGGTGCGCGCCCTCGCCCGCGCCCTCGGCGCTCCGGAGAACCTGGTGGAGAAGATCCCCACCGCCGACCTCGAGGACCTGCGCCCCGGCCATCCGGACGAGGCTTCCCACGGCGTCACCTATGCCGAGATCGACGCCTTCCTGCACGGCCAGCCGCTGCGCGAGGAAGCCGCGCGGGTGATCGTCGACACCTACCACAAGACCCAGCACAAGCGCGAACTGCCGAAGGCGCCCTGAGCCTCCCGGCCCGTGCGGCAGGCCCGTCGTCGACGGGCCTTTGTCGCGGGCGGGAATGTGCCTGTCGCAACCAGGTCTTCAAGTCCGCGCGGCGGCACGCTAGAAGGAAGCTGAATCCCTGCGAAGGCCAGCCATGCGCACCCGTCTCCCCGCCCTGCTCCTCGGTGTCCTGCTGGCCGGCCAGGCCTGCGGACACACATACCCGCTGCTCGCGCCGGTACGGCAGATCCACGCCTTCGGCGACAGCTATTCGGACAACGGCGAAAGCCAGCGACTGACCCGCGAGATGCTCGCCAAGGGCATCGCCGGCGCCCAGGCATTGCCCGGCGAAGTCTACTGGCAGGGCCGCTGGAGCAACGGCCCGACCGCCGTCGAGGTGCTCGCCCGCCAGCTCGGCGCACAACTGGCCGACCATGCGGTGGGCGGCGCCAAGAGCGGAGCGGACAACTACTACGGCTGGATGAGCGCCTACCGCCATACCGGCCTCGCCGGCCAGGTCGACGCCTACCTCGCCACGCTGGACGGCAAGCCGGCCGACGGCCAGGCGCTGCACTTCATCTTCGTCTCCGCCAACGATTTCTTCGAGCATGAGGATTTCGCCGGCGAGCAGACCCTGGAACAACTGGCCGGCAGCAGCGTGGCGAACATCCGCGCCGCGGTGCAGCGTCTCGGAGAGGCCGGCGCACGACGCTTCCTGGTGGTCAGTTCGACCGACCTGAGCGTGGTCCCGGCGGTGGTCGTCGGCAACCGGGTCGAGCGTGCGCAGCGCTACCTGCAAGCGGTCAACGCCAGCCTGCCGATCCAGCTCGCCGCCCTGCGCAAGACCCGCGGCCTGGAGCTGAGCTGGTTCGACCATCTCACCTTCAGCCGCCACTTGCGGCGCAACCCGGCACGCTACGGCCTGGTGGAACTGGACGCGCCCTGCCAGCCGACCCAGCCCAGCGTCCGCCCGGCCTGCGCCAACCCGGACCAGTACTACTTCTGGGACGAGTGGCATCCGACCCGGCGCGTGCACCAACTGGCCGGCGAAGCGATGGCGGCGCGCTACGCGCGCTGAGCCCGGCGCGCGCCCATGAAAAAGCCCGGCAGCGGCCGGGCTTTTTCATGCAGCGGATCGCTCGCGCATCACTTCAGGGTCAGGGTGCCCTTCATCAGCGCGGAGTGGCCCGGGAAGGTGCAGAAGAACATGTACTGCTCGCCTTCCTTCAGCTTGGAGACGTCGAAGGTCACCGAGTCCTTCTCGCCCGAGCCGATCAGCTTGGTGTGGGCGATGACACGGCTGTCGTCGGGCTTCAGGTAATCCTTGTCCAGGCCGGAAGCCATGCCGTCGGTGACCACGCCCTGCATGTCGGCGGCGGTGCTCAGTACCCAGTTGTGGCCCATGACGTTCTTCGGCAGGTTGCCGGGGTGGGACAGGTTGACGGTGAACTGCTTGCAGCTCTTGTCGACGGTGATGGCATTGGTGTTGAACTGCATCTGGTCGTTACCCTGGATGTCCACCGAGCACTCGGCAGCCAGCAGCGGCGCACTGAGCAGGGACAGCAGGGATACCGCAGCGAGTTTACGTAGCATGGAGCAGCCTCCTAGGCAGGTTGGGCGATGAATCCTGAAAGAGCAGACTGCCCGATCGGGCACCGAGTTCCACTGATTCAGGTCAAACCCGAACCGGACGTGGCGGGGCATCGAGCGGGATCTGCCCGGCGTTTACTACGGGGAACTCCTGTTTTAGCACAGATGTGCCGCTTCGCGCCTGCGACGCAACGTCCGGCAATGCTTCGCACGGCTTGGTCGAAGCGCTCCCAGCCGCTACCCTGTGCGCCTTTTTCCACCCCCGACAGGAGTCGATCATGACCTTGCGTTCCGTCTGCGTATTCTGTGGCGCCAGCCCCGGCGCTTCCCCGGTCTACCAGGAAGCCGCCGTGGCACTCGGCCGGCACCTGGCCGAGCGCGGCCTGACCCTGGTCTACGGTGGCGGCGCGGTCGGTCTGATGGGCACCGTGGCGGACGCCGCATTGGCCGCCGGCGGCGAAGTGATCGGGATCATCCCGCAGAGCCTGCAGGAGGCCGAGATCGGCCACAAGGGCCTGACCCGCCTGGAAGTGGTAGACGGCATGCACGCGCGCAAGGCGCGCATGGCCGAGCTGGCCGACGCCTTCATCGCCCTGCCCGGCGGGCTCGGCACCCTGGAAGAGCTGTTCGAGGTCTGGACCTGGGGCCAACTGGGCTACCACGCCAAGCCGCTGGGCCTGCTCGAAGTGAACGGTTTCTACGATCCGCTGCTGACCTTCCTCGACCACCTGGTCGACGAACGCTTCGTCCGCGCCGAACACCGCGGCATGCTGCAGCGCGGTGCCAGCCCGGAGGCGCTGCTCGATTCCCTCGCCGCCTGGACGCCAAGCGTGGCGCCGAAGTGGGTCGACCGCACCCCGCAGTGATCCGCTCCTCTCTCAGGACGGCGGCAGCAGGCTCAGCGGGTCGAGCGGCCGGCCGTTCTGGCGGATCTCGAAGTACAGTTGCACCCGGTCGGCATCCGAGGAACCGGCCTCGGCGATCTTCTGGCCCTTGCTGACCATCTGCCCCTCCTTCACCAGCAAGCGGCTGTTGTGCGCGTAGGTGCTGGTGTACGAGGTACCGTGCTGGATGATCACCAGGTTGCCGTAGCCACGCATGTTGTTCACCGCGAACACCACCTTGCCGGCCAGCGAGGCCTGTACCGGCTGGCCCAGGGTGCCGGCGATGCGGATGCCCTTGTTGAGCTTGTCGGAACTTGAGAAGCGGCGGATCACCGGCCCCTTCATTGGCCACTGCCAGCCGCGCAGGGTCACCGACGGCGGCGGAGGCGGCGGCTTGCGCGCACGGCTGCTCGACGAGGAGCGGCTGCTGGCGACGTAGGTCGACTTGCGCCCGTCGAAGCGCACTACCTGGCCGACCTTGACCGCGTAGGGCGGGCGGATGCCGTTGGCGCGCGCCAGGTCCTTGTAGTTCCAGCCGTGCCGGGTGGCGATCGAATAGAGGGTGTCGCCGCGCTTGACGCGATACTCGCCGCG
Organism: Pseudomonas sp. HMSC067G02; assembly: GCF_001813485.1. Lineage (NCBI taxonomy): Bacteria > Pseudomonadati > Pseudomonadota > Gammaproteobacteria > Pseudomonadales > Pseudomonadaceae > Pseudomonas > Pseudomonas sp. HMSC067G02. Next base: position 161,283 of record NZ_KV812697.1, read on the forward strand.
CACGACTTTCGGCACCGACGCCCCCGGGCCGGGAGCCTTGGAGCTGCACGCGGATACCGCCAGCAGGACGGCGATCAAGAGCAATCTGAAGAACACACGGAATCCTTTTCCCGATGAAACCCGGCCGGCTGCGGCGACGGTTGCAGGCCCGCACTATACCTTGTTCGCCGGGGTGCCCGTTGGACTCGCCGATGGCCCGTTTTCTCCGCGCGGCCCGCCACCCGGTCCGCGCACAAACGCCAACGCCCCGCAGGACGGGGCGTCGGTGCCGAGCGGGAAACGTCAGGCGCCGGCGGACTGCTGCACGATCACCGTCTGCGCCGGCATCGGTGCCGGGAAGTCGGCGCCGAGGGCGTCCTTGATCACCTTGTTGGTATCGAAATAGACCTGCCAGTAATGGTCGTTGTGGCAATACGGGCGCACCGCCAGCACCGGCCCGACCAGGTTGAACTCGAGGATTTCCACGTCCACCGGCGGCTCGCCGAGCACGTTGGGAATCGCCGCGACGCGCTGCTTGAGCAGGGCGATGGCCGCCTGGTAGTCGGCGGCACCGGAAAGCTGCGCCTTCAACTCGACCCGGCGGAACGGGTTGTGGGTGAAGTTCTGGATGTTGTCGCCGAATATCTTGTTGTTGCCGACCATGGTCAGCACGTTGTCCGGAGTGTTGATCGCCGTGGTGAACAGGCCGATCTCCTTGACCGTGCCGGTCACTCCGCCGGCGCAGATGAAGTCGCCGACCTTGAACGGCCGCAGGACGATGATGAAACCGCCGGCCGCCAGGTTCGCCAGCAATCCCGACCATGCCATGCCGATGGCCAGGCCGACCGCCGCGATCAGCGCCGCCAGGCTGGTGGTCTGGATGCCGAAGAAACCGAGGATGCCCACCACCAGCAGCACGTTCAGGGTCACCGTGATGAACGAGCCCACGTAGCGCAGCACGGTGGGATCGACCTTTTGCCGCTCGAGGGATTTCTGCACCATGCCGACGGCGAAGCCGATCAGCCAGCGGCCGATCACCCAGAAGGCGATGGCCGCGAGAATCTTGATGCCGAAGGCGAAGGCGTACTGGGACACCGTCGCCCAGAGCGCGTTGATCTTCTCGGTACCTACGTTGACGATCGTCGTGTCATCCATATCGCTCACCGTGCGCAAGGAAGGAGTCTGGCTCCGTACGAGAACCGCCCCTGGCACCGGAAAGGCAGGCTCCGGCCCTTGGCCCGACAACGTCCGTAGCGGATTCTGGAAAAGCTAGCACGGCGCCGCGAATTTGCCGGAGCAGCGCTTCGTTGTCCCCAAACGGCGTGGGCGAGGCTGTGGACAACCTGAGTGAAAAGGTCCGGGAGTCCCGGGCGGCAGGGCCTCCGCGGAACCGATCACTTTTTGATCAGCCGGCAGTTTCCCGTAGCGGCAGCACCGTCACCCGCACCTCCGGGTCATGGCTACCGCCGCCGAGGATCACCCCGCGCAGCGGCGACACATCGGAAAAATCCCGCCCCCAGGCCAGGGTGATGTGCTCCAGGTCGGGCAACAGGTCGTTGGTCGGGTCGAAATCCACCCAGCCGTTCTCCGGGCAATACAGCGAGACCCAGGCATGCGAGGCGTCGGCGCCGATCAGTCGCGCCTGCCCGGGCGGCGGGCGGGTCAACAGGTAGCCGCTGACGTAGCGCGCCGCCAGTCCGCGCGCGCGCAGGCAGGCGAGCATCAGGTGGGCGAAGTCCTGGCAGACCCCGCGACGGCGCTCCAGCACTTCGTCCAGCGGCGTCGCCACCTGGGTGGCCTGCGCATCGAAGGCGAACTCGCGGAAGATCTTCTCCATCAGTGCCGCCGCCGCCACCAGCAACGGCCGTCCGGGCGGGAAGCAGTCGGCGGCGAACTCGGCGAATCGCCGCTGGATGCGCACATAGGGCGACTCGACGCGATAGCGGCAGGCTTCCAGCTCGGCGGCGGACAGCGCCCGCCCGGAAAATGCCAGCCCGGCGGCGACGGTTTCCCATGCCGGCGACGCGGTCAGTTGCGCCGGCGCATGGGCGAACACTTCGACCTGCAGTCGCGCGCTGACCCGCAGCGCCTCGTGGGGACGCTCGAAGGCCAGCCGGCTCAGCGGATTGCCGAATGCGTCGTGGCCATCCTCGCGCCGGCTCGGCCCCGGCTCGATCAGCAGTGCCCGCTCATGACAGGCCTGCCAGGCGCATTCGCGTGGCCAGAGATGCGCCAGTTGCCGCGACAGCGAGACCGGCGTCGCATAGCGGTAATGGGTGTCGTGCAGCACCTGGTAGCGGGCGCCCTGGAGCGGAACGGAGCGAAGCGCGGGTGCGGACATCAGGTGGATACCGTTCTCTGGCTGACATCGTCGACATGGGCGAAATAGCGCAAGCCTAGCCGATCGGAGACCTGTCCGGCGCAGGCGGCGATGTCGCGCAGCAGTCGCGCCAGCCCGACGAGCACCTCGTCGAGTCCTGCCGCGCCGAACAGCGGGCTTTCCAGGGCCGCCAGATCGAAGCTGCGCAGGCGTTCGCCCAGGGTCCTGAGTTCCCGCTCGCGTGGCGCGCCGAACTCCTCGTGCAGGCGCTCCAGCGAACGCTCCAGGGCCTGCAACTGGAAGCGCAGCGAGTGCGGGTTCTGCTCGTGCAACAGGAGCAGGTCGAGCACCGGGACCAGCTGCGGCGACGCCAGGTAGCGCGAGCGGTAGGTGATGCCGCTGTTACCCAGCTCCAGCAGCCACTCCAGCGCGCCGGCGTCCCAGGCGCTACCGCCGTCGAGGAAGGCGGCGATGCTCTCGGCGAAGAAGCGCACGCGCTCGATGCGCCGGCCGATCATCAGGAAACGCCAGCCGTCGTCGCGGGTCATGTCGTCGAGGGCGAAACCGGACAACGCGGCCAGGGACATCACTAGCCGGTTGAGGAAGTCCAGCGCTTCGCCGAGGTCGGTGCGTGCCGGATCGAGCGCCTGCATGTCGCGTTGCAGCTCCAGCAAGGCCAGCCAGTTCTCCCCGGACAAGCGCCCGCGCACCTGCGCCGCCGCCCAGTGCAGGCGCCGCAGGTTGGCGCACAGGCTCGCCGGCCAGTGCTCGTCGAGCAACGCCCGCAACAGGCACCTTTCCAACGGCTCGCCATCCCCGGGCAGCAGGCCGATGCCGCCGGCCAGGGCCAGGGCGCTGCGCAGCGCCTCTTCGTCGCCATCGGCATCCACGTAGCGCGACAGCACCACCCGCAGCAGGCGCGCGTGGTCGTCGCAACGCTCGGCATAGCGGCCGTACCAGAACAGGTTTTCCACCACCCGCGACGGCAGGTAGGGATCCTCGCGGACCAGGTCGCGCACGCCGAGCCGGCGCGGCCGCCACGGCTCGCCGCCGACCGCACGCTCGGCCAGTACCCAGGTGTCCTTGCTCGCGCCGCCGCGTTGCATCGACACCACCTCGGCATCCGCCGCCGAGGCTACGCGGGTCAGACCGCCGGGCATCACCCAGTAGCGTCCGTCGGCGGCGGCGACGGCGAACACGCGCATGCCGATGGCCCGCGACTGCAGGCCGACGCCGGCCTCGCCGTCGCGCCAGACCGGCGCCTGGGACAACTGCGCCAGGCGTTGCGCCACGTAGGCCTGCGGGCGCTCGCGCAAGCGCTCGCCGAGGGATGCCAGGCCGGCACCGTCGAGGGCGTGGCCGAACAGCGGTTCGCAGCGCTGGCCGGGAAAGGCCGGCTTGATCACCAGGTCGGGCAGTGCCGCGAGTATCGCCTCGAGGGCCTGCGGCTCGCCGCACCAGCGGGTGTCGAGCGAGGGCAGCGCCAACTCCTCGCCCAGCAGGCGGCGACAGGCCTGCGGCAGGAAGCCGAGCAGGCCGGGCGATTCCAGCACCCCGCTGCCCAACGCGTTGGCCACCAGTACGCGCCCCTGGCGTACCGCCTCGAGCAGGCCGGGAATGCCCAGCGCCGAGTCGGTACGCAATTCCAGCGGGTCGCAGAAGTCGTCATCGAGGCGCCGCAATACCGCGTGCACCCGTTTCAGGCCGCCGAGGGTCTTGAGATAGAGGGTGGCGTCGCGCACCGTCAGGTCGTGCCCCTCGACCAGCGGGAAACCGAGCTGGCGCGCCAGGTAGAGATGCTCGAAGTAGGTTTCGTTGAAACGTCCGGGAGTCAGCAGCACCACCAGCGGCGTCTCGCCGTCGCCGGCGGCCTGGCTGGCGAGGGTCTCCTGCAGGGTGCGGAAATACCCGGCGAGATGCTGCACGCGCAGGTCGCGATAGAGTTCCGGCAAGGCCCGCGAGACGATCTGCCGGTTCTCCAGCGCATAGCCCGCGCCGGACGGCGCCTGGGTGCGGTCGGCGAGGACCTGCCAGCGTCCGTCGGCATCGCGCGCCAGGTCCACGGCATAGCTGTGCAGGAAGATCCCGCCGGGCGGCCGGATGCCGAGCGCCGGCCAGAGGAAGTTCGGATGGCCGAAGACCAGTTCGCTGGGCAGCAGCCCTTCGGCGAGCAGACGCTGCTCGCCGTACAGGTCGGCCAGCAGCGCGTTGAGCAGCCGCGCACGCTGTGCCACGCCGGCGGCGATCGGCTGCCACTCGGCGGCGGACAGCAGGTTCGGCAGAAGGTCCAGCGCCCAGGGGCGGTCGGTGCCCTTGGGATCGGCGTAGACGTTATAGGTGACGCCGTTCTCCTGGATCTGCCGTTCCACCAGGGCCTGGCGCTGGCGCAGTTGCTCAGGGCTGCTGCGCTCCAGTTGGCGGAACAGCCGCTGCCAATGGGGACGCACGCCACCCTGGCGATCGAGCAACTCGTGGTAGGCCGTATCGGTGAACGGATAGTGGGCAAGCAGCTCGGGCATCGAAGGCTCGCGGGGCTGGGGTTGCGGTCACTGTAGCGGAGTCGGCGACGCGCCGCCGGAGCGAAGCGACGAGGCGTTGCCGGGTCCGCCAGCGCGGTTCTCCGCGAAGACCGGGTTGCCCCGGAAGCGCAAGACTTGTGCCAGCGCCGCCAGGCCCGGGCGGCCAGGAGGTCGCGCCACGGCGATGCACCGCGACGGTGCGCGACCGCTGGCCGGGTTGCAGCCACGCACCCTTTGCGGGCGGCAGGGCCGCCCCGGCGATCAGCGCGGGATGTTCGGCTGGCGCGGCTTCTTCTTGCCCTTGGCGAAGGCCGCCGCCTTGTTCTGCTGGCCCTTGCTCCACGGCTGGCCACCGTCGCTGGCGCGGGGTGGCAGGCCGGTATGCTGGGTCAGCAGCTTGCCGGCCTTCTTGCTGCCGGCCGGCGTCGAGTTCTTCCGCCGGGCGCTCTGGTATTCGCCGGTATCCGGCTGGTAGGTCGGGATCAGGTGGTGCTTGCCATTGCCGATCAGGTCAGCGCGCCCCATCCGCTCCAGCGCCTCGCGCAGCAGCGGCCAGCCTTTCGGGTCGTGGTAGCGCAGGAAGGCCTTGTGCAGGCGCCGCTGCTGGTCGCTCTTGACGATGGTCACGCCATCGCTCTTGTAGGTGACCTTGCGCAGCGGGTTCTTGCCCGAGTGATACATCGCGGTGGCGGTGGCCATCGGCGAGGGATAGAACGCCTGGACCTGGTCGGCGCGGAAGCCGTTGCGCTTGAGCCACAGGGCCAGGTTCATCATGTCTTCGTCGGTGGTCCCGGGGTGGGCGGCGATGAAGTACGGGATCAGGTACTGCTCCTTGCCGGCTTCCTTCGAGAACTTCTCGAACATCTGCTTGAAGCGGTCGTAGGTGCCGATCCCCGGCTTCATCATCTTGTCCAGCGGACCGCGCTCGGTGTGCTCCGGGGCGATCTTCAGGTAGCCGCCGACGTGGTGGGTCACCAGTTCCTTGACGTACTCGGGCGACTCGACGGCGAGGTCGTAGCGCAGGCCGGAGGCGATCAGGATCTTCTTCACCCCCGGCAGCGCCCGGGCCTTGCGGTACAGCTCGATCAGCGAGCTGTGGTCGGTATCGAGGTTCTCGCAGATGCCGGGGAACACGCAGGACGGCTTGCGGCAGTGCCGCTCGATGTCCGGGCTCTTGCAGGCGATGCGGTACATGTTCGCCGTCGGTCCGCCAAGGTCGGAGACCACGCCGGTGAAGCCGGGCACCTTGTCGCGCATCTCCTCGATCTCGCGGATGATCGAGTCGTGCGAGCGGTTCTGGATGATCCGTCCCTCATGTTCGGTGATCGAGCAGAAGGTGCAGCCGCCGAAGCAGCCACGCATGATGTTCACCGAGAAGCGGATCATCTCGTAGGCGGGAATCTTCGCCTTGCCGTAGGCCGGGTGCGGCACGCGGGCATAGGGCATGCCGAACACGTAGTCCATTTCCTCGGTGCTCATCGGAATGGGCGGCGGGTTGAACCAGACATCCACTTCGCCGTGCTTCTGCACCAGGGCACGGGCGTTGCCCGGGTTGGTCTCCAGGTGCAGCACGCGGTTGGCGTGGGCATAGAGCACCGGGTCGTTGCGCACCTTCTCGAAAGACGGCAGGCGGATCACGGTCTTCTCCCGGGTCAGCCTGGGGTTCGCCAGCAACTGCACGACCTTGGCTTCCTGCGGGTCCTCCTGCGCGCCCTTTTCCTGCTCGATGGCGCAGGCGGCGGTGTCCTGGGTGTTCACGTAGGGATTGATGATCTTGTCGATCTTGCCCGGCCGGTCGATCCGCGTGGAATCGATCTCGAACCAGCCCTCCGGGGTGTCGCGACGGACGAAGGCGGTGCCGCGCACGTCGGTGATCGCGCTCACCAGTTCGCCCTGGGCCAGGCGCTGGGCGATTTCCACCACCGCACGCTCGGCGTTGCCGTAGAGCAGGATGTCGGCCGTGGCGTCCATCAGGATCGAGCGGCGGACCTTGTCCTGCCAGTAGTCGTAATGGGCGATGCGGCGCAACGAGGCCTCGATCCCGCCGAGGATCACCGGCACATGGCTGTAGGCCTCCTTGCAGCGCTGGCTGTAGACCAGGCTGGCGCGGTCCGGGCGCTTGCCGGCCAGACCGCCGGGGGTGTAGGCGTCGTCGGAACGGACCTTCTTGTCCGCGGTGTAGCGGTTGATCATCGAGTCCATGTTGCCGGCCGCCACGCCGAAGAACAGGTTCGGCTCGCCGAGCTTCATGAAGTCGTCCTTCGACTGCCAGTCCGGCTGGGCGATGATGCCGACGCGGAACCCCTGGGCCTCCAGCAGGCGGCCGATGATGGCCATGCCGAAGGACGGGTGGTCGACGTAGGCATCGCCGGTGACGATGATGATGTCGCAGGAGTCCCAGCCGAGCTGATCCATCTCTTCCCTACTCATAGGCAGGAAGGGCGCCGGACCGAAACACTCGGCCCAGTACTTGGGATAGTCGAACAGCGGCTTGGCGGCTTGCATCACGGGCACCAGGGGGTATCTCTAGGAATAGGGGGTCGCGAAAACGCGGGCGCGGAATATAGCACAAAAAATGAGCAATTCCGACGTTTTCACTGGGTATTGCCTGCCGTCGGCCGGCTTCGAAAAAATGCCATCATTTCGCCACCTTGTTTCTATACTCCATTCATCGTCATCTCACCCGGCCTCTAAGGCAGGCCCCCGGGAGAGTCATCGTGCGCCATCCTCTTGCCCTGCTCGCGGTCATCTTCCTGCTACTGGCCAGCGCCGTTTCGCGCGCCGCGCCGGAGTTTCCAGCGCCCCCGGCCAGCGGCGCCTGGTTGAACGGCTCGCTGGACCTGCTCGAAGACCCCGATGGCAACCTGGCGGTGGAGGACCTCGAACAAGCGGAGCAGGCCGGCCGCTTCGTCGCCGCCGCCGGCCGCACCAGCGTCGGCCTCAGTCGCAGCGTCTGGTGGCTGCGCCTCGACCTGCCGAGACGCGAGGCGGTATCCGGCGGCTGGTGGCTGGAAGTCGCCAGCGCCAGCCTGCACGACCTGCGCCTGTACCTCCCCGACGAGCGCGGCGGGTTCCGCGAACATCGCAGCGGCGAAGCGGTGCCCTTCGCCGAGGGCCGCGACCACGCCTATCGTCATCCGCTGTTCCAGCTCCCTCCCGGCGATGGGCCGTTGCGCGTCTACCTGCGCAGCTACGATCCCGGCGGCAACGCCTTTCCGCTGAGGCTCTGGAGCCACGACGAACTGCTGGAATACCGCAGCCAGGGCAACCTGCTGTTCGGCATGGCCTACGGGCTGATCCTCGCCCTGCTGCTGTACAACCTGATCCTGTTCACCAGCCTGCGCGATCGCGCCTATTTCTGGTACGTGCTGACCGCTGCCAGCGCGCTGGTGCTGACCCTGAGCATCAGCGGCCATGGTTTCGAGTATTTCTGGCCCGAGCGGGCGGTGCCCTGGTGGCTTGACCGCCTGGCGCTGCTGGCGATCTGGGGCATCTGCGTGATCCGCTTCAGCCAGAACCTGCTGCAAAGCCGGCAGCACGCACGCTGGGCCCATCACCTGCTGAACGCCTGTTGCCTGCTGTTCCTTGCCTGCCTGGCGTTCAACGCCGCCGGCTGGCGCTGGCAGGCGGCCGGCGTGCTGGCGCTGACCCTGCTGGCCAACCTGCCGATCGCCATCGGCCTGGCAGTGCAGCGCTGGCGCCAGGGTTCGGCCACGGCGCGCCTGTACCTGGTCGGCTTCGGCCTGGTGCTCGGCAGCGTCAGCCTTGGCGTGATGCGCGCCACCGCGCTGGTCCAGCCGACCTCGGCCAACGCCATGGTCTTCCCCCTGGCGCTGACCCTGGAGGCCCTGCTGTTTTCCCTGGCGCTCGCCTCGCGCATCCAGGACCTGAAGCAGGAAAGGGCCCTGGCCCTGGACCAGGCCGACCAGGAAAAGAATGCGCGCCTGGCCCTGCTGCACAGCGCGCAGCGCGACCTGGCACGCGCCGTGGAAGTCCGTACCAACGAGCTGAGCGAGGCCAATCGCCAGTTGCAGATGCGCGAAGCGCAACTGCAGTACGCCGCCCATCACGATCCGCTGACCGGGCTTGGCAACCGCAGGCACCTGATGGAGTTCGCCGAAAGCGCCCTGGACGATGCCCGCCGCCACGGCAACAGCATGGCGCTGCTGCTGATCGACCTGGATCACTTCAAGCCGATCAACGACACCCATGGCCACGATGCCGGCGACTTCGTCCTGCAGAACGTGGCCCAGCGGCTGCGCCATTGCGTGCGCACCGAGGATTGCGTGGCGCGCCTCGGCGGCGACGAATTCGCCGTGCTGGTCGGCGGGTCGAATGCCGAGCAGCATGCCCGCGACATCGCCGAACGCTTGCTGCGAGAACTGGCGAAACCGGTGGAGTTCGCCAAGCAGTGGCTGGTGATCACACCGAGCATCGGCGTCGCCCTGTTTCCCGGCGACGCCCTGCAGTTCGGCAAACTCTACAAGGCCGCCGACCAGGCGCTGTACCGGGTCAAGGGCGCCGGGCGCGCCGGCTATGCGATGGCTGCCGACGATGAACGCGAGACCGCGCCGGCGCTCCCCTGGCCGACCGCCCTGGCACCGGAGCGTATCTCCTGAATCAGTGGCTGTAGCGTCGCGGAACCCGGGCCGTGACCTTGCTCAGAAGCTCGTAGCCGAGGGTGCCGCAGGCACGGGCGACCTCGTCCACCGACAACCGGGCGCCCCACAACTCCACCGGGTCGCCAACGCGAGCCTCCGGCAGGTCGGAGAGGTCGACCGCCAACATGTCCATCGAGACCCGCCCGGCCAGGGTCGCGCGGCGTCCCCCGACCAATACCGGAGTCCCGGCCGGCGCGGTGCGCGGGTAGCCGTCGGCGTAGCCGCAACTGACCGTGCCGATCCGCGTCGGCCGCTCGGCGATCCAGGTGGCGCCGTAGCCGACGCTCTCGCCCACGGCCACCTCGCGCAGCGAAATCAACTGCGCGCCCAGGCTCATGGCCGGCCTCAGGCCCAGTTCGGCGGCACTCAGGTCGGCCAGCGGGGTCGACCCGTAGAGCATGATCCCCGGCCGTAGCCAATCCATGTGGGCGGCCGGGATGGTCAGCACCGCCGCCGAGTTGGCCAGGCTGCGCTGGTCGAAATCCAGGTCGAGCAGGCCGAGGAAACTCTCCAACTGCTGCTCGGTGAGCGGATGGTTGCGTTCGTCGGCGCAGGCGAAATGGCTGATCAGGTTCAGTTCGCGCACACCGGGATGGTTGCGCAGGCGCGCATGCCAGGCGCGCAGCGCGACGGGATCGAAGCCCAGGCGGTGCATGCCGGAGTCGAGCTTGAGCCAGACGTTGAGTGGAATATCCAGGCCGGCGGCGAGGAACGCCTCGCCCTGTTCCGCGCCCTGGATCACCAGGTCCAGGCGCAATTGCCCGGCGAGGGCGTATTCGCTCGCCTCGAAGCAGCCTTCCAGCAACAGGATGCGCGCGCTGGCGTGCAAGGCGCGGACTTCCGCGGCCTCCTCCAGGCAGGCTACGGCGAAGCCATCGGCATCGTCGTGCAACGCGGTAACCACTTCGCGCGCACCGTGGCCATAGGCGTTCGCCTTGACCACCGCGAACGCCTGGCGCTGCGGCGCGCAGCGCTTGGCCAGGGCATAGTTGTGGCGAATGGCGGAAAGGTCGACGGTGGCAACGAGGGGACGCATGGCATCGGGTCCTGCAACTGAAACGGGTGCCTATGGTAAGGCGCCCGCCGGGCAAGACCCAAGCCGGGTCATTCGTCCTCGAAGTTGTACATGCCGGCGGCAAGGTTCTCGAAGCGCGTGTATTTGCCGATGAAGGCCAGGCGCACCGTGCCGATCGGACCGTTACGCTGCTTGCCGATGATGATTTCGGCGACGCCCTTGAACTCGGTCTCCGGGTGGTACACCTCGTCGCGGTAGACGAACATGATCACGTCGGCGTCCTGCTCGATCGCCCCGGATTCGCGCAAGTCGGAGTTCACCGGGCGCTTGTTGGGTCGCTGCTCCAGGGAGCGGTTGAGCTGCGACAGGGCGATCACCGGGCAGTTGAATTCCTTCGCCAGGGCCTTCAGCGAGCGGGAGATCTCGGAAATCTCGTTGGTCCGGTTGTCGCCGCTGGAGCCGGGTATCTGCATCAGCTGCAGGTAGTCGATCATGATCAGCGCCAGGTCGCCGTGCTCGCGCACCAGGCGACGGGTCCGCGCACGCATTTCCGAGGGGCTGATGCCGGCGGTGTCGTCGATGAACAGCTTCTTGTCGTTGAGCAGGTTGATCGCCGAGGTCAGGCGCGGCCAATCCTCGTCGTCGAGCTTGCCGGAACGGACCTTGGTCTGATCGATGCGACCGAGCGACGAGAGCATACGCATCACGATCGAGTCGGAGGGCATCTCCAGGGAGTACACCAACACGGCCTTGTCGGTGCGCATCACCGCATTCTCGACCAGGTTCATGGCGAAGGTGGTCTTACCCATCGACGGACGCCCGGCGACGATGATCAGGTCGGCCGGCTGCAGGCCGCTGGTCTTCTCGTCGAGGTCGGTGAAACCGGTGGACACCCCGGTCAGCGCCTCGCTGGTGTTGAACAGGTAGTCGATGCGGTCGATGGTCTTGACCAGGATATCGCTGATCCCCACCGGCCCGCCGGTCTTCGGTCGCGCTTCGGCGATCTCGAAGATCTTCCGCTCGGCCTCGTCGAGGATCTCGTTGGCGCCGCGCCCTTCCGGGTGGAAGGCGCTGTCGGCGATCTCGTTGCTGATGCCGATCAGTTGGCGCAGGGTGGCGCGCTCGCGGATGATCTGCGCGTAGGCCTTGATGTTGGCGACCGACGGAATGTTCTTCGCCAGTTCGCCGAGATAGGCCAGGCCGCCGACCTGGGCCAGTTGTCCTTCCTTCTCCAACTGCTCGGAGAGGGTCACCACGTCGATCGGCTGGTTGGCCTCGGCCAGCTTGTAGATGGCGCGGAAGATCAGGCGATGGTCATGGCGGTAGAAATCGCCGTCGGACACCGAGTCCGACACCCGCTCCCAGGCGTTGTTGTCCAGCATCAGGCCACCCAGCACGGCCTGCTCGGCCTCGATCGAGTGCGGCGGCACCTTCAGGGCTGTGGTTTCCAGGTCGTATTGCTCGGGGCTGGTGATCTCGTTCATAGACTCGACGCAAGAAAAAGGAACAGCGGAAAAAACAACGGGCACGGTGCCGTTGCCGGTACCGTGCCCGATGTTAGCGGACTGCCGCGGACACGCATATGCCCGCCCAGCCCTACCGATCGGATCGCTTACTCAGCGACGATGATCAGCTTCAGAGTGGTTTCCACGTCGGTGTGCAGGTGCACGGCGACGTCGAACTCACCGGTGTTGCGCAGCGCGCCGTTGGGCAGGCGAACTTCGGCTTTTTCCAGCGGGTAACCGGCAGCGGAAACGGCTTCGGCGATGTCGCGGGTGCCGATCGAACCGAACAGCTTGCCTTCGTCGCCAGCGTGGGCGCCGAGGGTTACCACCAGCTCGGAGAGCTGGGCAGCACGGGCTTCGGCAGCGGCCTTCTTCTCGGCGGCAGCCTTTTCCAGCTCGGCGCGGCGGGCTTCGAACGCAGCGACGTTCTCGGCGGTGGCGACGGTGGCCTTGCCCTGCGGCAGCAGGAAGTTACGGGCGTAACCGCCCTTGATGTTCACCTTGTCGCCCAGGTTGCCCAGGTTGGCGACTTTTTCCAGCAGGATGACTTCCATTTGAGTCTTACCTCTTAACTTTTAACCTTCACCGTTCGTGGAACCCTGGCGCCGGGCCAGGCGTCCACGAAAATCAAACAGACTGTCGACAACCGCCAAAAGACAGATCAGGTTCCCCAGCAGCAATACAGCCAGGTACAGGCCCACCAGCCAACCACCCGCGAGGCGCTTCAGGGCGATCAGGCCATGCCCGAGCGCCACGCCGGCGATGATCAGCGGCACGCTGCACAACGGGCCGAGCACCGCGGCCTGCACTTCCAGCGCCGGGACCACGACGGCCCCCAGCAGCAGGATCACGGCAACCGCCGGCGCCAGCCGCAAACTCCGGAATTCGCGACCGAAGCCGCCCGGGTTGTACAGCGAAGCCTGCCAGTACCGCGCGAGCATCAGGCAGAGCAGGCAGGTCACCTGCAGCGAGGAAGCCATGACCCCGGTCAGGGTCGGCACCAGCGCCACCTGCAACTTGTCCAGCTCTTCGCCCGACAGCTGGGACTCCCCACGAAGCTGGGTCAGGACCTTGGTGACTTCCGTCGCCAGGGCGCCGATCAGCTCGCTGGAGGTATGCCCCAGCACCAGCGCGAATACCACGCCAACTGCAACACTGCCCAGCAGCACATGGCTCCAGGACGTACTGGCGCGCAGGATCTGCGCCAGCGTCAGGGTACCGAGCAGGACCAGAAGGATGCTCGGATCGCCCAGGTACCACCAGAACATCGCCGGTAGCACCGCCCAGGCCAGGACGCCGAAGGCGTCGCCGAATCCGCGCCGCAGCAGCACCAGGCTACCGGCGGCGGCACTCAGCCAGAACAACAGTGGAACAACCGCGGAGCCTGCCACGGCGAGCGTGGCCTGCATGCGGCCGCGCATGGTGAACTCAGCCAGTGCGCGCATGCGATCTATCCCTTACCAGCGTTCGACTGCCCGATCTCAACGGCCGTGGCTGTCGGTGTAAGGAAGCAGGGCCAGGTAGCGGGCGCGCTTGATAGCGGTCGCCAGCTGACGCTGGTACTTGGCCTTGGTGCCGGTGATACGGCTCGGAACGATCTTGCCGGTTTCGGAAACGTAGGCCTTCAGGGTGTTGAGATCCTTGTAATCGATCTCTTTCACGCCTTCGGCGGTGAAGCGGCAGAACTTACGACGACGGAAGAAACGTGCCATGTGATTGGCTCCTCAATACTGGTCCGGAATTACTCGTCAGCGTTATCGCTATCGCTGTTGTCGTCGCCATCGGCGCCTTCAGCGTTATCGTTCGGACGCTCACGACGCTCGCGACGCTCGTTGCGGCTTTCTTCAGCCTTGAGCATCTCGGACTGCTCGGTGACAGCTTCGTCGCGACGCATGACCAGGTTACGGATCACGGCATCGTTGTAACGGAAGTTGTCTTCCAGCTCAGCCAGGGCCTTGGCGCTGCACTCGACGTTCATCAGAACGTAGTGGGCCTTGTGCACGTTGTTGATGGCGTAGGCCAGCTGACGACGGCCCCAGTCTTCCAGACGGTGGATCTTGCCGCCGTCTTCTTCGATGGCCTTGGTGTAACGCTCGACCATGCCACCGACTTGTTCGCTCTGGTCCGGGTGAACCAGGAACACGATTTCGTAATGACGCATAAATGCTCCTTACGGGTTGCAGCCTGCCGCAGAACGGTCAGGCAAGGAGTGAATGTTTTCTTGGCTTGCCTGGCGGAGAGGCGAACGAACGCCTGCCCGCGCGGCAAGGGGCGACATTCTAGAGAAGGGCAACCGGCGAAGCAAGGAAGATTGGCGAATATTTGTACAGCGGATGGAATGGCGCGGGGCCGCGCCACGGCGGCCCCGCACGCGCTCACTCCAGCGGGGTGCGCTGGCGGAGGATCTCGAACAGGCAGACACCGGTGGCGACCGAGACGTTCAGGCTGCTGACGCTGCCGGCCATCGGCAACCTGGCGAGGAAGTCGCAGTGCTCGCGGGTCAGCCGGCGCATGCCCTTGCCTTCCGCGCCCATCACCAGCACGGTCGGCCCCTTGAGGTCGAGCTGGTAGAGGGTCTTGTCCGCCTCGCCAGCGGTGCCGACCACCCACAGGCCGCGCTGCTGGAGCTTTTCCAGGGTGCGCGCGAGGTTGGTCACCGCCACCAGCGGGATCACCTCGGCGGCGCCGCAAGCGACCTTGCGCACGGTGGCGTTGAGGGTCGCGGACTTGTCCTTGGGCACGATCACCGCCTGCACCCCCGCCGCATCGGCGGTACGCAGGCAGGCGCCGAGGTTGTGCGGATCGGTGACGCCATCCAGGGCCAGCAGCAGCGGCACGCCCTCGCTCCGCTCGAGCAGTTCCTCGAGCATGTTTTCGCCCCAGACCTGGCTGGGGCTGACTTCCGCGACCACGCCCTGGTGGACGCCTTCCGCCCACTCGTCGAGCTCGCGCCGGTCGCGCTGCCCTACCGGAATACGGAACCCGGCGGCCAGCTCGGTGAGCACCTGGACCCGCGGATCATGCCGCCCCTCGGCCAGCCACAACTGCTTGACCCGCTTCGGGTGATGACGCAACAACGCTTCCACGGCATGCACGCCGTAGACCTTTTCCCACTGACTCATGACTTGGCCTTACGTTTGCGCGCCCCGGTGGCGGCCGGAGCGTTGTCGGCCTTCGGCTTGGAAGGCCCCTTGCGATGCTTGGTCGGCTTTCCCGGCTTGGCGGCAGCGGCGGGCTTGCCGCCCTTGGCCTTGCCCTTCGCGCTCTTGCCCGCAGGAACGACCTTGCCCTTCTTCCCGCCCTTGTCCTTGCCGCCGCCGACGCGCGCCTCGGCGAGCAGCGCCTGCTTCACCTCGCGACTCTTGCGCACGTCGGTGTTGCCGAGCATCTCCGCGGCCTGCGCCAGCAGCTCCGGCGCGACCGGCGGCAGCGCCTGCACCTTGCCGGCCTTGCGCCGCGGCACCACCGCGGCGTCGGGACTGGCCAGCGCCGGCTCCAGGTCGACCTCGGGCACGGTTGCGCCCTTGCGCCCCTTCGGCGCCTTGCCGGCGTTCGCCGACTTGTCGCCGTTGCGCTTCTTGCGTCCGATCGGCGCGCTCAGCACGTTTCCGGCCAGCTCGAAATCGATCTTCCGCTCGTCCAGGTCGACCCGCGCCACTACCACTTCCGTGGTGTCGCCGAGACGGAAGCTGCGCCCGGTGCGCTCGCCGCTGAGGCGATGGTGCACGGCGTCGAAATGATAGTAATCGCCGGGCAGCGCGGTCACATGGACCAGGCCTTCGACGAAGATGTCGGTCAGCTCGACGAACAGACCGAAACCGGTGACCGCGGTGATTACGCCAGGGAAGGTCTCGCCGACCCGCTCGCGCATGTATTCGCACTTCAGCCAGTTGGTCACGTCGCGGGTGGCCTCGTCGGCACGCCGCTCGGTCATCGAGCACTGCTCGCCCAACTGGTCCAGGCGCAATTCGTCGTACGGATAGATGCGCGCCTTGGGCATGCTCGCCGCGCCGGCCCGCTGCACGTGCGGAGTCTCCGCCTTGGAGCGGATCACACTGCGGATCGCACGATGCACCAGCAGGTCCGGGTAGCGCCGGATCGGCGAGGTGAAGTGGGTGTAGGCGTCGTAGTTGAGGCCGAAGTGGCCATTGTTGTCCGGGCTGTACACCGCCTGGCTGAGCGAACGCAGCATGACCGTCTGGATCAGGCGGAAGTCGGCGCGGTCGTGGATCTTCTCCAGCAACTCCTGGTAGTCGCCCGGGGTCGGCGCGGCCTTGCCGCGGCCGAGGCTCAACCCCAGCTCGCCGAGGAACTGGCGCAGGTTGTTGAGCTTCTCCTGCGGCGGGCCGTCATGCACCCGGTACAACGCCGGGATGGCGTGCTTCTGCAGGAAGCGTGCGGTCGCCACGTTGGCGCAGAGCATGCACTCTTCGATCAGGCGGTGCGCATCGTTGCGCTGGGTCGGGCGGATTTCCGAGATCTTCCGGTCGGCGCCGAAGACGATGCGGGTTTCCTGGGTCTCGAAATCGATCGCGCCGCGGACATGGCGGCCGGCCAGCAGCGCTTTATACAGCGCATACAGCTGCTGCAGGTGCGGCACCACGCCGGGCAACTGCTGGCGCAGGTTCTCGGCCTCGACGCTGTCGGGATGCTCGAGCAACTGGCTGACCTTGGTGTAGGTCAGGCGCGCATGGGAGTGGATCACCGCTTCGTAGAACTGATAGCCGGTCAGCTTGCCGGCCTTGGACAGGGTCATCTCGCAGACCATGGCCAGCCGGTCGACCAGCGGATTCAGCGAGCAGAGACCATTGGACAGCACCTCCGGCAGCATCGGGATCACCCGCTCGGGGAAATACACCGAGTTGCCGCGCCTGGCCGCCTCTTCGTCCAGCGCCGAACCGACCTTCACGTAGTGCGAGACATCGGCGATCGCCACGAACAGGCGCCAGCCGCCGCCGCGCTTGGCCTCGGCGTACACCGCGTCGTCGAAGTCGCGGGCATCCTCGCCGTCGATGGTGACGAAGGGCACCTGGCGCAGGTCGACACGCTTTTCCTTGTCCTTCTCCGCCACTTCCGGCTTGAGCTTGGCCGCTTCCTTCTCCACCGCGGCCGGCCAGACGTGGGGGATATCGTAGCTGCGCAGGGCGACTTCGATCTCCATCCCCGGCGCCATGTAGTCGCCGAGCACCTCGACGATCTCGCCCTGGGCCTGGCGGTGGATGCTCGGCCATTGCTCGATGCGCACCTGGACGAACTGGTTGTGCCTGGCCTTGCCGGCCTTGCCCGGCGGGATCAGGACTTCCTGCTGGATCTTCGGGTTGTCCGCGACCACCACGCCGATGCCGCTTTCCTCGAAGTAGCGGCCGACCACGATCTCGTGGGCCCGCTCGATCACCTCGACCAACTGGCCTTCGCGGCGTCCGCGCCGGTCATGGCCGGACACCCGGGCCAGGGCGCGGTCGCCGTCGAACACCAGGCGCATCTGGGTGGGGCTGAGGAACAGGTCGTCGCTGCCATCGTCGGGGATCAGGAAGCCGAAGCCATCGCGGTGCCCGCTGATGCGGCCGCGGATCAGGTCCAGCTTGTCCACCGGCGCGTAGGCGCCACGACGCGTATAGATAAGCTGCCCGTCGCGCTCCATGGCGCGCAGGCGACGACGCAAGGCCTCGTCCGGCTCCTCGCCGGCGAGCCCGAACTCGTCGAGCAACTGGGAGCGAGTCGCCGGAGCGCCTCGCTCGGATAGGTGAGCCAGGATCAGTTCCCGGCTGGGGATGGGGTTTTCGTACTTTTCCGCTTCGCGAGCGGCCTCGGGATCGAGGTTTTGCCAATCGGCCATTAGAGGTAGGTCACCTTTTCTTCTTTAGCGTTTGCTGCCATTGCTCTATTGAAGCGCGAAAACGCTTCGTCGGTCAGCTTCGGCAGCAGAATAATTTTTATCGCATCAGGGGTTTACAAGCAGAATACGTACTCGTATAGTTCGCGCCCACAACGTTGCTGAGACGTTGTAACACGGAAACGATGAGCGATCATCGACTCCAGTGCCCAGGTGGCGGAATTGGTAGACGCACTAGGTTCAGGTCCTAGCGGTGGCAACACCGTGGAAGTTCGAGTCTTCTCCTGGGCACCATATTTCAGACAAAGCCGGACATTAGACCGTTTTTGTTTCAGCAGTTCAGCCACTACCAGGCATTGAAACTGCGACAAGGTTTGCAACACCCAAGTCGATGAGCGATCATCGCACAATGCTGAAAAGCATGCCCAGGTGGCGGAATTGGTAGACGCACTAGGTTCAGGTCCTAGCGGTGGCAACACCGTGGAAGTTCGAGTCTTCTCCTGGGCACCATCTTCAAGACAAACAGCCGAGCATCGCTCGGCTTTTTGTTGTCCGCGATTTTTCCCTTCGAGCCACGCCACCTCCCCCCGCTCGCCGCGGCGCCGACCCCGGAAATGAAAACGGGCCGCATGCGCAGCCCGTTCCGTCATCGCCCCGCTATCCGCCTCAGGCGAATGGATGGCGCAGGATGATGGTTTCGTTGCGGTCCGGACCGGTGGAGATGATATCGATCGGCGCACCCACCAGTTCTTCCACGCGCTTGATGTAGGCGCGGGCGTTGGCCGGCAACTCTTCCAGGGTCTTCGCACCCACGGTCGACTCGCTCCAGCCGGGCATTTCCTCGTAGACCGGCTGCAGGCCGATGTAGCTGTCGGCATCGGTCGGCGCTTCCAGCACATCGCCATCGGCATTCTTGTAGCCGACGCACAGGCGCACCACGTCCAGACCATCGAGCACGTCGAGCTTGGTCAGGCACAGGCCGGAGATGCTGTTGATCTCGATGGCGCGGCGCAGGATCACGGCATCGAACCAGCCGCAGCGACGAGCGCGACCGGTGGTGGCACCGAACTCGTGGCCGCGCTTGGCAAGGTAGGCGCCGACGTCGTCGAACAGCTCGGTCGGGAACGGACCGGAGCCGACGCGAGTGGTATAGGCCTTGGTGATACCCAGTACGTAGTCCAGGTACAGCGGGCCGAAGCCGGAACCGGTGGCGGTACCGCCAGCGGTGGTGTTGGAACTGGTCACGTAGGGATAGGTGCCATGGTCGATGTCCAGCAGCGATCCCTGGGCGCCTTCGAACATGATGTCCTTGCCGTGCTTGCGCAGGTCGTGCAGGGTCGCAGCGACATCGGCCATCATCGGCTTGAGCAGCTCGGCATACTCCATCGCCTCGTCCAGGGTCTTCTGGAAGTCGATGGCCGGCTCCTTGTAGTAGTGCTGCAGGACGAAGTTATGGTAGTCCAGCAGCTCGCCCAGCTTGGCGGCGAAGCGCTCGCGGTGGAACAGGTCGCCGACGCGCAGGCCGCGACGCGCCACCTTGTCCTCGTATGCCGGGCCGATGCCACGACCGGTGGTGCCGATCTTGGCTTCGCCGCGGGCCTTCTCGCGCGCCTGGTCGAGGGCGACGTGATAGGACAGGATCAGCGGACAGGAAGGACTGATGCGCAGGCGCTCGCGCACCGGCACGCCCTTCTCTTCCAGCTTGGTGATTTCGCGCAGCAGCGCATCCGGCGCCAGCACCACGCCATTGCCGATCAGGCACTGCACGCCTTCGCGCAGGATGCCCGATGGAATCAGGTGCAGGACGGTTTTCTCGCCATCGATCACCAGGGTGTGGCCAGCGTTGTGACCACCCTGGTAGCGAACTACGGCAGCCGCCTGCTCGGTGAGCAGGTCGACGATCTTGCCCTTGCCCTCATCACCCCATTGGGTGCCCAGGACTACGACATTCTTACCCATAACACTTGTCCCCATCGTGGAAGTTCGATGCCGGCCGCGGCCGGCGGAATCTCAGGACGCCAGCGGCGCCACCTGCCAATTGCCATCGCGCAGCGCCAGCTGCCGGTCGCAGCCCGCCTCGCGCGCAGAAGCCGCATCCTGCCCGGGCAGAGCCTGGACGACACGCTGCCCGTCGCGGCGCAGTCGTTGCACCGCCTGCCAGAGCCCGGCCCCTTCGGCCGGCGCCCAGATACCCGATACAGCCTGGTCCAACCGGGCCTGGCCGAGAGTGACCAGGCTTTTCAGATCGGTGGAGAAACCGGTGGCCGGGCGGGCGCGCCCGAAATCGGCACCGATATCATCATAGCGACCGCCCTGGGCGATGGACTGGCCAACGCCGGGCACGAAGGCCGCAAACACCACGCCGGTGTGATAGTGATAGCCACGCAGCTCGCCGAGGTCGAAATACAGCGGCAAGCCGGGGAAACGTCCAGCCAGCGAATCGGCGATCTCGATCAGCTCGTTCAGCGCCACCTGGACATCGGCCGGCGCCGCCGCCAGACAGGCACGGCCCTGCTCCAGCGCATCGCGGCCGCCGCATAGCTCGGCCAGCGCACGCAACATGCCGCGCAGCTCGGCAGGCAGGTCTGCAGTCAGCGCCTCGACCTCGTCCACCGCCTTGCGCTGCAAGGCATCGAACAACTGCTGCTCGACTTCGCCGGACAGCCCTGCCGCGCGCGCCAGGCCGCGGTAGATACCGACATGGCCGAGGTCCATGTGCACGTCCGGCACTTCCGCCATCTCGAGCATTTCCAGCATCAGGCTGATCACCTCGACATCGCTGGCAGGGCTCGGATCGCCGTACAGCTCGGCGCCCAGCTGGATCGGACTACGCGAAGTGGACAGCGCGCGCGGCTGCGCATGCAGCACGCTGCCGGCATAGCACAGGCGGCTCGGTCCCTCGCGGCGCAGGCTGTGCGCATCCATCCGCGCCACTTGCGGCGTAATGTCGGCACGGAAACCCATGAGCCGGCCGGACGCCGGGTCGGTCACCTTGAAGGTGCGCAGGTCAAGATCCTGTCCCGCACCGGTGAGCAGCGACTCCAGGTATTCGATATGCGGGGTCACGACGAACTCGTAACCCCAGCGGTGGAACAGATCCAGCACCTGACGGCGGGCTGCTTCGATGCGCGCCGCCTCCGGAGGCAGCACCTCTTCGATCCCATCTGGCAGCAGCCAGCGGTCTACCGTTGCCATTTCGCCTCTCCCCTTTCAGCCGGGCGGCACATCATCAGTGAATCCAGTAAAGAAGCAGGGTGCCGAGCAGCATGCTGCCCAGCCCCACGAGACGCAGGTGACGGTCGCTCAGCCGGCCGATGCCGGTGACCGCCTCGCGCCATTGTCGCGGACACAGGAACGGCAGGATGCCTTCCAGCACCAGCACGAGACAAAAAGCGATGCCGAATTCCTGCCACATGATTCTCGCGGACGCAAAAAAGCCGGGATTTCCCGGCTGGCTCATCATAACACGATTTCTCCGGCGGGCGCTGCCGCCCGCCGGAGAACCGAGTATTACTTGTTGGCCTTGTTCAGATAGCGGAAGAACTCGCTGCTCGGATCGAGCACCAGTACGTCGCGCTTCTCGGCGAAGCTTTCGCGATACGCCTTCAGGCTACGGTAGAAGGAATAGAACTCCGGATCCTGGTTGTAGGCCTTGGCGTAGATCGCGGCAGCCTTGGAGTCGCCGTCACCGCGGGTCTCTTCCGACTCGCGGTAGGCTTCGGCAACGATTACCCGGCGCTGGCGATCGGCGTCGGCACGAATGCCTTCGGCCAGTTCGCGACCCTTGGCGCGGTGCTCGCGGGCCTCGCGCTCACGCTCGGTGCTCATCCGCTCGAAGACGCTGCGATTGACTTCCTTCGGCAGGTCGATGGCCTTGACCCGCACGTCGATCACCTCGATACCCAGCTCCTTCTGCGCCATGCGGTTCAGCGAAGCGGTGATGTCGCCCATCAGCGCGTCGCGCTCGCCCGATACCACTTCATGCAGGGTACGCTTGCCGAACTGGTCGCGCAGACCCGCTTCGAGACGCCGCGACAGGCGTTCGTCGGCGATCTGCTTGAGGCCCGAGGTAGCGGTATAGAAGCGCTCGGCATCCGCCACCCGCCACTTGGCATAGGCATCCACCATCACCGCTTTCTTTTCCAGGGTCAGGAAGCGCTGGGTCGGGGCATCCAGGGTCAGCAGGCGAGCGTCGAACTTGCGCACCTGGTTGACGTACGGGATCTTGAAGTGCAGGCCCGGCTTGACGTCGGACTCGACCACCCGGCCGAAGCGCAACATGACCGCGCGCTCGGTCTGCTGGACTACGTAGACGCTGTTCCACAGGACGATGGCGGCGACGACACCGACGATCAGAGCGATCAAAGACTTGTTGCCCATCAGCGGCTCTCCCTCGTACGCGCGTCTTGCTGGCGCAGATCGTTGACGATCCGCGACCCCAGGTCGGAAGCGCTGGCGCTGCCACCACCGGCGGAAGCACCGGCACCCGTAGCGGGCGCGGCGTTACGACCATCGATCATCTTGTCCAGCGGCAGGTAGAGCAGGTTGTTCTGCCCTTGCTGACCGGTCACCAGCACCTTGCTGGTCTGGCTGAAGACTTCCTGCATGGTGTCCAGGTACAGACGCTCGCGCGTCACTTCCGGAGCCTTGCGATATTCCACCAGCAGCTTGGAGAAGCGATCCGCCTCACCCTGGGCGCGCGAAATCACCTCGTCGCGGTAACCGTTGGCTTCTTCGATGATGCGCTGAGCCTGGCCACGCGCCTCCGGCACCACGCCGTTGGCATAGGCTTCGGCCTGGTTCTTCTCGCGCTGCTCGTCCTCGCGGGCCCGGATCACGTCGTCGAACGCTTCCTGCACCTCACGCGGGGCCTGGGCGCTCTGGATGTTCACCTGGGTCACGGTGATACCGGTCCTGTAGGTATCCAGGAAGCGTTGCAGGCGCTCGCGCACCTCGGTCGCCATCTGCTCGCGGCCTTCGGTGAGGATCCGGTCCATGGTGGTGGAGCCGGCGACATGCCGCAGCGCGCTCTCGGTCGCCTGCTGCAGGCTGACCTCGGGCTGGTCGACGTTGAGCACGAAGTCCTGCAGGTTGCTGATCTTGTACTGCACGGTCAGCGGCACTTCGACGATGTTCTCGTCCTCGGTGAGCATCTGCCCCTGCTTGCTGTACGCACGCTCGCGGGTGACGTTCTCCTGGAAGCGCTTGTCGATCGGCGGGAAGTAGAAGTTCAGGCCGGGACCGACCGTCTCGTAATACTTGCCGAAGCGCAGGATGACCGCCTGCTCCTGCTCGTCCACCACATAGATGGCGTTGTACAGCCAGAGCACGGCGAGGATCGCCAGGCCGATACCGAACAGGCCCAGGCCACCGCCCTTGCCGCCGGAACCGGAGCCGGAACCGTTGCCACTGCGTTTTTTTCCACCGAACAGCCCGTTCAGGCTGTCCTGAAGCTTGCGGAAAGCCTCATCCAGGTCGGGCGGCCCCTTGCGGTCACCACCGCCGCCACCACCACCGCGGCGGCCTCCCCACGGGTCTCGATCGTTGTTGTTCGAGTTGTCACCCGGCTCGTTCCAAGCCATAGCGCTCTCCATCTAGTAACGCGAAACGCGCCTGCGGCGCGGCCACCCATGCTACCGAATGCCCTGCCCGCTGCCAAAAGCAGCGATACGGGCTTTATTGCAAAGTGTGTTGCGCAACGAACTCCGCCGGCTGCCAGCCAGCGCGGCTCGCCAGGCGGTTCAACTCGGCCCGCGGCAGGCGCACCTGCAGCAGGGTACAACCTTCCTCATCGTGCGCCTCGGACTGCACCGCGCCCAGTTCGAACAACTGGGCGCGCAGGCGCCCGAGCCGCTGGGGCAGGCGCAAGGTCCCGACGAAGAGGTCCTCGCCGAGCAGCTCGGCGATGGCCTGGCGCAACAGGTCGAGGCCTTCGCCGGTCTGCGCCGACAGCCAGACGCGCACCGGCTTGCCGGAGTCGTCGCGCTGGATGTGCGGCTCGACCGAGGGTAACAGGTCGACCTTGTTATAGACCTCGAGCATCGGCAATTCGTTGGCGCCGATCTCGCCGAGCACCGCCAGCACCTGCTCGACCTGCGCATCCCGTTCGGGCTCGTAGGCGTCGATCACGTGCAGCAGGAGGTCGGCGTTGCTCGACTCTTCCAGCGTAGCGCGGAAGGCCTCCACCAGCTTGTGCGGCAGGTGACGGATGAAGCCCACCGTGTCGGCCAGCACCACCGGCCCGAGATCGTCCAGTTGCAGGCGACGCAGGGTGGGGTCGAGGGTGGCGAACAACTGGTTGGCGGCATACACCTCGGAGGCGGTGAGCGCATTGAACAGGGTCGATTTGCCGGCGTTGGTATAGCCGACCAGGGAGACCGCCGGGATATCCGCGCGCTTGCGCCCGCGTCGAGCCTGCTCGCGCTGGCTGCGGACCTTCTCCAGGCGCTGCTTGATCTGGCGGATGCGCACGCGCAGCAGGCGTCGGTCGGTTTCCAGCTGGGTCTCACCCGGACCGCGCAGGCCGATACCGCCTTTCTGCCGTTCGAGGTGGGTCCAGCCGCGTACCAGCCGCGTGCTCATGTGCTCCAGTTGCGCCAGTTCCACCTGCAACTTGCCTTCGTGGGTACGTGCGCGCTGGGCGAAGATGTCGAGGATCAGCCCGGTCCGGTCGAGTACGCGGCACTCGAACGCTCGCTCGAGGTTGCGCTCCTGGCTGGGCGTCAAGGTGTGGTTGAAAATCACCAGCTCGACGTTTTCGGCCTTGACCAGGTCGTGCAACTCCTCGACCTTGCCACTGCCGATAAGATATTTGGCGCTCGGCTGGTGGCGGGAGACGCTGACGAATGCCACCGTTTCCGCGCCGGCCGAACGCACCAGCTCCTGGAACTCCTGCGGGTCTTCACGCGCCTCGGGGTTCTGCCCTTCCAGATGCACCAGAACAGCCTGTTCCCCACCACCTGGGCGCTCAAAGAACAAAGCGGACTCCCGTCAAGCGTTGCCCGGCTCGGCCGGCTGGTCACCGCTCGGCAGACGCACCGGACGGCTCGGTACCACGGTGGAGATCGCGTGCTTGTAAACCATCTGGCTGACGGTGTTCTTCAGCAGGATGACAAACTGGTCGAAGGACTCGATCTGGCCTTGCAGCTTGATGCCGTTGACCAGATAGATGGAAACCGGGACGCGTTCTTTCCGCAGGGTATTGAGGTAAGGGTCTTGTAGCGAATGCCCTTTTGACATGTGCCGCACTCCTTTAAGGATCGTAGTTTGAAGTAGTCGAATAGGGTGACTTGGCGCCGTCCAAACTCCGGTCTCGCTCCGGAAACAGACGGACAAATTAAGGTCTCAGGCCAATATGGAGACCGTTTTCAGGTATTTCAAGGCACGCGGCAGATTGTCACCTGCTAGGCTGTCCATCCAGTGTAGATGGCTCCAGCTTCGCAGCCAGGTGAACTGGCGCTTGGCCAACTGGCGGGTAGCGATGATGCCGCGTTCGGTCATTTCAGCGTAGGACAGCTTGCCATCCAGGTAATCCCACACCTGACGGTAACCCACGGCTCTAATAGACGGTAATCCTGCATGCAAGTCACTTCTGGCATGCAGTGCTTCGACCTCGGCGATGAAACCCTGTTCCAGCATCTGGCGAAAACGCTGCGCAATCCGCGCGTGCAACACCTGGCGCTGCTCGGGAGCAATCGCCAGCTGAGCGACAGTATACGGCAATTGATTCCTGCCTGACGCGTCAAAATCCGCCTTTTCAGCGCTTTGCCGGCGACGCAGGTCGCTCATCGACACCCCGCCGAGGCGATACACCTCGAGCGCCCGCATCAGTCGCTGCGGGTCGTTGGGGTGGATGCGCGCAGCCGACTCCGGGTCGACCTCGGCGAGTTGCCGGTGCAGCGCCTCCCAACCTTCGGCCAGGGCCTCGGCCTCGATCGCCGCGCGCACCTCGGGATCGGCGCCGGGCATGTCGGCCAGGCCCTCGAGCAACGCCTTGTAATAGAGCATGGTGCCCCCCACCAGCAGGGGAATCCTGCCGCGCGCGGTGGCCTCGGCCATCGCCGCCAGGGCGTCGGCGCGGAATTCCGCGGCCGAATAGCTCTCCGCCGGGTCGCGGATATCGATCAGGCGGTGCGGATAGCGCGCCAGCAGCTCCCGGGAAGGCTTGGCCGTACCGATATCCATGCCGCGGTAGATCAGCGCCGAGTCGACGCTGATCAGCTCGCAGGGCAGCGCATCGGCCAGCGCCATCGCCAGGTCGGTCTTGCCGGCGGCGGTCGGCCCCATGAGAAAGATGGCGGGAGGCAGGGAAGACATCGGAAAGCTCTTGGACAAAGCGCATAGCTTCGGGCTTTGCGCCCGAAGCTGCAAGGCTCAGCGTCCGCGCAGGAAGAGCTTGTCCAGCTCGTCCAGGCCCAACTGGGTCCAGGTCGGACGCCCATGGTTGCACTGGCCGCTGCGTTCGGTGATTTCCATGTCGCGCAACAGGGCGTTCATTTCCGGCAGGGTCAGGCGCCGGTTGGCGCGCACCGCGCCATGGCAGGCCATGGTGCCGAGCAACTCGTTCAGGTGTGCCTGGATACGGTCGCTGGTGCCGTACTCCAGCAGGTCGGCGATGACATCGCGCACCAACTGGGTCGCCTCCGCCTGCTTGAGCAGCGCAGGGATCTGCCGGATCGCCAGGCTTTCCGGCCCCAGGCGCTGCAGCTCGAAGCCCAGGCGCTGGAACCAGCTGGAATGCTCTTCCGCGCAATCCGCCTCGCGCTCGCTGACCGCGATCGACTCCGGCACCAGCAACGGCTGCCCACGCAAGCCTTCGCTGGCCATCGCCACCTTGAGGCGCTCGTAGGTGATCCGCTCGTGGGCCGCGTGCATGTCCACCAGCACCAGGCCGTGGGCGTTCTCGGCGAGGATGTAGATGCCCTTGAGCTGCGCCAGGGCGTAACCCAGCGGCGGGATGTCCTGGGCGCTCTCGGGCAACGCGGCTGGCGCCTCGCCCGCGGGCAACGGCGCGAAGTAGGCCTTGTAGGCGCCACCGGCCTCGGCCAGAGAAGGCGGCGCCTCCGGCCGGGTGTAGGCGGAATAGCCGGAGGAGCCGCCGGAGGCCGACGAGCCGCCACTCCAGCCCACCCGTGCCGCCGGACTCTCCAGCACGCTCTCGGCCAGGCGCATCTCGCCCTGCGGGCCGAACTCGCCGGCGGCAGCGCCGGTCGGTCGCGGCTCGGTCAGGCTG
Organism: Pseudomonas sp. HMSC067G02; assembly: GCF_001813485.1. Lineage (NCBI taxonomy): Bacteria > Pseudomonadati > Pseudomonadota > Gammaproteobacteria > Pseudomonadales > Pseudomonadaceae > Pseudomonas > Pseudomonas sp. HMSC067G02. The sequence continues at coordinate 188,347 of NZ_KV812697.1, forward strand.
GTCGCCCCGGGCGGCGCGAGCTGGTCGTCGGGACGGACCTCGCCCAGCGCACGATGCAAGGTGCCATAGAGGAAGTCATGGACCATCCGGCTGTCACGGAAGCGAACTTCGTGCTTGGTCGGGTGCACGTTGACGTCCACCACCGCCGGATCGACTTCGAAGAACAGCACGAAGGTCGGATGCCGGCCGTTGTACAGCACGTCGCGATAAGCCTGGCGCACCGCGTGGGCGACCAGCTTGTCGCGCACCATGCGCCCGTTCACATAGAAGTACTGCAGGTCCGGCTGGCTGCGGGAGAAGGTCGGCAAGCCGACCCAGCCCCACAGGTGCAGGCCGTTGCGCTCGACCTCGATCGGCAGCGCCTGCTCGAGGAATGCCTGGCCGCACACCGCGCCGACCCGGCGCGCGCGGGCCAGCTCGTCTTGCGCCTCGTGCAGGGCGAAGATGGTCTTGCCGTTGTGGCGCAGGTGGAAAGCCACGTCGAAGCGGGCCAGCGCCAGGCGCTTGATGACCTCCTGCAGATGGTCGAACTCGGTCTTCTCGGCGCGCAGGAACTTGCGCCGCGCCGGGGTGTTGAAGAACAGGTCGCGAACCTCGACGCTGGTCCCCACCGGGTGCGCCGCCGGCTGAACCCGCGGCTGCATGTCGCGGCCCTCGGTTTCCACCTGCCAGGCTTCGCCGGCGTCGGCGGTGCGCGAGGTCATGGTCAGGCGCGCTACCGAGCTGATCGAGGCCAGCGCCTCGCCACGGAAGCCGAGGCTCATCACCCGCTCCAGGTCTTCCAGCTCGCGGATCTTGCTGGTGGCGTGGCGAGCCAGGGCCAGCGGCAGGTCGTCGGCGGGGATGCCGCGACCGTCGTCGCGCACTCGCAGCAACTTGATGCCGCCCTGCTCGACCTCCACGTCGATGCGCCGGGAACCGGCGTCAAGGCTGTTTTCCAGGAGTTCCTTGGCCACCGAGGCGGGACGTTCGACCACCTCACCGGCGGCGATCTGGTTCGCCAGCCGCGGACTCAGCAGCTGGATACGCGGTGCTTCACTCATCACTGGGCCGCCAGGGCGGTGCTCGGGATGGACAGGGCCTGGCCGACTTTCAGGTTGTCGCTGGACAGGCTGTTGCTGCTGCGCAGCGCGGCCATGCTCACTTCATAGCGCTGGGCGATCATCGCCAGGGTCTCTCCGGGCCGCACCACGTGCTCGCGCGGCCCCATGGAGAGCTTGCCCTGGGCGCGCAAAGAGGCGATGTAGGTGCCGGGCGGCGGGCTCTGCTGGAAATACTGGCGGATGCCGCTGGTGATCGAACGCGCCAAGGCCTGCTGATGGCTGGCGCTGGCCAGCTTGCGCGACTCGTTGACGTTCGAGATGAAGCCGGTTTCCACCAGGATCGACGGGATGTCCGGCGACTTCAGCACCATGAACCCGGCCTGCTCGACACGACGCTTGTGCAGCGAAGTGATGCGGCCGACATTGGTCAGCACCTTGTGGCCGACGTCCAGGCTCGACGAGAGGGTGGCGGTCATCGACAGGTCGAGCAGCACGCCGGCGAGCATCTGGTCCTTGTCGCCGAGGCTGACGCTGCCATCGCCGCCGATCAGGTCGGAACGGTTCTCGCTGTCGGCCAGCCAGCGCGCGGTTTCCGAAGTGGCGCCGCGGTCGGACAGGGCGAACACCGAGGCACCGAAGGCGCTGCGGCTCGGCGCGGCGTCGGCATGGATCGAGACGAACAGGTCGGCGCCCTTCTTGCGGGCGATCTCGGTGCGCTTGCGCAGTGGGATGAAGTAGTCGCCGGTACGGGTCAGCTCGGCCCGGTAACCGCGCACCTGGTTGATCTGGCGTTGCAGCTCGCGAGCGATCGACAGGGTGATGTTCTTCTCGTGCAGCCCGCCCGGGCCAAGGGCGCCAGGGTCTTCACCGCCGTGGCCGGCGTCGATGGCGATGACGATATCGCGGGTACCGCCCTTGGTCGGCAGCGGCAGCTTGGCCACCGGCTGGGTCGGCGTCACCGGAGTGACCGGCACGCTCGGGGTCGGCGTCGCGGGTACGTCCGGGGTCAGGTCGGCGCCCTGGTCGTAGAGATCGACCACCAGGCGGTTGCCGTATTGCTGGTTGGGCGGTAGGACGAAGCTTTTCGGGGTGACCTGCGCCGACAGGTCGAGGACCATGCGCAGGTCGTTGGGCGTGCGCTGGGCGGAGCGCACCGCGGTGATCGGGGTGTTGCCGAGCTTGAGACCGTTGAGCTGGGTCGCCAGCTGGGCGCCGCTGACGTCGATGACGATACGGTTGGGCGCGGCCAGGGTGAACAGGCTGTGCTGCACCGGACCGGAGAGATCGAAGACCAGACGGGTGTTGTCCGGAGCGCGCCAGATCCGCACGCTCTTGATTTGCGCGGCGGCCAGAACCTCGCCGACCTGGCAGGCCAGCAGAATCATCACCCCAGTCAACAACGTCCGCAGACGCAAGCCCCAACCCATCGTTTTTCTCATGCTCCCATGGTCAGGGTGGCACACCAGGCTTCGCCCCGCGCACCGTGCGGTACCAGGCGCAGTGTCCGTCCACCCGCTTGGGCAGTAATGGTAATGTCCAGATCGGCGGTTGGCAAAACGCCCGCACCGCGCTCGGGCCACTCGATCAGACAGAGTGCGCTGCCGTCGAAATAGTCGCGGATGCCGAAGAACTCCAATTCCTCCGCATCGGCGAGCCGGTACAGGTCGAAATGGTAGGCGCGCAGCTCGCCGATTTCGTAAGGCTCGACCAGGGTAAAGGTCGGGCTTTTCACCGAGCCGGCATGGCCGAGGCCCCGCAGGATGCCGCGCGAGAGGGTGGTCTTGCCGGCGCCGAGGTCGCCATGCAGGTAGATCACCCCCTGCCCCCCGCTGACCCGGGCGATGCGCCCGCCCAGTTCGAGCATCGCGTCTTCCCCTTCGGCGGACAGGATCACTTCAGACACGGACTGCACTCCTCGAGCAACTGACGAACGGTAGGTATGAGATCGGTCGCCGCCAGCCCGCGACCCTGGGCGCCGAGCCGCTCACCGGCGGCGGCATGCAGCCAGACCGCCAGGCAGGCCGCCTCGAACGCCTCCACGCGCTGGGCCAGCAAGGCACCGGTGATGCCCGACAGCACGTCACCCAGGCCGGCGCCGGCCATCGCCGGATGCCCCTGGGAACAGACGGCGAGTCGTCCGTCGGGCGCGGCGACCAGGCTGCCGGCGCCCTTCAGCACCACCACCGCCTGGTAGCGACGCGCCAGTTCCAGCGCCGCCGCCGGACGATCCGCCTGCACCTCGGCGGTCGAGCGACCCAACAGGCGCGCGGCCTCGCCGGGATGCGGCGTCAGAATCCATGTCTGCGGCCCTGCTCCGACCGGTTCCAGGGCCAGCAGGTTCAACGCGTCGGCATCCCAGACCTGCGGCAACGGTCGCGACCGGACAGCGCTCAGCAGGCTGCGACCCCAGGCGCGCTGGCCAAGCCCGGGACCGAGCACCAGCACGCTGGCGCGTTCGGCAAGGGCCAGCAGTTGGTTCGCCGACGCCACGCCATGGGCCATGACCTCGGGACAACGGCCCAGCAACGCCGGCACATGTTCGACGCGGGTCGCCGCCGAGACCAGCCCGGCGCCGCAGCGCAGGGCGCTTTCCGCGGCCAGTAGCACGGCCCCGCCCATGCCGGTGTCGCCGCCGACCACCAGCAGGTGGCCGAACAGCCCCTTGTGTGCGGTCCGCGGCCGCGCTGCCAGCCTCGGCAGGGCATTTCGCGCCAGGCGGCGAGCCCGGGGCTGGAGCGCTTGCAGCACGACGGCGTCGCTACCGAGTTCGTCGAACACCAGCTCGCCGACCCGTGCCGGCGCCTCGCCAGTGAACAGCCCGATCTTCAGGCCGATGAAAGTCACTGTCAGATCCGCCCTGATCGCTTCCCCCAATACCGCGCCGGTGTCGGCGCTCAAGCCGGAAGGAATATCCACCGCCAGCACCGGCGGGTCGGCGGCGTTGGCCAGGCGGATGGCCTGCGCAAAGGGCTCGCGCACGGCACCTGCCAGGCCGGTGCCGAGCAATGCATCCACTACTACGCCCTCGAGCACGGCGCACTCGCTCCAGGGCTCCACCACGACCCCGGTCGCCAGCGCGGCGGCATGCGCCTGCGCCGCGTCGCCGGCAAGCCGCTGCGGCGCCGCGACCGCCAGCACCCGCACTCGCCAACCCGCACGTTGCGCCAGCGCCGCGATCAGGTAGCCGTCGCCGGCATTGTTGCCGTGCCCGGCGAGCACCGTCAGCGCCGCGGCCTCCGGCCAACGGCGGCGCAAGGCACGCCAGGCGGCGTGGGCGGCGCGCTGCATGAGTTCGAAGCCCGGCGTGCCGGCAGCGATCAGGCGCGCATCCAGGTCGCGCACCTGGGCGGCGGAATAGAGGGCGAGTGGCAGGTCGTCGTGCTGGAAGGTCATGGTCATCGGATCGATTCGGCGTCAGGCGCGCAGTCTGGCAGAATTATACCTATCCCATTTCGCTTTCCCTCGTCTTCGTTGCCTCCCATGACTCCCCAACCTCTGGCCGACAACCTTTCCCCGCCGGACCCCGCCCGCCTCGCCCAGTCCATCAAGGACTGGGGCCGCGAGCTGGGGTTCCAGCAGGTCGGTATCAGCGACGTCGAGCTGGGCGAGCACGAAGCGCACCTGCAGCGCTGGCTGGAGGCCGGCTACCACGGCGAGATGGACTACATGGCGGCGCACGGCAGCAAGCGCTCGCGACCTGCCGAGCTGGTTCCCGGCACGCTGCGGGTGATCTCCCTGCGCATGGATTACCTGCCCGGCGACACGCGCATGGCGCAGGTCCTCGCGACACCGGAAAAAGCCTACGTCTCGCGCTACGCCCTCGGCCGCGACTACCACAAGCTGATCCGCAAGCGTCTGCAACAACTGGCCGAGCGCATCCAGGCCGAAGTCGGCCCGTTCGGTTTCCGCGCCTTCGTCGACAGCGCGCCGGTGCTGGAAAAGGCCATCGCCGAACAGGCCGGCCTCGGCTGGATCGGCAAGAACACGCTGGTGCTCAACCGCAAGGCCGGCAGCTACTTCTTCCTCGGCGAGCTGTTCGTCGACATGCCGCTACCCGTCGACCCGGCGATGGACAGCGAGCATTGCGGACGCTGCTCGGCCTGCCTGGACATCTGCCCGACCGCGGCCTTCGTCGGCCCCTACCGGCTGGACGCGCGACGCTGCATCTCCTACCTGACCATCGAGTACAAGGGCGCGATTCCGCTGGAGCTGCGGCCACTGATCGGCAACCGGGTATTCGGCTGCGACGACTGCCAGATCGTCTGCCCATGGAATCGCTTCGCCCGCCCCACCGGGCAGGGCGACTTTCAGCCGCGCCACAGCCTGGACAACGCCGAACTCGCCGAACTGTTCCTCTGGAGCGAGGAGGAGTTCCTCGGCCGCACCGAGGGTTCGCCGCTGCGCCGCGCCGGCTACGAGCGCTGGTTGCGCAACCTGGCGGTGGGGCTGGGCAACGCGCCCTCGACCATCCCTGTACTGGAGGCGCTGAAGGCGCGCCGCGGGTTCCCTTCGGAGCTGGTCCGCGAGCACGTGGAATGGGCCCTGCGGCGCCACGGGGAAACCTAGCCCGGCCGGCGCCTGCCGCCCGGCCCGGACGGATCAGAGCTTGATGAAGTGGTCGCGATAGTGGCGCAGCTCGGCGATCGACTCGCGGATATCGTCCAGCGCCAGGTGGGTGTTGCCCTTCTTGAAGCTCTCGCGGACCTGCGGCGCCCAGCGCGCAGCCAGCTCCTTGAGGGTGGAGACGTCGAGGTTGCGGTAGTGGAAGTAGCCTTCCAGCCTGGGCATGTGCCTATAGAGGAAGCGGCGGTCCTGGCAGATGCTGTTGCCGCAGATCGGCGAGCTGCGCTTGGGCACCCACTGCTCGAGGAAGGCCAGGGTCTGCGCCTCGGCCTCGGCCATGCTCACGGTACTTTCCCGAACCCTCTGGGTCAGGCCGGATTGGCCGTGCTGGCGGGTATTCCACTCGTCCATGCCGGCGAGGATTTCCTCTGGCTGGTGGATGGCGATCACCGGTCCTTCGGCCAGGGTGTTGAGGTCACTGTCGGTGACGATGGTGGCCATCTCGATGATGACGTCCCGGTCCGGATCGAGGCCGGTCATCTCCAGGTCGATCCAGATAAGGTTCTGCGGGTTCTGCATGGGGAGTCGCTCCAGTCGCTATGCCGTGCATTCTAGCGTGGAACGCCGCCGCGCGAATGATGGCGGCGCGCCCATGTTAAACTCGCCGCCGATTTTTCATGCGGACGCATCATGGCCAAACGCCACTTGACCCGCCGGCAGAGCTGGCGCATCGAAAAGATCCAGGAAGAACGCGCGGCCCGGGCGGCCCGTCGCGAGTCGCGTGCCGTGGAAGAGCTGGAGGGCGGCGACCTGGGACCGGAGCAGACCGGCCAGGTGATCGCTCATTTCGGGGTTCAGGTAGAGGTCGAGTCCGCCGACGGCCAGGTTTCCCGCTGTCACCTGCGCGCCAACCTGCCGGCACTGGTGACCGGCGACCAGGTGGTCTGGCGTGCCGGCAACCAGGGCATCGGCGTGATCGTCGCGCAATTGCCACGTCGCTCCGAGCTGTGCCGCCCGGACATGCGCGGGCTGCTCAAGCCGGTAGCGGCCAACGTCGACCGCATCGTCATCGTCTTCGCCCCGCGTCCCGAACCGCACGCCAACCTGATCGACCGCTACCTGATCGCCGCCGAACATGCCGGCATCCAGCCGCTGCTGCTGCTGAACAAGGCCGACCTGGTCGACGAGAGCAATGCCGAAGGCATCGATGCGCTGCTGAATGTCTACCGCACCCTGGGTTATCCGCTGATCGAGGTATCGGCCTTCAATGGCCTGGCGATGGACGAACTGCGCGGCGCGCTGGACGCTCACGTGAGCGTCTTCGTCGGGCAGTCCGGGGTGGGCAAGTCGTCGCTGGTGAATGCCTTGTTGCCAGGTGTCGACACCCGTGTCGGCGACCTCTCCACGGTGACCGGCAAGGGCACCCATACCACCACCACCGCGCGACTGTTCCATTTTCCCGGCGGCGGCGACCTGATCGACTCGCCCGGCATCCGTGAGTTCGGCCTGGGGCACGTGTCGCGAGACGACGTCGAGGCCGGCTTCATCGAGTTCCGCGACCTGCTCGGGCATTGCCGCTTCCGCGACTGCAAGCACGACCGCGAACCAGGTTGCGCCCTGCTCCAGGCCTTGGAGGACGGGCGCATCATGCCGCAACGCATGGCCAGCTACCGGCACATTCTGGCAAGCATGCCGGAAACGGACTACTGAACCTCAGTCGCCCTTGATCTGCTCCAGCTTCAGGCTGCCGCCGTCGTCGAACAGGTTGAGCTTCTTCTGCACCTCGTCCGCCGGTAGCGAAGGTTGCGCGCCCGCCGCCGGTGCCTCGGCAGCCGGCTTCGGCTGCTCGCCCGGGGCAGCCGCGGGGGCGCCGGTCTCGCCTTCGATGGCCTTCTGCGCCTTGCGGGTCAGGACCACGATGTCGATCCGCCGGTTCACCGGGTTCAGCGGGTCCTTGTCGTCGAACAGGCGTGCCGAGGCATATCCGACAACCTGGGCGATCTGCCCTTCCGGATAGCCGCCGGCGACCAGCGCACGGCGCGCGGCGTTGGCGCGATTGGCCGATAGCTCCCAGTTGCCGAAGTCACCGTTGCCGGCATAGGGCTTGGCGTCGGTGTGGCCGCTGATGCTGATCTTGTTCGGCACCTGGCGGATGGTCTCGGCCATGGCCAGCAGGATGTCCTCGAAATACGGCTGCAGGCGCGCGCTGCCGAGGTCGAACATCGGCCGGTTGGCGGCGTCGACGATCTGGATGCGCAGGCCGTCGCGGGTGATCTCGAAGTGGATCTGGTCCTTGAAGTCCTTGAGCATCGGATTTTCGTCGACCTTGTTCTGCAACTCCTGCAGCAGCAGCGCCAGGCGCTCTCGCTCAACCTGCTCGGCGAGGTTCTCGGCCTGGTCGGCGTTGACCTGGTGGTCCTGCTCGGGGCTGATCCGGCTTTCGTTGGAGTCCGGCTGGGCCTGGACCTGCGGATTGAGGGTCTTGTCCGGCGCCGGCGTCGGCGTGCCGCCGAGGTCGATGACGTAGGGGCTGGCGCTTTCGCTGAAACCGATGGGGTCCTGGAAGTATCCGGAAATCGCCTTCTTCTGCTCCGGGGTGGCCGAAGACAGCAGCCAGAGCACCAGGAAGAACGCCATCATCGCCGTCGCGAAGTCGGCGAAGGCGATCTTCCACGAGCCGCCGTGGTGGCCGGCGGCATAGCGCTTGACGCGCTTGACGATGATCGGCTGGTTATTGTCCATCTATCGACAGTGCCTCCACTCAGCGGCCACGCACGGCCTGCTCGAGCTCGGCGAAGGTCGGCCGATGGGCGGGCAGCAGCACCTTGCGGCCGAACTCGACGGCCAGCGAAGGCGGCATGCCGGAAGCGGAAGCGACCAGGCAGGCCTTGATCGCTTCGAACATGTTCAACTCTTCCTTGGCATCGTGCTCCAGCGCGACGGCCAGCGGGCCGACGAAGCCGTAGGCGGCGAGAATCCCGAGGAAGGTACCCACCAGGGCGGCGGCGACGTGGTGGCCGATCTCCGCCTGGCTGCCTTCGCCAAGCAACGCCATGGTGATGACGATGCCGAGTACCGCGGCGACGATACCGAAGCCCGGCAGGGCGTCGGCGACCTTGGTCACCGCGTGGGACGGATGCTCCAGGTCCTCCTTGAGACTGGACAGCTCCATGTCGAACAGGCCTTCCAGCTCGTGCGGCGCCATGTTGCCGGAGGACATGATGCGCAGGTAGTCGCAGACATAGGCGGTCATCCGTTCGTCCTTCAGCACGCCGGGGTACTTGCTGAAGATGGGACTGGCCGCGGGGTCCTCGATGTCCGCCTCGATCGCCATCATCCCTTCGCGCCGGCTCTTGTTGAGGATCTCGTAGAGCATGCCCAGCACCTCGAGGTAGTAGGTCTGGGTAAAGCGGTTGCTGAACATCTTCGGCGCTTTCTTCAGCACCACCATGAACGTGCTGCCCGGGTTGGCCTGGAGGAACGCCCCCAGTGCCGCACCGCCGATGATCAGGACCTCGAAGGGCTGGATGATGGCGCCGATCTTGCCGCCGGAGAGCAGGAAGCCCCCGAGGACACTGGCGAAAACGACGATGATGCCGATGATTTTTGACATGAGGACCGGACGTGCGAAATGAACAGGATAAGGAGGGGGACTGCTAGGCTCCCTCTTGTTATCGGTTGCTAGCCGCAAGACTATAGTCCGAATACTCGAAAAGCCAGTTCGCCGCCTCGCCGACACCGAGCCCGACACCCATGACAGACCGCCTCGCCGCCTGGCTCGAAGAGCTCGACCGGCAACCCCTGCCGATCCCCGCCAGCCACTATGCCGGCCTGCACGCCGCGCTGAGCGACAGCCGCCGCTCGCTGCGCGAGATCGCCGACCAGTTGCAGGGCAGCCCGACGCTGGCGTTGTCCATCCTGCGCGAGGCCAATCGCGCCGAGAGCGCCCGCGACAACCCCGCGGAAAGCCTGGAGGTGGCCCTCAGCCGCCTCGGCCTGGCGCGCGCGAGCCAACTTCTGAAGACCCTGCCGAGTATCCAGGATGCGGAGATGCCCAGGGTCCTCGGGCAGATGCTGCTGATCAGCCAGCACGCCATGCAGCAGGCCAGCGGCCTGTTCGGCGCGCGCCTGGCCAGGCTCTGGCAGGAAATCCACTGGGGCAGCCTGCTGACCATGGCTCCGGTCTGGGCGCTGGCCAACGCCCGCCCGCAGCTGCTGGAGCAATGGCAGCAACGCGTGCTGGTACAGGGCGAACCGACCCTGCGAGTGGAGCGCGAACTGCTCGGCATGCGCCTGCTGCCGATCTGCCTGGCGCTGGCCGAACGCTGGCGGCTACCGCAGTGGGTCATCCAGGGCTATCGCCTGCTCGCCTGCGACCGTCGCCTGCTGGTTCGAGCCTTGCGTATCGCCCGCGACCATCAGTCGCCCCTGCTCCAGCAACAGCAACTCGATGCCCAGCCCGATCTCGCCCGCTGGCTGACCCAGCCGGCCAACTGCACTCTCCTCGCCAATGGCCTGGCCATCGCCGCGCACCAGAGCTGGGACGGGCCGCACATGCTGCGCTGGCAGCGCCTGACCGGCCTGTACCTGGGCCAGCCGCTGACCGAAGTCCAGCAGCAGGTGCACATGCTCGCCGCGCAAAGCGCGCGCCTGCACGCCCGGCCGCCGCTGTGGCATCCGGCGGTGGCCTTGATCTGGCCCTGGCAGGCCAGCCGCTGGCGTGCCGAAGCGGCGCCCCCGCCGCCGCCCTCGGCGGAAGCCCTGGCCGAGTGGCGGCAGCATTGCGCCGAGTTGCTCCGCGAGCCCAGCCCGTTCAGCAACGTCGTGCAGCTCACCGCCTGTGCCCGCGATGCGCTGCGCGCCTGCGGCCTGCAAAGGATGCTGCTGCTGGTGGCCGATCGCACCCAGGTACACGTGCTGGCGCAGCAGAGCGCCGGACTCGAACCGGGCCAGGAGAAATTGCAACTGGAGATTGCCAGCAGCCCGCTGCTGAAGAAACTGTTCCAGCAGCCTGCCCTGCTGCGCATCGGCCCGAACAACCAGGACCAGTTGCTGCCGGCCCTCGGCGAACCCTTGCGCCAACTGTTCCCCGGACCTCACCTGCTGCTGCGCTCGCTGGGCAACGGCTCGCGGGTGGTGATGCTGGTCCTGGCCGACCTCGGCGGCCAGCCGTTCAGCGACCTGCATGCCCAGGCCTTCGCCAAGACCGCCCAGTGCACCGAGCGCGCGATCCAGCAGTTCGGCCGCCAGCGCCGCACGGAATGAGGGACACGCCCGGCACACTGGTCGGGCGCGCTTTCCGTTAAACTGCTGCCCTTCTTCAACCCGGGGGTACTCGCATGTCCGTCTTCTCCGACCTGCCATTGGTGATCGAGCCCAGCGATCTCGCGCCGCGCCTGGGCGCGCCCGAGCTGATCCTGGTCGACCTGACCAGTGCCGCCCGCTACGCCGAAGGGCATATCCCCGGCGCGCGTTTCGTCGACCCCAAACGCACCCAGTGGGGACAACCCCCGGCACCCGGCCTGCTACCGGCCAAGGCCGACCTGGAAGCCCTGTTCGGCGAGCTGGGCCACCGCCCGGAGGCGACCTACGTGGTCTACGACGACGAAGGCGGCGGCTGGGCGGGCCGCTTCATCTGGCTGCTGGACGTGATCGGCCACCACCGCTACCACTATCTCAACGGCGGCCTGCCGGCCTGGATCGCCGACGCCCAGGTGCTCGACCGCGAGGTCCCGGCGCCTGTCGGCGGCCCGCTGCCGCTGACGTTGCACGACGAGCCCAGCGCGACCCGCGAATACCTGCAAAGCCGCCTCGGCGCCGCCGACCTGGCGGTATGGGATGCGCGCAACCCCAGCGAATACGCCGGTACCAAGGTGCTCGCCGCGAAGGCCGGGCATGTGCCCGGCGCGATCAATTTCGAATGGACCGCCGGCATGGACCCGGCTCGCGCCCTGCGCATCCGCGCGGATATCGCCGAAGTCCTGGAGGCCCTCGGCATTACGCCGGACAAGGAAGTGATCACCCACTGCCAGACCCACCATCGCTCCGGCTTCACCTACCTGGTGGCCAAGGCGCTGGGCTACCCGCGGGTCAAAGGCTACGCCGGCTCCTGGTCGGAATGGGGCAACCACCCCGATACCCCTGTAGAGGTTTGAGGAATGTCGTTCAAAGATCGTCTGTTCATCTGCAGCCAGTACCTGCTGCCGCACCACCTGCTGTCCCGGCTGATCGGCTTCGCCGCCGACTGCCGGGCGACCTGGTTCAAGGACCGCCTGATCGCCTGGTTCGCCCGGCGCTACCAGGTCGACATGCGCGAAGCGCAGGTCGAGGACCTGCAGGCCTATGAACATTTCAATGCCTTCTTCACCCGCGCCCTGAAGGATGGCGCCCGCCCGCTGGCCCAGGAGCCCGGCGCGGTGCTCTGCCCGGCCGATGGCGCGATCAGCCAGCTCGGCCCGATCGAGCACGGGCGGATCTTCCAGGCCAAAGGCCACAGCTACAGCCTGGCCGAACTGCTCGGCGGCGACGCCGAACTGGCCGCGCCCTTCATGGGTGGCGACTTCGCCACCGTCTACCTGTCCCCCCGGGACTACCACCGCGTGCACATGCCGCTGGCCGGCACCCTGCGCGAGATGGTCTACGTTCCCGGCCGGCTGTTCTCGGTGAACCAGACCACCGCGGAAAACGTTCCCGAGCTGTTCGCCCGCAACGAGCGGGTGGTCTGCCTGTTCGACACCGAGCGCGGTCCGATGGCCGTGGTGCTGGTGGGCGCGATGATCGTGGCCTCCATCGAAACCGTCTGGGCCGGCCTGGTTACGCCGCCGAAGCGCGAACTGAAGACCTTCCGCTACGACGAAGCCGCCCGTGCGCCGATCCGCCTGGAAAAAGGCGCCGAGCTCGGTCGCTTCAAGCTGGGCTCCACCGCCATCGTCCTGTTCGGCCCGCAGCAGGTCGCGTTCAACGACGGCCTCGGGGCAGCGAGCCCGGTGCGCATGGGCGAATGCCTGGCCCTGCCGAAACAGTCCTGACCTCGCCGGGACGGAGCGCCCCGAGCGTCTCCGTCCCATCTCTCCCCGCCGCCGGGACCTCCCGGCGGGATCGTGGCGTCCGAAGGCTGCGGGTCCATTTCGATGCTGCTAGAGTTCGGAAAGGTCCTATCGAGCCTGTGCCGACCCCCTCGGTCAGGAAAGCGGACTGCCGCACAGTTCCTGTCCTGGCCACGACGATGAACCCGCCTCCCGTGTTAAGAAAGAGGAGGCGCAGCCGCGGCGATCGGAAGTCCGGCACCTCTCCGGGGCTTCAACCCCCCGTAGAGCCTTTTCAGTAGCGGAGCCGTCTAACCCCCCATGGAAAACCAGAGCCCCCACCTCTCGTTGCGCGTCCCCACTCCGACGCAGCAGAACCTGAGCTTCTGCGACGCCACCCCGAAGGACATCAAGTACTGGCTGGCGCACCTGCCCAAGGCCAACCTCGGGGAAACCGCGCGCCAGCTCTACCAGGGCCTGATCGAACTCAACCAGTTGGTGCTGCCCGTCGAGGCCCGCCTGCAACTGCTCGAACTGTTCCGTCCAGAGGTGCATTTCGTCTGCGCCCACCTGGAACGGCACTTCCTCAACCAGGCCATCGTCCTCGACGAACGGCCGCGCAAGATCGCCAACCTCTGCCAGGCCCTGCAGAACCACCTGGCCATCGGCTACAAGCTGATCGTGGTCCAGGAAGCGCCGCGCAACAGCCGCGACCGCGCGCAGTTGCTCGCGGTCGGTATCCAGCGGGCGATCCGCAGCCTGTGCGGCCCGCTGATCCGTGCCAGCCAGTTGTACTGCCCGGTCCCCGAGGGGCTTTGGCTGGAACTCCACCAGCTGTACCAGTTGGCCAGCCAGCGCGGTGTGCATCGTCTCGCGGTGCGCGACGAACTGGCCAAGCACACCCCCGGCCTGAGCGTCGAGCAGGCCTACCTGATACCGCTGCTGCTCGGCTGCGCGCGCTGCAACCAGATGCGCCAGAACAACATTGCACGGCTCGCCGAGGTGCTCGAACCCTGGAGCCAATTGCTGTCGATACAGAGCGCGGCGCTGCCCGGCTCGCTGTTCATCGCCGTGCCGCAGATCGACGGCCCGCCGCGCTACCGCTCGCTGTACCCGGAGACCCAACTGGCCAATGCCCTGGGCATCGACACCCAGCCGCTGGTCGAACTGATCCGCGAATACCTGCTGCAGCCCGAGGCCGAGCGCGCGAAGGCGCGCCTGCCGCTGATCGAAGGGGTGACCCTGGACCTGCTGCAACATCTCTCCTCGGCCTGGGGTGACATCGCCGAACGTACCTTCCAGCGCACCCAGGGCCAGGGCCAGTTGACCCTGTGCATCGGCATGAGCGCCCTGCACTACTTCCTCGCCGGGCGCCGCCCGTTCAACGAGGTCCTGCAGATCCAGGAAGCGCCCGAGGCGCCTCGCTTCAAGGCCGACGTCCAGGACGCCTGGGCCGGCGCCTTCGATGCGCAGAAGGTCACCGACTGGCAGCCCGGCATGCCGCTGGAGGAAATCGAGTACCGGCCGCACCAGTCGCCCCGCGGTGGGCAGCCCGATCACCCGCAGGCCCACGCACAGACTGACGCCACCGAGGACTATCCGACCTACGCCCTGCCCATCGTCAACCACAGCCCCGGCGGTTATTGCCTGAGCTGGCCAAAGGAGGTGCCCGCCCAACTGCAGGCGGGCGAACTGGTCGGCCTGCAGGACCTTCCCGGCCAGGCGTGGAGCATCGCGGTGGTGCGCTGGATCCGCCAGGTGCGCAATGGCGGCACGCAGATGGGCATCGAGATGATCGCCCCGGCGGCGCAGCCCTGCGGCCTGCAACTGCTGCGCAAGACCGAGCAGAGCAGCCACTACCTGCGCGCCCTGCTGCTGCCGGAAATCGCCGCGATCTCGCGGCCGGCGACGGTGATCACCCCGCGCCTGCCGTTCCAGGAGGGCAGCCGGGTGCAGATCAACCTGCACGGCGAGGAGCGGCGCGCGGTGCTGAATCGCCGGCAGGCCTCGACCGGCAGCTTCAGCCAGTTCGAATACCGCTCGGCGGAACCGGTGAACACCCCGAGCGATAAGCCGGTCACAGCGCCAGTGGCCCGGCCGCCTGCGGGGGAGGAAGATTTTGACTCGCTCTGGAAGTCTCTGTAGATTGCCCCGACACCTCCATTCGCCGTCTTTTCGCGCCCGCCCGGACGCGGACTGAGCCCTTTCCATGGCCATCGAAAAGAAAACCATCCGCCTGCTGATTCTGGAAGACTCGCAGAACGAAGCCGAACGCCTGGTCAGTCTGTTCCGCAATGCCGGCCACGCGACCCGCGTACATCGACTGACCTCTCCCGAGGACCTCGCCGAGACCCTCCAGCAAAGCTGGGACCTGCTGATCGCCGCGCCGACCAGCGAGTGTCTCGAGCCCGGCGAGGCGCTCGCCACCTTGCGCCGCCAGTCGCGCGACATCCCGTTCATCCAGCTGGTGGCCGACAACAGCTCCGACGCCATCACCGACGCCTTGATGCTCGGCGCCCAGGACGCCCTGCCGCAAGGCGAGGACGAGCGCCTGGTGCTGGTCGCCAACCGCGAGCTGGCCGGCCTCGCCGAACGCCGCGCGCGCCGCGCCGCCGAACTGGCCCTGCGCGAGGCGGAAAAACGCTGCCAGTTGCTGCTCGACAGCTCGGTCGACGCCATCACCTACGTCCACGACGGCATGCACATCTACGCCAACCGCTCCTACATGGCGCTGTTCGGCTACGAGGACGCCGAGGAACTGGAAGGCCTGCCAGTCATCGACCTGATCGCCTCCTGCGACCAGGGCGCCTTCAAGGATTTCCTCAAGGGTTACCAGAACGACCAGCGCCAGACCGAACTGGTTTGCACCGGGGTCAAGCTCGACGGCCAGGAATTCAAGGCGCGCATCAGCCTCTCCGCCGCCACCTACGACGGCGAACCCTGCATCCAGGTGGTGATCCGCGGCGAGGTCGACAACGCCGAACTGGAAGAAAAGCTCCGCGAAGTCAGCAGCCAGGACCCGGTCACCGGACTCTACAACCGCAGCCACTTCCTCGACCTGATGGATGCCGCCGTGCAGCAGGCGGTGACCGCCCGCAAGCCGTCGACCCTGGCCTATATCCATCTCAACGGCTACCCCTCGCTCCAGGCCGACCACGGGCTTTCCGGGATCGACCTGCTGCTCGGCCAGTTGGCCGGACTGATGCGCGAACAGTTCGGCGAAGAAGCCGACCTGGCGCGTTTCGGCGATTCGATCTTCGCCGCCCTGTTCAAGGGCAAGACTCCCGAGCAGGCGCAAGCGGCACTGCAACGACTGCTGAAGAAGGTCGAGAACCACCTTTTCGAGCTGAACGGCCGCAGCGCTCAGGCCACCCTCAGCATCGGCGTCGCCGGTCTCGACGAGAAGACCGCCAAGGCCCAGGACGTGATGAACCGTGCGCATCGCTGCGCCGATGACGCGGCACGCAAGGGCGGGTCGCAGATCAAGCAGTACAACCCGGCGGAAGAGCTTGCCGCCGCCGCCCAGCGCGGCGACGTCATCGCGATCCTCCAGCAGGCGCTGGAGACCAACAGCTTCCGCCTGCTGTTCCAGCCAGTCATCAGCCTGCGCGGCGACAGCCACGAGAACTACGAGGTGCTCCTGCGCCTGCTCAATCCGCAGGGCCAGGAAGTGCCGCCGGCGGAGTTCCTGCATGCCGCCAAGGAAGCCGGGCTGGCGGAGAAGATCGACCGCTGGGTGATCCTCAACTCGATCAAGCTGCTCGCCGAGCATCGCGCCAAGGGGCACCAGACCAAGCTGTTCGTCCACCTGTCCAGCGCCAGTCTGCAAGACCCCGGCCTGCTGCCCTGGCTCGGGGTGGCGCTGAAGGCCGCGCGCCTGCCGCCGGAGTCGCTGGTGTTCCAGATCAGCGAAGCCGACGCCACCAGCTATCTGAAGCAGGCCAAGCAACTGACCCAGGGCCTGGCCACCCTGCATTGCCAGGCGGCGATCAGCCAGTTCGGCTGCTCGCTGAATCCGTTCAACGCGCTGAAGCACCTGACCGTGCAATTCATCAAGATCGATGGCTCCTTCGTCCAGGACCTCAACCAGGTGGAAAACCAGGAGATCCTCAAGGGCCTGATCGCCGAACTGCACGAACAGCAGAAGCTCAGCATCGTCCCCTTCGTCGAGAGCGCCAGCGTCCTCGCCACCCTGTGGCAAGCCGGCGCCACCTACATCCAGGGCTACTACCTGCAGGGGCCGAGCCAGGCGATGGACTACGACTTCTCCTCGGGAGACGAATGAAGAACGGGCGCCCTGGGCGCCCGTTGCTTTTCCGCTCTACCGACCTGGTTCGTGGCTGCCGGGCCGGCAAGAGGCGCCCGCCGGCCTCAGGCTCGCCCTTCGCGGTCGCGGTAGCCGAGCAGGTAGAGGATGCCGTCCAGGCCCAGGGTCGAGATCGCCTGCTTGGCCGACTGCTTGACCAGCGGCTTGGCGCGGAACGCCACGCCCAGGCCGGCCAGGCCGAGCATCGGCAGGTCGTTGGCGCCGTCGCCGACGGCGATGGTCTGCTCCAGGCTCAGACCTTCCTTCGCCGCCAGTTCGCGCAGCAGGTCGGCCTTGCGCTGGGCATCGACGATCGGCTCGACCGCCACCCCGGTGACCTTGCCGTCGACGATCTGCAACTCGTTGGCGAACACGTAGTCGATCCCCAGCTTCGCCTGCAATTGACGGGCGAAATAGGTGAAGCCGCCGGACAGGATGGCGGTCTTGTAACCCAGGCGCTTGAGTTCGGCGAACAGGGTTTCAGCACCCTCGGTCAGACGCAGCGAGGCGCCGATCTCCTCCAGTACGTCTTCCGACAGTCCCTGCAGCAGCGCCAGGCGCTCCTTGAAGCTGGCGCGGAAGTCCAGTTCACCGCGCATCGCCCGTTCGGTGATCGCGGCGACCTTCTCGCCGACGCCGGCGGCCTTGGCCAGTTCGTCGATGACTTCCGCCTCGATCAGCGTCGAATCCATGTCGAACACCGCCAGCCGGCGATTGCGGCGGAACACGCTGTCCTGCTGGAAAGCGATGTCGACGTTCAATTCCTGGGCGACGCTGAGGAATTCCGCACGCAGCGCCGCCGGATCGGCCGGTTCGCCGCGTACCGAGAACTCGATGCAGCCCTTGCCCTGGTCGGCGGGCATGTCCAGCGGCATGCGCCCGGAGAGACGGTCGATGTGGTCGATGTTCAGCGCGTACTTGGCGGTGATCGAGCTGACCCTCTGCAGTTGCTCGGCAGTCACCCGGCGGGTGAGCAGGGTCACGATGTGCCGCGCCTTGCCCTGGCCGTCGACCCATTGCCGGTAGTCCTCTTCCGAGACCGGGGTGAAGCGCACCTGCTGGTCCAGCTTGTAGGCGGTGAACAGCACGTCCTTGAGGACCGAGGAACCGGCTTCGGTATCCGGGATTTCCACCAGGATGCCGAACGACAGGGTGTCGTGGATCACCGCCTGGCCGATGTCGAGGATGTTCACCCCGCCCTGGGCCAGTACGCCGGTGATGGCCGCGGTGAGACCGGGGCGGTCTTCCCCGGTGATGTTGATCAGGACAATTTCGCGCAAGGCGTAAGCTCCGCCAGGTAAAAGACGCCATTCTACCCGCTTTCCCGCACACCCGAGAGACGCAGAGCCGGGCATTTGCCATCACCACCGGTCGGAACCGACCGGGAAAACCCGCGAAACCGCCGCGCGGCGGCCTGGAAAGCGCGTCAACGGCCCTTTGCCCCTCGGGGGGCGCTGGTTATACTGCGCGATACCTCTATTTCAGAAGACCGAGCCCCCTGTGACCCGGCCCACGTCCGTCAAGCCCGACAATTTCTTCCTCCTGCTGTTTCGTGCCTTGCGCCAGCGCCGCGTCCCGATCGCCCTGCGGCTCGCCAGCCATAGCCTGATCCTGGTGGCCCTGGCCCTGCTGATCTACGCCTGGGTCATGGGCATGCAGTTTCGCCAGGCCATGCAGCAGCAGGCCGATGCCCTGGGCCAGAGCCTGATCACCCAGACCGCCGCGTCCGCCACCGAGTTGCTGGTGTCCAACGACATCCTCAGCCTCAACGTGCTGCTGAACAACCTGGTGAAGAACCCGCTGGTGGCCCATGCGGCGATCTACAGCGTCGACCAGCGCATCCTCGCCGAGGCCGGCAGCCGTCCGAAGCAGAGCCTGCTCGGCGCCACCGAAGGCCTGTACTCGACGCCGATCACCTTCCAGGAAGTGATCGCCGGGCACCTGCGCATCAGCCTGGACATGCAGCAGTTCCAGCAGCCGATGATGATCAGCCTGCAGAGCATGGGCCTGATCAGCCTGATCCTGCTGATCCTCGCCCTGTATTTCAGCCTGCGCCTGGGGCGGCAGATTTCCACACCCTTGTTGCAATTGCGTGTCTGGTTGCGCGATCCGGACAATCCGGCCCCCGGCGCCGAACTGCAGAACGAGCTGGGCGACCTGGCGCGCGACCTGGAAGAGCGCCTGGTGCCGGAGAAGCCGCCGGCGCCGGAGCCGGAAGAAGCACCGCTGCCGCAGAACTTCGACGACATCCTGCTGGAGGACGACGAAGCCGACCTGCGCAGCCGCAAGGTCGAGGCCTCGGCCTTCGAGGAAGACGACATTCCGCTGGGCGACGCCCTGCTGGACGAGACCAAGCCGGTGGAATTCACCTCCATCGACGAAGACCCGCTGGACCAGGACGCCTTCGACGAGAACGGAGCCGAAGCCGGGGACCAGCCCGCGGCGCCCGCCGCTGCGCGCGAACCGCAACACAGTGCGGTGCTGGCGATCCAGCTCGGCGCCCAGGAACAGTTGCGCCGGTTGCCGCGCAGCCGCCTGGTGGACCTCCTGCAACGCTATCGCGACTGCCTGGAACAGGCCGCCCGCCAGTACAAGGGCAGCCTGCACACGCTCAGCGACGGCGGCAGCCTGATTCTCTTCCACAGCCGCGACAACCGCGCCGACTACCTGACCAACGCGCTCTGCTGCGGTGAACTGATGCGCGCGCTCGGCCATGCCCTGCAGATCGAGGTCGCCGACAGCGGCATCACCTTGCAGTTGCAACTGGGCCTGAGCCTCGGCGAAGACCTCAGCGAACAGACCCAGGCCGACCTGCTGCTCAACGAAACCGTGCAGAACGCCCTCGCCCTCAACCAGCACAGCCGCAACCTGCTGCTGGTCGAACGCAGCATCGCCGACGACGCGGTGGTCCGCGAGCGCGCCCGTATCCGCGCCATCGCCAGTCCGGAAGGAGCCTGCTGCGTCGAGCGTCTGCTGGAGCCGTATCCGTCGATGCTCGAGCGCCAACTGGCGCGCATGCACGACCGCGCCCGCCCGTGACCACCCTGATCACCCACCCGCTGCCGGTCCTGGCGGTGGGACTGGCCCTTGGCAGCCGGGTGATCCCGCCACGCCTGCTGCTGGCAGGCATGCTCGCCGCCTGCCTGCCGGACTTCGACGTAGTCGCCTTCAAGCTCGGCATCGCCTATCACGATGCCTTCGGCCATCGCGGCTTCAGCCATTCGCTATTGTTCGCCGCGATCCTCGGCGCGCTCGCCGCCCTCGCCTGCCGGCCGCTGCATAGCGGACCGCTGAAAGCCGGGCTGTGGGTGGCGCTGGCCACCGCCTCGCACAGCCTGCTGGACGCGATGACCAATGGCGGGCTGGGCGTCGCCTGGTTCTGGCCCTGGAGCGACGCCCGCTACTTCATGCCCTTCCATCCGATCGCCGTGTCGCCGATCGGTCTGTCGCGCTTCCTCAGCGAACGCGGATTGCTGGTGCTGCAGTCGGAGGCGCGCTGGGTCTGGCTACCCTGCCTGCTGCTGGCGCTCGCCGGCATGGCCCTGCGCTTCCTGTTGCGCCGCTCACGCTGACGCCGAAACGAAAAAGCCCCGCTTCGGCGGGGCTTGTTCCTGGTCGGCTCTCGACAATCAGAACCGATAGACCTCGGCATCGGTGCGAATCGGCACCACCAGCGGCATTTTCGGACCTTCCTCTTCCTTGGCCTTCGGCTTGGCCACCGGCTTGCGCGCGGTCGCCGGCGGCGGCGCCTCGGCCGCCACGGCGATCGGCTTGACGTCCTTGGCCAACTGCGCCGCCAGGCGCTTGAGCAGGTCGCTCTGGGCACGGATCTGGTCGCCGATGCTGCCCTGGTGCCGTTCTTCCTCGTGGAACACCCGGCTGTCCTTCAGGTCGCCCTTCTGGTCCAGCAGGCGCCAGCGCGCCTCGATCACCGCCGGCTGCTTGGGGCCGGAGTCGAGGCGACTGATGGTCAGCATCACCTGGACCTGGGGGGTGAAGCCGGGTTTTTCCGGGAACAGCGCCAGGCGGCTGCTGCCCAGCTCGCTGGACATCTGCCGCAGCAGTTGCTGGCTGACATTGGTCTCCAGGTTGCCGGCCCAGCGTGCGTCGGTGGACAGGCTGAGAATACCGTCGGCCTGCCGCTGCACCATCACATCGCGCTTGAGATAGTCGGCCAGTTGTACCGGGCCGAGCAGGACGGCCGCACCGCCATCCTTTTTCGGTACTGCGGCAGCACCGACGTCCAACTGGTAGAGCTGGGCCGGCGGATGGACCGCACAACCCGTCAGCCCGAGCAGGCTGACGAGGGAAAGACATGCGAAGACGCGCCACGCGCTCATCGAGAACCACCGTATTTCGCCGAAGATCGGCACTACTGATGCAAGACTTGAATTCTACTGGCCACCCGCCATCGGAAACGGCGGCCGAAGGGGCGTATCATCCCCTAACCAGCGCCATAGCTCCAGAGGCAGAGCGTATTCCGAAACCGGTTTCGGACCACCTGCGTCAGGGGAAAACCCGGCGGAACCCGCCAGGGAGACGACATTCCCCCGGAAAGCCGGCCTCGGAAGAGGCCGCTTTCGCCATTCCCTTGCGGATATGCGAGAGATCGGAGACCGGTAACGGCTCATTTCAATCCTGTGGCGGAATATCCACCAGCAGGCTGTCGACGCGCTGGAAACCGCGCGGCAGCTTGTTGCCTCGCCGGCCCCGCTCCCCCTTGTAGTGTTCCAGGTCGTCGCCCTTGAGCGACAGGGTACGCTTTCCAGCCTGCAGGACCAACGTCGCCCCGGCTGGCAGAACAGCCAGGTCGGTGAGGTACTCCTCGCGGCTGGCCACGCGTTCGCCGGGGATGCCGATGATCTTGTTGCCCTTGCCCTTGCCGAGCTGCGGCAGGTCGGAGACCTTGAACAATAGCAGACGGCCCTCGGTCGTCACGGCCGCCAGCCAATCCTGCTCCACATCGCGCACCGGGCGCGGCGCCACCACGGCGGAGCCGTTGGGCAGGCTGAGCAGGGCCTTGCCGGCCTTGTTCTTGGCTTGCAGGTCCTCGCCCTTGACCACGAAACCATAGCCGGCGTCGGAAGCGATCACGAACAGCGCATCGTCGTCCGGCAGCAGCACGCATTCGAAGCTGGCCCCCGGCGGCGGCGTCAGCCGGCCGCTGAGTGGCTCGCCCTGGCCTCGCGCGGACGGCAGGCTGTGGGCCGGCAGCGAGTAGCTGCGCCCGGTGGAGTCGATGAACACCGCATACTGGTTCGAGCGTCCCGGCGCGGCGGCCTTGAAGCCGTCGCCGGCCTTGTAGGAGAGGCCGGCGGCGTCGATGTCGTGGCCCTTGGCGCAACGCACCCAGCCTTTTTCCGAGAGCACCACGGTCACCGGTTCGGTGGGCATCAGCTCGGTTTCCGACAGCGCGCGGGCCTCGGCGCGGGCGACGATCGGCGAACGGCGGTCGTCGCCGTAGGTCTCGGCGTCCTTGATCAGCTCCTCGCGCACCAGCTTCTTCAGCTTGGCCTCGCTGCCGAGCAGGGTCTGCAGGCGCTTCTGCTCCTTCAGCAACTCTTCCTGCTCGCCGCGGATCTTCATCTCTTCCAGGCGTGCCAACTGGCGCAGGCGGGTGTCGAGGATGTAGTCGGCCTGCACCTCGCTGAGTTCGAAGCGCTCCATCAGCACCGCCTTGGGCTGATCCTCGGTGCGGATGATGTGGATCACCTCGTCGAGGTTGAGGAAGGCGATCAGCAAGCCATCCAGCAGATGCAGGCGGCGCTCGACCTTGTCCAGGCGGAACTGCAGGCGTCGACGCACGGTGCCGATGCGGAACTGCAGCCACTCCGAGAGCAACTGGCGCAGGTCCTTGACCTGCGGCTTGCCGTCGAGGCCGATGATGTTCAGGTTGACCCGGTAGCTGGTCTCCAGGTCGGTGGTGGCGAACAGATGGGTCATCAGCTCTTCGACATCGACCCGGTTCGAACGCGGGATGATGACGATGCGGGTCGGGTTCTCGTGGTCCGACTCGTCGCGCAGGTCGGCCACCATCGGCAGCTTCTTGGCCTGCATCTGCCCGGCGATCTGTTCCAGCACCTTGGAACCGGACACCTGGTGCGGCAGGGCGTGGATGACGATGTCGCCGTCCTCGACGCGGTACACCGCGCGCATGCGCACCGAACCGCGGCCAGTCTCGTAGACCTTCTGCAGGTCGGCGCGCGGGGTGATGATCTCGGCTTCGGTGGGGAAGTCCGGGCCCGGCACGTGTTCGCACAATTCGGCGACCGTCGCGCCCGGCTGGTCGAGCAGGCGCACGCAGGCCGACGCGACTTCCCGCAGGTTGTGCGGCGGCACGTCGGTGGCCATGCCCACCGCGATGCCGGTGGTGCCGTTGAGCAGCAGGTTGGGCAGGCGGGCCGGCAGCACGGCCGGCTCGTCGAGGGTGCCGTCGAAGTTCGGTACCCAGTCCACGGTACCCTGGCCCAGTTCGCTGAGCAGCACCTCGGAATAGCGCGACAGGCGCGCCTCGGTATAACGCATGGCGGCGAAGGACTTGGGATCGTCCGGCGCCCCCCAGTTGCCCTGGCCGTCCACCAGCGGATAGCGATAGGAGAACGGCTGCGCCATCAGCACCATGGCCTCGTAGCAGGCCGAGTCGCCGTGCGGGTGGAACTTGCCGAGCACGTCGCCGACGGTGCGCGCCGACTTCTTGTGCTTGGAATCGGCATCCAGCCCCAGTTCGCTCATGGCGTAGACGATGCGTCGCTGCACCGGTTTCAGGCCGTCGCCGATATGCGGCAGGGCGCGGTCCATGATCACGTACATGGAATAATTCAGATAGGCCTGCTCGGTGAACTCGGCCAACGACCGGCGTTCGACCCCTTCCAGGCTCAGATCGAGGGATTCGCTCATGCGTACCTCACGGAGAAGTGTTTTGGCGCAGCACCAGGGTGCCGTCGCGCTGGGTGAATTCGAGTTGTTTCAGGGCGCTCATGCCGAGTAGCACCTCATCGCCGTCCATGCCCGGCGCAATCAGCGCCGCGACCCCGGACAGGCGGATATCGCCGAGTTGCAGCTGGTCCAGCCGCGTGCGCCAGCCCGTGGCGCGGCCGTTGGCCGTGCTCAGGGTGATCGGCGCGCCGCGCTCCAGCGCGAGTCTTGCCGCCAGGGCTTCCGGCACCGCCACC
Source organism: Pseudomonas sp. HMSC067G02 (assembly GCF_001813485.1). NCBI lineage: Bacteria > Pseudomonadati > Pseudomonadota > Gammaproteobacteria > Pseudomonadales > Pseudomonadaceae > Pseudomonas > Pseudomonas sp. HMSC067G02. Next base: position 212,456 of record NZ_KV812697.1, read on the forward strand.
TGGGTCGCCCCGGTATCGAGCAGGAAGGTCACGCCCTGGCCGTTGATCTGCCCGTTCAGCAGGTAATGGCCCTGGCGGCTGCTGGCCAGGCGCAACTCGATGTAGCCGTCGCCATGGATCGATTGCGGCGCCTGGTTCGGGTTGCGCTGTCGATCTTCCCAGACGCCGAAATAGCGCGTCGCCAGCGCCAGCCCGGCGACCCAGGCCAGCACCAGCATGATCCGTCCCAGCCGCTGACCGGGCGCCTGTTGCGTCACTTGTCCCCCAACCAGCCGCCGGCGGGCGCGGCGAAGCGCAGGACGAAGGGCCGCACGTCGCCATCGGCGCGCGCATGGTCGCCATTGTCGATGCCCAGCCAGGCGCCCTTGTCGTCCAGCGACAGGGCTTCCGCGACGCCATAAGGCAGCTCGTAGCGACGCTCCGGCGCCAGGACCGCCGAGGCGAACGACCAGCAGCGTTCGACCTTGGCCTGGGCCAGGTCGCGGCGGCAGATCTGATGCGCCAGGCGCTCCAGGGTGAACAGCTTGCCGCGGTAGAAGGCGAGGTCGGAGAAATCCTTCGGCAGCTTGCGCGCGCTGCCCAGTTCCGGCGGCGGCTCGATCTTGCCGCCCTCGGCGAGCAGTACGCAGCTGCCCTCGCAGCGCCAGGCACTGTTGTCGCGGTGGGCCACCAGCAGGCCGCGGCGCTCGCGCTCGGCAGCCAGCCAGAGGCGCTTGCCCTCGGGGTCGACGGCGATCCCTTCGAACAGCGCGTTGAAATTCATCAGCATGCCGCTGGCCCGCGCTTGCGGCAGCAGGCCGGGCGGCAGGCGCAGCCAGTTCGGCGCGCCGCTCACCGGCAGTTGCAGGACCGCCGCGTGCGCCTCGCTGACCAGGTAGCGATTGCCGGCGGCATCGCAGGCGATGCCTTCGAAGTCGAGGTTGCCGCCGCGCACCAGGCCACTGAGCCAGACCCGCGTGCTCATGCCCCAGGGCAACCCGCTGTCCGGCGGGGTCGGAGCGATGAAACTCTCGGCCTCGGCCTGCCAGGGCTGGTCGGAGCCTTCGGCCGAGGGTTGCAGGCGATACAGGCGGTCGTCGTCGCGGTCGGAAACCGTCCACAGCGCGCCGCCACACCAGGCCAGCCCGGAGAGGTTGCCGCCGCGCATGCCCTCCACCGCATGTTCGGAGATGAAGCTCAAGGCTGCCGGAACCGGTGGCTCTGGCGGCGCCTCGGCCGCCTGGACCAGGCCCCCGAACAGGCCGAGGATGGCCAGCAGGCGGCGCATCAGACCAGCACCTCGGCCAGGTTGCCCTTGCTTTCCAGCCAGGACTTGCGGTCACCGGCGCGCTTCTTGGCCAGCAGCATGTCCATGATCTCCAGGGTACCGGTGGCGTCCTCCAGGGTGAGCTGGACCAGCCGTCGGGTATTCGGATCCATGGTGGTCTCGCGCAGTTGCAGCGGATTCATTTCGCCAAGGCCCTTGAAGCGGGTGACCTGCGGCTTGCCGCGCTTCTTCTCGGCGGCCAGGCGCTCGAGGATGCCGTCGCGCTCGGCTTCGTCGAGGGCGTAGTAGATTTCCTTGCCGAGGTCGATGCGGTACAGCGGCGGCATCGCCACGTAGACGTGGCCGGCTTCCACCAGCGGGCGGAAATGACGGACGAACAGCGCGCAGAGCAGCGTGGCGATGTGCAGGCCGTCGGAGTCGGCATCCGCGAGGATACAGATCTTGCCGTAGCGCAGCTGAGCCAGGTCGCTGGCGCCCGGATCGACGCCGATGGCTACCGCGATGTCGTGGACCTCCTGGCTGGCGAGCACCTCGCCGCCGTCCACTTCCCAGGTGTTCAGGATCTTTCCGCGCAGCGGCATGATCGCCTGGAATTCCTTGTCCCGCGCCTGCTTCGCCGAGCCGCCGGCGGAGTCGCCCTCGACCAGGAACAGTTCCGCGCGCATCGGTTCCTGTCCGGCGCAGTCGGCCAGTTTGCCGGGCAGCGCCGGCCCCTGGGTGATCTTCTTGCGCTCGACCTTCTTGCCCGCCTTGAGGCGACGCCCGGCATTGCTGATCGCCAGTTCCGCCAACTGCAGGCCGATCTCGGCGTGCTCGTTGAGCCACAGGCTGAAGGCGTCCTTCACCACGCCCGAGACGAACGCCGCCGCCTCGCGGGACGACAGGCGCTCCTTGGTCTGCCCGGAGAACTGCGGCTCCTGCATCTTCATCGAGAGGACGAAGGCGATCCGCTCCCAGACGTCCTCGGGCGCCAGCTTGACGCCGCGCGGCAACAGGTTGCGGAACTCGCAGAATTCGCGCATGGCGTCGAGCAGGCCCTGGCGCAGGCCGTTCACATGGGTGCCGCCCTGGGCCGTGGGAATCAGGTTGACGTAGCTTTCCTGCACCGACTCACCGCCCTCGGGCAGCCACAGCAGGGCCCAGCTCACCGCTTCCTTGGAACCTTCGAGGTTGCCGCAGAAGGGTTCATCGGGCAGGCGCGGCAGCTCGGCGACCGCGTCGGTCAGGTAGGAGCGCAGGCCGTCCTCGAAGTGCCACTCGACGCGCTCGCCGGTGTTCTTGTCCTCGAACACCACGCTCAGGCCCGGGCACAGCACCGCCTTGGCCTTGAGCACATGCTTGAGGCGGCTGACCGAGAACTTCGCCGAATCGAAATACTTCGGATCCGGCCAGAAATGCACGCTGGTACCGGTATTGCGCTTGCCGACCGTGCCGATGACTTCCAGATCGCTGTCCTTGAAGCCGTCGGCGAAGGTCATCCGGTACTCGTTGGCGTCGCGCTTGACGCGTACCTCGACCCGGGTCGAGAGCGCGTTCACCACCGAGATGCCGACCCCGTGCAAGCCGCCGGAGAACTGGTAGTTCTTGTTCGAGAACTTGCCGCCGGCATGCAGCTTGGTAAGGATCAGCTCGACGCCCGGCACGCCCTCTTCCGGGTGGATGTCCACCGGCATGCCGCGGCCGTCGTCGATGACTTCCAGCGAGTTGTCCTGGTGCAGGATCACCTGCACGCTCTTCGCGTGGCCGGCCAGGGCTTCGTCGACGCTGTTGTCGATGACTTCCTGGGCCAGGTGGTTGGGGCGGGTGGTGTCGGTGTACATCCCCGGGCGCTTGCGCACCGGGTCGAGGCCGGAAAGGACTTCGATGGCGTCTGCGTTGTAAGTAGCCATGGGGTCTCTATTCAGTCAAAAGTCGAAAAATCGGTGTCGCGCCACAGCGCCGACGGGTAGCCGGCGAACGCCAGCAGCGCCGGCAGGTGCCGGGCGAAGCCCTGGAAGCCGTGGTCGCCGCCGGCCTGGATGCGTAGCGCGCAGGCTCGGTAGAAGGCCTGCGCGGCGCGATAGTCGAGGGTTTCGTCGGCGGTCTGCAGCCATACCTGGTAGCGTTCGGGACGTTGCAGGCGCGTGACTTCCAGTTCGGCCAGCGCCGCCACGTGGTCCTCGGTGAGTTCCCAGGTCTCGCCGCTGTAGTGGTTGGTCTGCGCGCCCAGGTAGCCGTCGAAGGAGCGATGCGGGGCGACCGCCGGATTGACCAGGATCGCCGCCAGGCCATGGCGCTCCGCCAAATGGGTCGCATAGTAGCCACCCAGGGAGCTGCCGACCAGCACCGGTCGCCCGAGCTCGGCGATGGCCCGCTCCAACTGGGCGATGGCCTGCCGTGGGTGATGGTGCAGGGCCGGGACGCGCAGGCCTTCGGCCAGGCCCAAGTGGCCGAAAGCCGCCTGCAGCTGGCGCGCCTTGTGCGATTCGGGCGAACTGTTGAAGCCGTGGATATACAGCAGGGATGGGCTGGTCGCAGTCATCGGGAACGGGCTAATGGGCTTCAACTCGGTAGGGAAAGCCGAACGGTACCAGCTTCCAGGCTTCATCTTCCAGCCTGCGCGCCGATCGGCAACGACGCACGCGGCCGCGGCATCCCGCGACCGGGGGGCATGTCAGTATCCGGCGGTGTCGTAGTCCACTTCGAAGACGACGTCATCGACCCGCGAGATCCCCGTTTCCAGGCGCCCGTCGTCGTGCAGGCGCAACCAGCGGTAGCCCGGCGCCAGGCGGTCGAGGGTGAAGTCGCTGCTGCCGGGGGCGAACTGCACGCAGGTGGACGGCGAAGCCAGCAGGCGCAGCGGGCCGCGCTGGCGGTCGAACTCCTGGTGAATGTGCCCCCACAGCAGGCAGCGCACCTGCGGATAGGGTGCCAGCAGGTCGAACAGCGCCTGCGGGTTGCGCAGGCCGATGGGGTCCATCCAGTCGCTGCCGATCGGCACCGGGTGGTGATGGAAGGAAACCAGCAGGAAGCGTTCGCCAGCGCTGTCGATGGCGCGCCGCAGCAGGTCGAGCTGGTCGTCCTCGAGATAGCCCGGCACCGCGCCGGGAATGCTCGAGTCGAGCAACACCACGCGCCAGTTGCCGACGTCGACGACCTGCTCCAGCAGGTCGCTGCCCTCGGTCGCCCGCTGCATCGGCTCGCGTTCGTCGTGGTTACCGGCGAACCAGCGCAACGGCGCGGCCAGCGGCGCGCTCAACCTGCGGAAGCGTGTGTAGGAATCCAGGCTGCCGTCCTGGGAGACGTCGCCGGTGGCGAGGATCAGGTCGATCCGCGGTTGCTCCCGGGCGACCCGCTCGACCACCTTTTCCAGGCTATGGGCGGTGTCCATGCCGAGCAGGCGCGCGCCGTCCTCGGCGAACAGGTGGCTGTCCGAAAGCTGCACCAGCAGTACGGAGGCGTCGGTGGCGGGAGTGTTCGAATGGCGTGACAAGGGGCCGTCTCCTGAAGGCGAGGCGTCCGCGGTGAATGGGGTGATTATGGTGACCGACGAAAGTGGCGGCAAACCCGGAAAGCGGAACAGATCACAGTTGCGAGGACTACTTTTGGCTTGATGCCATTCAACTGGCCTTTTGCCTGCAACCGCTCAGCGCTGGGCCACCGGCACCATCTCGTGGCCGCAGGCCAGGCAGTGGGCGAGCCACTCGCCGAGGAACAGGTTGAGCTGGTTCTTCTCGTCGGGCTGGTGCATCGCCTGGTTCGGGTAGGGATAGATCGCCATCAGCCGCCGCGCCTGTTCGGCGCCGATCACCTCGGCCATCCGTGCATCGTGGTAGACCCGCACTTCCAGCCGCGGCGCCGGCAACCAGGGCAGGCCCAGTTCCTGGCGCACCTGCAGGGTGGTGGTGTACGGGCAGGCCTCGGTCACTTCCAGCGCCAGGACGCCGAGCAGCCGCTCCCCTTCGCTCAGCGCGACCCGGCGCGAGGCCTGCGTCTCGCGCATGTCCGGGAGCAGGCGCATGAGCCGCGCGTAGTTCGCTTCGCAGGTCGCCTGCAGGCTGGCCAGGTCGACCCGGTAGCGCTCGCGCAGCAGGTTCAGGCCCATAGCCCACGCACCTCGGCCCGGTTCAGGGCCAGCCACTGCAGGGCGATGATGCTCGCCGCGTTGTTGATCCGCCCGTCGCGCACGGCCTGCAGCGCATCTTCCAACGGCCAGACGTGGACGCGGATGTCCTCGCCCTCCTCCGGCAAGCCATGCACGCCGCCGACGCCTTCGCTGTCGCAACGGCCGACGAACAGATGCACCACCTCGTCGGTGCCGCCCGGCGACGGCAGGTACTGGGTTATCGGCCAGAGCGCACCGAGGGTCAGCCCGGCCTCCTCCATCGCCTCGCGATGGGCCACTTCCTCCGGTTGCTCGTCCTTGTCGATCAGGCCGGCGACCAGCTCCAGCAGCCAGGGGTTGGCGAGCTTCTGCATCGCCCCGACACGGAATTGCTCGATGAGCACCACGCAATCGCGCTGCGGGTCGTAGGGCAGCACGCAGACCGCGTCATGGCGGACGAACAGTTCCCGACTGATTTCCCGGCCCATGCTGCCGTCGAACTGGCGATGCCGCAGGCGCAGGCGATCGAGACGATAGAAGCCGCGGAAGCATTCCTCGCGCTGCACGAGCTCGACGTCACCGGGGGCGGGTTTGAAGGTTTCGGACATCCTCGACTCACTTCACTCGGGTATGTGGGTTTCGCGCCATCCTATCGCGGCCCGGCGCAGGGCGCAGCCACTTTCAGGACGGCTCGGGAAAACTTCGTGGCGCTCGCCGCGCGGGCGTGTTTCCCGGCCACGGCTAAGCCATACTTGGGGTTTGCGCGGGCCGAACTCAAGCGCGGCGCCAGGGTCGAAACGGACTGGTCGACGCTTCGAGCCCGCCCATCCACCGTCGCAAAAGGAATCCCATGCGCCTTCTGAAATTCGCCGCCCTCGGCAGCCTGGTCGTTCTGCTGAGCGCCTGCCAGAGCTTCTTCAAGCCCGGCCTCGACGACCCGCTGCCCACCGAGCGCCTCGCCAGCGAGCACCTGAAGCCCGGCTGCCAGGGCGAACAGTGCCCCTTGGTAAACATCGACACCCTGAAGTTCCCCGACGAACCGCAGCTGGACCCGATCGTCGAGCGCGCCCTGCTGGAAATGACCCGGGAAAACAACGAAACGCCCCTGCCGGCATCGCTGGCGGCCTACGAGCGGCAGTTCCTGGACAGCGCCGAGCCGGGCTGGAGCAGCTACCTGCAAGCCAAGGTGCGCGAACAACATGACGGTCTGGTGATCATCGAGCTTTCCAGCTACCTGTTCACCGGCGGCGCCCACGGCATGCCCGGTCGCGGCTTCATCAACTACGACCGCAGGCAGCACAAGGTGCTGAGCCTGCAGGACATGCTGGTTCCCGGCCAGGAAGAAGCCTTCTGGAAACAGGCCGAGCTGGCGCACAAGGCCTGGCTGCTGGCCAACAAGCTCGACCAGGACGCCGATTTCCAGAAGACCTGGCCGTTCCAGCGCACCCCGCACGTGGCATTGACCTTCGGCGCGGTGACGCTGAAGTACGACGCCTACTCCATCGCGCCGTATTCCTATGCCCACCCCGAACTGAAGATCCCGTATCCGCGCCTGAACGGCATCGTCAAGCCGAACCTGTTCCCCGGCCGCGGCTGACGCTTCCGACACCCCGAAGCCCCTCGCCGCGGCGAGGGGCCCGGTGGTGCGGCGCGGCCTACACCTGCCTGTAGATCACCGATCCTTCGTCCTTGAAGCGCGCCGCCTGCTCCTGGAAGCCGGCCTCGATGGCCTTGCTCTCGTCGGACAGGCCGTTTTCCTTGGCGTAGTCGCGAACCTCCTGGGTGATCTTCATCGAGCAGAACTTCGGTCCGCACATGGAGCAGAAGTGCGCGACCTTGGCCGAGTCCTTCGGCAGGGTCTCGTCATGGAACGCCCGCGCGGTGTCCGGGTCCAGGCCGAGGTTGAACTGATCCTCCCAACGGAACTCGAAGCGCGCCTTGGACAGCGCGTTGTCGCGGATCTGCGCGCCCGGGTGGCCCTTGGCGAGGTCGGCGGCATGGGCGGCGATCTTGTAGGTGATGATCCCGGTCTTCACGTCATCCTTGTTCGGCAGACCCAGGTGCTCCTTGGGCGTGACGTAGCAGAGCATGGCGCAGCCGAACCAGCCGATCATCGCCGCGCCGATGCCGGAGGTGATGTGGTCGTAGCCGGGGGCGATGTCGGTGGTCAGCGGGCCGAGGGTATAGAACGGCGCCTCGTCGCAGCACTCCAGCTGCTTGTCCATGTTTTCCTTGATCAATTGCATCGGCACGTGGCCGGGGCCTTCGATCATCACCTGCACGTCGTGCTTCCAGGCGATCTTGGTCAGCTCGCCGAGGGTTTCCAGCTCGCCGAACTGGGCGGCGTCGTTGGCGTCGGCCACCGAGCCCGGACGCAGGCCATCGCCCAGCGAGAAGCTGACGTCATAGGCCTTCATGATTTCGCAGATCTCTTCGAAATGCGTGTAGAGGAAGTTCTCCTGGTGGTGCGCCAGGCACCACTTGGCCATGATCGAGCCGCCGCGGGAAACGATGCCGGTGACCCGCTTGGCGGTCAGCGGCACATAGCGCAGCAGCACGCCGGCGTGGATGGTGAAGTAGTCGACGCCCTGCTCGGCCTGTTCGATCAGGGTGTCGCGGAAGATTTCCCAGGTCAGGTCCTCGGCGACGCCGTTGACCTTCTCCAGCGCCTGGTAGATCGGTACGGTGCCGATCGGTACCGGGCTGTTGCGCAGGATCCACTCGCGGGTTTCATGGATGTGCTTGCCGGTGGACAGGTCCATCACCGTGTCGGCGCCCCAGCGGATGCCCCAGGTGAGCTTCTCCACCTCTTCCTCGATCGAGGAGCCCAGCGCGCTGTTGCCGATGTTGCCGTTGATCTTCACCAGGAAGTTGCGGCCGATGATCATCGGCTCAAGCTCGGTGTGGTTGATGTTCGCCGGAATGATCGCGCGGCCGCGGGCGACTTCCTCGCGGACGAACTCGGGGGTGATTTCCTTCGGGATGTTGGCGCCGAAGCTGTGCCCCGGGTGCTGCTGGTCGAGCAGGCCGGCGGCCCGGGCTTCCTGCAGCTTCATGTTCTCGCGGATGGCGATGTATTCCATCTCCGGGGTGATGATGCCTTTCTTCGCGTAGTGCATCTGCGAGACGTTGGCGCCCGGCTTGGCCCGGCGCGGCGTGCGCACGTGGGCGAAGCGCAGGGCGTCGAGGCTGGCGTCGGCCAGGCGGGCCTGGCCGAACTCGGAGGTCAGGCCTGGGAGGATCTCGGTGTCGCCGCGCTCGTCGATCCAGCGCGAACGCACGTCAGGCAGGCCCTTGCGCAGATCGATGCGGACCTCGGGGTCGGTATACGGGCCGGAGGTGTCGTAGACGAACACCGGCGGGTTCTTTTCGCCGCCGAAGGCGGTGGGGGTGTCGGCGAGGGAGATTTCCCGCACCGGGACGCGGATGTCCGGGCGCGAGCCGGTCAGGTAGACCTTGCGCGAGTTCGGGAAAGGCTGCGTCGACTGGCGGTCGAGCTGCTCAAGGCGGGTGATGTTGTTCTTCTGCGTTGCGCTCATCGATGGCTCTCCTGGGTGATTGTCGGGAGAACCTGGCACGCGGGGCCACCGGGACTGGTGGCGAGAAGGACGCGCCGGCAAGGCAGGCATGGCGCGGACATCTTGTTCCCTACGCGGGTTGCTGCGGTCCGCGCGAGGCGGAACCGGACGCTAGCCCGATCAGGTTCAACGGGATCCGGAACTATCCGATCTCAGCCCCTCGTATAGGGCACCCCGACAAGAACCCCGGCAGTCTAATCAACACCGGCGGGATTCGCCAACGGGAAAACGCCCCGCCCGACCGGCAGTCATGGTCCAGTCCGGCGCCCTCTCGCCAGGGAAGACGCAGATCCCCGCACGTTCGCCGGCACATCGGTCCGGACTGGCTCTTCGATCAGTTGCCGCGCAGGTGCCTTGACCGCCACCGGTAGCGACCTTAGCCTTGCCCCACCTCGCATCTTTTCCAGGACGAACGAATGCTGCGCAGACTCTCCCTGGCGGCCGCCGTGGCCGCTGCTACCGGTGTCGCCTGGGCCGCCCAGCCGACCCCGCTGCCGACCAAGACCGACCTGATCAGCGTCTACAAGGAAGCCGTCGACAACAACGCCGACCTCGCCGCCGCCCAGGCCGACTACCTGGCGCGCAAGGAAGTGGTGCCCCAGGCCCGCGCCGGCCTGCTGCCGCAACTCGGCGCCGGCGCCCGCGTCGGAGACACCCGGATCGCCTTCGACGAGCGTCCGGCGACCGTCAAGCGCAACAGCCAGGTCGTCCAGGCCACCCTCAGCCAGCCATTGTTCCGCGCCGACCGCTGGTTCCAGTGGCAGGCCGCCAAGGAAACCAGCGACCAGGCCCGGCTGGAATTCTCCGCGACCCAGCAGGACCTGATCCTGCGCAGCGCCGAGACCTACTTCACGGTGCTCCGCGCCCAGGACAACCTGGCCACCAGCAAGGCCGAGGAAGCCGCCTTCAAGCGCCAGCTGGACCAGGCAAACGAGCGCTTCGACGTGGGCCTTTCCGACAAGACCGACGTGCTCGAGGCCCAGGCCAGCTACGACACCGCCCGCGCCAACCGGCTGATCGCCGAACAACGCGTGGACGATGCCTTCCAGGCCCTGGTGACCCTGACCAACCGCGACTACAGCGCCATCGAGGGCATGCGCCACACCCTGCCGGTGGTGCCGCCGGCGCCGAACGACGCCAAGGCCTGGGTCGACACCGCGGTGCAGCAGAACCTGCGCCTGCTGGCCAGCAACTACGCGGTCAACGCCGCCGAGGAAACCCTCCGCCAGCGCAAGGCCGGGCACCTGCCGACCCTCGATGCCGTGGCCCAGTACCAGAAGGGCGACAACGACGCCCTCGGCTTCGCCAACAGCGCCGCCAATCCGCTGGTGCACTATGGCAAGTATGTCGACGAGCGCAGCATTGGCCTGGAACTGAACATCCCGATCTACAGCGGCGGCCTGACCTCCTCCCAGGTCCGCGAGTCCTACCAGCGCCTCAACCAGAGCGAGCAGTCCCGCGAAGGCCAGCGCCGCCAGGTGGTGCAGGACACCCGCAACCTGCACCGCGCGGTGAATACCGACGTCGAGCAGGTCCAGGCGCGGCGCCAGGCGATCATCTCCAACCAGAGTTCGCTGGAAGCCACCGAGATCGGCTACCAGGTCGGCACCCGCAACATCGTCGACGTGCTCAACGCCCAGCGCCAGCTGTACGCCGCCGTGCGCGACTACAACAACAGCCGCTACGACTACATCCTCGATACCCTGCGCCTGAAGCAGGCGGCCGGCACCCTCAGCCCGGCCGACCTGGAGGCGCTCAGCGCCTACCTGAAGCAGGACTACGATCCGGACAAGGACTTCCTCCCGCCGGACCTGGCCAAGGCCGCCGCCGAGCAGTTACAGAGCAAGCCGCGCCAGCAGTACTAGCACAAGCGAAGACGCCCCCGGTCGGGGGCGTCTTCGCTTGACTGGCCTGGCGCGCGTCGCCCGGGTCAGCGCGCCAGCGGCTGGAGCAGCGCGTCGAACTGCTCCAGCCGCGGGAACCGCAGGGGTACATCCTGCTCGAGATTTTCCAGCCGCGCCCGGTAGGCGCGCAGGAAGTTGCCGCGCGCTTCCTCGCTGATGTATGGCACGTGCCAGGCGACAAAGGGCTCCAGCACCTGCATGCCGACATAGGCCAGGGTGCCGCGCAGGATCGGCCGCAGCATGTCCTCCAGCGGTCCGTGGATGGCACCCTCGCCGAACATGTGCTGGCGCCCGCCCAGGGTCAGGCTGACCAGCGCCTTCTTGCCGGCCAGGCCACCCTGGTCGTAGAAGCGCTTGCCGCCATAGCAGACCCCGGACACCAGTACCCGGTCGAACCACCCCTTGAGGATCGCCGGCACCGAGAACCAGTAGATCGGAAAGTTGAGGATCAGCAGGTCGGCCCACAGCAGCTTGTCCAGCTCGGCCTGGATGTCGGCGGCCAGGCTCTGGCGCTTGACGCTCTCGCGCTGCTCCAGGGCGTAGACCAGGTAGTCGGGATCGGCGCGCTCGGCGAAGTCGGCGGCACTGGCCACCGGATTCCAGTTCATCGCGTAGAGATCCGAGACCTGCACCGCGTGGCCCTGGCCTGCCAGGGTCTCGCATGCCTGGTCACAGAGCGCGCGGGTGAAGGATTGCGGTTCGTTGTGGGCGTGGACGATCAGTACGTTCATCGTGGTTTCCGAATCGTGGTGACCGGCCGCATCGCTCGCGGCCGAGGGGTTCAGGCCTGGCCGAGCAACTCGGCGGCGCACAGCGCGATGCGCCGACAGGCTTCGCGCAGCGGTTCGGCGCCCAACACCAGGCCGAGGCGGATGTGACCGGCGGCGCTCGGGCCGAAGGCTTCGCCGGCGAGCACCGATACGCCATGGCGGTCCAGCAGGCGGTCGGCGAAGGCCTGGGCGGAAAGTCCGGTGGGACGGATGTCGACCATCACGAACATGCCGCCGTCCGGGCGCAGTGGACGCAGGCCGGGGCTGTCGGCCAGGCACTCGATTACCAGGTCGCGGCGGCGGCGGTAGGCCTCGCGCATCGCCTCCAACTCCGGCAGCGGCGCCTCCAGCGCGGTGCAGGCGGCATCCTGGATGAATTCCGGCGAGCCATAGAGCATGCACAGGGCGAGGTTCTCCAGGTGCGCGCAGAGCGCCGCGGGACCGACCACCCAGCCGACCCGCCAGCCGGTCATGGCGTGGGATTTCGACAGGCTGTTGAGGGTCGCGGTACGTTCGGCCATCCCCGGCAGGCTGGCCGGGCTGACGTGCTCGCCGTCGAACAGCAGTTCGCTGTAGACCTCGTCGGAGATCATCCACAGGTCATGGGCCGTGCACAGCTCGGCCAGGGCTTCCCAGGTGGCCCGCGGCAGGCTGGCGCCGGACGGGTTGTGCGGGCTGTTCAGCGCCATCGCGCGCGTGCGCGGGGTGATCAGTGCGGCGACCTCCTCGGCCTGCACGCGGAAGCCATTCTCGGAGCGCACCGGCACCGGCACCACCCGCGCGCCACAGGCGCCGAACACCGCTTCGTAGGTGACGTACATCGGCTCGGCGACTATCACCTCGTCGCCCGGATTCAGCAGGCACTGCACCACCGCGTACAGCGCGCACTGGGCGCCGGCCAGCACCACCACCTGCTCCGCGTCCACCGCCTGGCCGCTGCGCTGCCGGTGGCGTTCGGCGATGCGCTGGCGCAGGGCGCGCTTGCCGCGCACGTCGGCGTAGTGGGTGTTGCCGGCCAGCAGGCTGTCGATGGCCGACTGGACGATGGGCGCCGGGGTATCGAAGTCGGGGTCGCCGACCGACAGCAGGAGGATTTCCTCGCCCTGCTCGACCCGTGCCAGCGCGCGATAGTGGATGTCCCAGGCAGCGGCGCCGTCGCCGGCGATACGTTGGGTGAAGTCGGAATAGCGCATGGATGCTCTCCTTGTCCGGCGGTCAGCGCGCGCAGGCGTGCCGCAGTTCGATCAGGGTCACGCCGGGCTGCCCGAAGCCGGCGCGCAGGTCGCGCTCCAGTTCGTCCAGGTCCTGCGGCTGGCGCACCGCGCAACCGTAGGCGCGGCCCAGCAGGGCGAAGTCGGGGTTGCGCGGCAGCACGCCGACCGGCTCGATGTCCAGGCCGAGCATGTCGTCGCGGATCTGGCCGAGCGCGTCGTTGTTCCACAGTAGCACCACCAGCGGACTGTCCAGTTCCTCGCTGGCGGTGGCCAGTTCCTGCGCGGTGTAGAGGAAGCCGCCATCGCCGACCAGCACCAGGCCCGGGCGCTGCGGGGCGCCGAGCTTGGCGCCGATGCCGGCCGGCAGGCCGTAGCCGAGGGTGCCGTAGCCGGTGGGATGCAGCCAGCTGCGCGGTGCTCGGCTGGCGAACGCGTAGTTGCCGGTATAGGCCAGCTGGGTCATGTCGGTGCTGACGAACGCATCGGCCGGCAGCGCAGCGGCGATCCGGTCGAGGATCGCCTGGTGCAGCGCCTGCAGCGGCGCGTGTGCCGCGCGGATCTCCGCGCGCAGGCGCGCCACCCTCGCGGCGGCCGGCGCGGCGTCGCGGGCCTCCTGCGGCAGGCGCGCCAGCAGCGCTTCCAGGGTCTGCCGGGCATCGCCCCTGAGCGCTACGGCAGAGGGATAGAAGTCGTTGAACTTGCGCGGGTCGACATCGACGCGGATCAGTTCGCCGGACAGCGGCAGGCGTTCGCGCCAGAAGTCGGTGTCGGCCATCTCGGTGCCCACCGCCAGCACCAGGTCGGCCTCGGCGATCATCTCCCAGCCCGGCGCTACGCACAGGCTGGCCCCGGCGTTGAGCGGCGCGTCCGGCGGCAGCAGACCCTTGCCGGCGACGCTGGTGAACAGCGGCGCGGCCAGGCGCTCGCTCAGCGCGGCAAGCGCCTCGCCGGCCGCCAGCGCGCCGCCGCCGGCGATGAGCATTGGTCGCCGGGCCGCAGCCAGGCGCTCCGCCGCCGCCCGCAATGCCTCGCTGCACGGCACACCACGACCAGGGCGGCGCGCCACGGCAGCGCTCCAGTCATGGGCCACCGGCGCGGCGAGCACGTCGAGCGGGATCGAGATATGCACCGGGCGCGGACGCTCGCTGTCGAACACCGCGTAGGCCCGGGCGATCAGTTCGGGCAGCTGTTCCGGGCTCAAGGCCAAGGCGGAGAAGGCAGTGATCGGCGCGGTCATGGCACGCTGGTCCTGGGTCTCGTGCAGGCAGCCCCAGCCCTTGCCCAGGCTGGCGCTGTGGTTGACGCTGGAAATCACCAGCAGCGGTACCGAGTCGGCGTAGGCCTGGCCGATGGCGGTGGCGACGTTGGTCACGCCCGGCCCGGTGATGACGAAGCACACTCCCGGCTTGCCGCTGACCCGCGCATAACCGTCGGCCATGAAGCCGGCGCCCTGCTCGTGGCGGGTCAGCACGTGGCGGATGCCGCTGCCCGGAAGTCCGCGGTACAGCTCGAGGGTGTGCACGCCGGGGATACCGAAAACGGTATCCACGCCGTAGTTGGCCAGCAAGCGGACCAGGGCCTGGCCGGCGGTGAGGGTCTTCTGTGGTTGCATGGGCAATATCCTCGTCCAGTTCGGCGACCATCGGAGTCGCCGCTCGCGCCGCAGCGCTCTTGCTCCCATTCCCACAAGCGGAAGGGGGAGCCGTCGTGTCCGCCCGGGCCTTCAGCCATTGGCCAGCCGGATCAACGCATCCACCGCCAGCGCTCCCTCGGCATCCGCCAGCAATGGGTTGACGTCCAGCTCCAGCAAGCGCTCGGCATGTTCGCAGGCGAATTCGGCGACCGCGCGGATCGCCGCCACCAGGGCCTCCATGGATACCGCCGGGCGACCGCGGAAGCCGCTGAGCAACGGCGCGCTGCGCAGGCTCAGCAGGGCATCGCGGATCGCCGCGTCGGTGGTCGGCAGGAGCAGGCTGCGACTGTCGCGCAGCAGCTCCACGAGTATCCCGCCGGCACCGATCACCAATGCCAGGCCGAAGCCCTCCTCGCGCTTGACCCCGACGATCAGCTCGGCCAGCGGCGCGCCTGCCATGCGCTCCAGCAACACACGCTCGAAGACCAGTTGCGGCGCGTGCCGGGCCAGGCTTTCGCGCATGTCGAACAATGCCGCCTCCAGCGCCGCCTCGTTGCGCAGGCCGAGCGCCACGCCGCCGGCCTCGGTC
Source organism: Pseudomonas sp. HMSC067G02 (assembly GCF_001813485.1). Lineage (NCBI taxonomy): Bacteria > Pseudomonadati > Pseudomonadota > Gammaproteobacteria > Pseudomonadales > Pseudomonadaceae > Pseudomonas > Pseudomonas sp. HMSC067G02. The sequence goes on from NZ_KV812697.1 coordinate 227,495, forward strand.
TTGTGCGGCAGCGCGGCGCTGACCGCCTTGAGCACCAGCGGGAAGCCGAGGTCGAGGGCCGCTTCGCGGGCCTGGCCGGGGGTGCTCAGCACCCCCTGGGGCAGTGGCAGGCCGAAGGGTTTCAGCGCCTGCTTGGATTGCCACTCGTCGAGCAGGTAGCCGTCGCCCGCCAGCGGCCCTGGGCAGATCGGCACCAACGCCGCCTCACCGCGCTCCAGCAGCGCCGCGCGGCGCTGGCGGTAGCGGGCTATCCGTCCCCAGGCGGCGAGACCATCCTCGACGCCTTGCAGCGCGGCGACGCCCTCGCCGTGCAACAGCTCGCGGGCCCGGGCCGGCAGCAGTTCCGGGAACGCCGAGGCGATGAAGCCGACTTTGCCGTGGCGCTTCAGCGCGGCGCAGTAGCGTTGCAGAAGCAGGTCGCACTGCGGCCGCTCGCCGGTTTCCTCGCCCGGATAGTCGAGCACCAGCAGGGCGGCGTCGGCAGGGCTGCGCAAAGCGCTGTCGAGCATTTCCTCCAGGGCCGCGGCATCGCCCCAGATGGCGGTGGTGAAGTCCAGCGGGTTGGCGATGTTGGCGTAGTCGGGCAGCACCCCGGCCAGTTCGTCGCGCTGTCCGGCGTCGAAAGACGGCAACCCCAGGCCGTTGCGCTCGGCGTAGTCAGCGATCAACCCGGCGTCGCCGCCGGAACAGGCCAGCGCGACCAGGCTCGGCCCGCCAGGCAGGTGGCCGCAGGCGGCGGCCTTGAGGGTTTCGACGAAGCTCACCGGGCCGCTCACACGGATTACCCCGAGGCGCTCGAACAGGCTGTCGTAGAGCGCGTCGGAACCGGCCAGGGAACTGGTGTGGCTGAGCGCGAGGGCCGCACCGATCTTCGACACTCCGGTCTTCAGGGCGATCACCGGCACGCCTTTCTGCAACGCCTTGTAGGCCGCGCGGGCGAACCCCGGGACGTTCTTCAGACCTTCCAGATGCAGGCCGATGGCAGTCACCCGCGGCTCGTCGAGCAGCACGTCCATCAGCTCGGCGATGCCCAGCTGCGCCTGGTTGCCCACCGATGCCATATAGGCCACCGGCAGCGAACGGTCGCTCATCGACAGGTTGTAGGCGAAGTTGCCGCTCTGCGTCAGCACCGCGACGCCCCGCTCCACCTGCCGACCGCCATGTGCCACCGGCCATAGCGCGGCGCCGTGCAGGTAGTCGAGCAAGCCGTAGCAGTTCGGGCCAAGCAGCGCCATTTCGCCGGCGGCGGCCAGCAGCCGGCGTTGCACGGCCAGGCCCTGTTCGCCGGTTTCGGCGAAGCCGGAGGCATAGCAGATCGCCCCGCCGGCGCCTTTGGCGGCGAGCGCGGCGACCGCGTCGAGGGTCAGTTCGCGGTTGGTGGCGACGAACGCCGCGTCCGGGCCGCACGGCAGGTCGGCGACGCTGGCCACGCAGGGTACGCCTTCGAGTTCGGCGTGCTGCGGATTGACCAGCCACAACTGGCCGGCGAAACCGCCTTCGGCACAGCGTTTCAGGGCACGCGCCATGCCACGGCCGCCAATGAAGGCGAGATGCCTGGGTGCCAGCAGGCGCTTGAGGTTTTCACGATTCATGTCGGTTCTCGATTCGGAACATGGCAGCCTTCCCCTCTCCCCTGGAGGGAGAGGGGAGCCAGGACTTCAACGCAGCAACGGCCGCAGCAGTTCGCGGGAAACGATGTGCCGCTGGATTTCCGAAGTGCCCTCCCAGATCCGTTCGATCCGCGCGTTGCGCCAGATACGCTCGACCGGTCCTTCATCCATCAGGCCCATGCCGCCGAAGATCTGCACCGCTTCGTCGGCGACCTTGCCGAGGGTCTCGCTGGCGAACAGCTTGGCCATGCCGGCCTCGCCGTCGGTCATGGTGCCCTGGTCCATCTTCCAGGCGGTGTGCAGGGTCATCAGCTCGGCGGCACGGATCTGCGTGGCCATGTCGGCGAGCTTGAAGGAAACGCCCTGGTAGCTGCCGATCGGCTGGCCGAACTGCTTGCGATCGGCCGCCCAGCGCAGCGACAGGTCGAGGGCGCGCTGGGCCTGGCCGACGCAGTTGGCGGCGACCATCACCCGTCCGGCGGTGAGCCAGGCGTTGGCCACTTCCCAGCCCTTGCCGACCTCGCCGAGTACCTTGGAGGCCGGCACCCGGCAATCGTCGAAGAAGATCTCGTAGGTGTGGTAGCCACGGTTGCTCACGCATTTCGGTCCGCGGCGCACGGTCATCCCGGGCGTGCCCTTGTCCACCAGGAAGGCGGTCACCGCGTTGCGCTTGCGGCCGTTGTGCTCGTAGCTGTCGGTGACGGCGAAGACGATGGCGAAGTCGGCGTGCCCGGCGTGGCTGATGAAGTGCTTGCTGCCGTTGATCACGAAGGCGTCGCCGTCGCGCACCGCGCGGGTCTTGATCGAATTGGCGTCGGAACCGGCGCCCGGCTCGGTGAGGGCGAAGCAATCGGTCTTTTCGCCCTGCACGCAGGGCAACAAGTAGTCGCCGAGCTGTTCTCCGGTGCAAGCCATGAGGATCTTCGAGGGCCGCGCGACGAATACGTGGAGGGCCCAGGAGACCTTCGACAGCTCGCGTTCGACCAGCGCCTGGGACAGGTAGTCGAGGCCGCCGCCGCCCACTTCCTCGGGCATGTTGAAGGCATAGAAACCGGCGGCGAGGGCCTTGCCGCGAATCTGTGCGGCCAGCTCCGGCGACACCGCGTCGGCGCGGTCGACATCGTCCTCGTGGGGCAGCAGTTCCTTCTCGACGAAGCTGCGCACCGCCTCGACCAGCATGTCCTGTTCCTGGGTCAGCCTGAAATCCATGGGAATCACCTGCTCGGCGCCTAGCGCCCGCTGAATTGAGGGGAACGTTTCTCGACCACGGCGCGCAGCGCCTCGGCGGCATCCTCGCTGCGCCCGCAGAGCAGCCCGGCGGCCTGCTCGGCCCGCAACTGCTCGGCCAGCGAGCGCCCGGCGCCGTCGTGCAGCAGGCGCTTGGTCTGGGCGAAGGCGAAGGTCGGGCCGCTGGCGAGACGCGCAGCGAAGGCGCCGACCGTCTCAACCAGGCGCTCGTCGGCGACCACCTCGCCGACCAGTCCGGCGCCCAGAGCGCGCTCCGCGCTCCAGGCTTCGTCGAGGAACAGCAGGCGCTTGGCCGCCTCGCTGCCAAGCAGCCGTGGCAGATGCCAACTGGCGCCGGCGTCCGGGCAGTAGGCCATGCCGGTGTAGCCGGCCTTGAAGCGCGCCGAGGCGGCGGCGATGCGGAAATCGCAGCACAGCGCCAGGTCCATGCCAGCGCCCACGGCGCTGCCGTTGACGGCGGCGACTGTGGGTTTGTCGAGGGCGTGCAGGCGCCCCATCAGGGCGTGGGCGGCCTCGGTCCAGCCATAGCTTTCCAGCTCGCCACGGGCTTCAGCCGCCGCCCATTCGGCGAGATCGGCCCCGGCGCAGAAGCTGCGTCCGCTGCCGCCGAGGACCACAGCGCGCACTGCCGGGTCGCGCTCGCAGGCATCGAGTCGAACGTGCAGGGCCTCCAGGGTGGGGATATCCAGTGCATTGCGCTGTTGCGGACGGTTCAGGACGAGCCAGGCGATCCCGGCTTCGACCCGCGTCTGCAATGGGGAAAGGTCAGTCATGCGGCCCTCGTTCTTATTGTTGGTTGATGGCGATCGCGGCTTTCAGGCAATACTAAACACTCGTTCAACAAGACCACAATCCACCCATTCGGGTGTATGTAACGGCCCTGCGGCAGGCGCAAAGCCACACGCCATGCGATCCGCCGAAAAGCGGCGAAGGCCCGCGCGAGCCGGCTGTTACAACTTCGAACAAACCAACCAGGCGAAAACGAAAACGCCCGCCGGATGCGGCGGGCGTCGGGACCTGCGAATGGCCGTTCAGCCGGCCCGTCCCAGGGCGGGGTCGCCCAGTCCCTGCGGCTGCCGGCGACGAACCACGTAATAGGCCAGGTAGCAGGCGGCGATGAAGCCGAAGCCCCAGTACAAGGACGGCCGCTGGGTGGGATCGAGGGCGAGGAAGACGAACAGCGAGCAGCACACGGCGATGCAGGCCAGCGGCACCAGCGGGAACAGCGGCGCGGCATATTTCAGCTCGGCGACCGTGCCGCCGCTGGCCATGTGCTCGCGGCGGAAGCGGTATTGGGCGTAGGCGATGACGATCCAGGTGACGGTGCCGGACATCCCGCTCACCGCCATCAGCACCATGAACAGGGTGTCGGCTGCGACCACGCTGGTCAGCAACGAGAGCAGGGCGAAGCACAGGGTGATCAGCAACGCGTAGAGCGGCACGCCGCGCGCGCTGAGCTTCGACAGGCCGCGCGGGGCCATGCCGGTCCTGGACATCGCCCAGAGGATCCGCGTCGAGGCGTACAGGCCCGAGTTGCCTACCGAGAGGATGGCGGTGAGGATGACGAAGTTCATCAGGTCCGCCGCGTAGGGAATCCCGACCATGTCGAACACCTGCACGAACGGGCTTTCCACCAGCCCGGCCTGTTGCCAGGGAATGATGGCGGAAAGCACGACGATGGCCAGCACGTAGAAGATCAGTACGCGGAACACCACGTTGCGCACCGCCCGCGGGATGCTCTTCTCCGGTCGCTCGGTCTCGCCGGCGGCGACGCCCATGATCTCGCAACCCTGGAAGGCATAGACCACCGTCATCATCACCGCGAATACCGCCGACAGGCCGTTGGGGAACAGCCGCTCGCCGACCAGGTTGGAGAACATCGGCGCCGGCGCACCGCTCTTCAGTTCGATACCGCCGAAGATCACCAGCCCCCCGACCACGATGAACACCAGGATCGCCGCCACCTTGATCCCGGCGAACCAGTACTCGGCCTCGCCGAAGGCACGGGTCGCCAGGGCATTGAGGGAGAACAGCACGACCACGAAGAAACCCGACCATAGCCACACGGGCACCTCCGGGAACCAGCGGGTCATGAGCATCCCGGCCGCGGTGAATTCCAGGCCTACCGTGGAGGCCCAGCTCATCCAGTAGACCCAGCCGATCATGAAGCCAGTCGCCGGGCCGATGAAACGCGTCGCGTGGGCCTGGAACGAACCGGAGACCGGCATCTGCACCGACAGCTCGCCGAGGCAGACCATCACCAGGTACATCAGCACCCCGGCCACCAGGTAGGCCAGCACCGCGCCGGCCGGGCCGCCCTGGTTGATGGTCACGCCGGAGCCCATGAACAGCCCGGTGCCGATCACCCCGCCGAGGGACAGCATGAAGATGTGGCGGCTCGCCAGGGCCCGGGTGAGTTGCAGCCTTTCCTTGCCGTCAGCCATGGCGCACCTCCGGATGAGGGTACGCGCAGGGGTCTTCGAGATGGCTCATTATTCTTGTCTCCACTCTGTCAGAGGCCGTGTCTTGCGCACGGATGAGCGGATTATTGGCGGCGGATGTAAGACGCCGTTGAACGCGCGGATCGAAGATGTAAAAAGCTGTAAGGAAGTTGTTCGCCGCGCCGCTCAACCGGCCGCTGCGTCGGCTTCGCCGAGGAAGCCGGCGCGGCGCAGGGCTTCGGCGCCGTCGCGGCGCAGGCTACCCAGGCGTGCGCCCCAGGCTCGCGGGTCGACCCCGGCCGCGCCCAGGACCTCGCGCTCCAGCTCGCCCAGGCCGGCGCCGAGCGCCACCAGGCCCATGGAGTGGCAGCTTCCGGACAGGCGATGGGCGATGTTCGCCGCCTCGGCCAGGTCCGCCTGGTCCAGGGCTTCGGCCAGCAGCGGCAACTGCTCGTCCAGGCTTCCCAGCAGGTTGCCCAGCAGTCCGGCGAGCTTGTGCCGCCCCAGCAGGCGGCGGTGGGTCTCGAGCATCTGCCGGTCCAGCGCAGCGTCCGCCGCAAGCGCAGGCACGCTGGTGCCGACCTCGCCCAGCGCGCGACGCAGCTCGTCCATCCGCAGGGGCTTGCCGAGCACGCCCTGCATGCCCGCGGCGAAGTACCGACGCACCATGTCCGGCTGGATGCTGGCGGTGAAGGCGAAGATCGGCGTGGCGCGGTTCAGGCCGTCGAGCTGCCGGCGAATCCCGGCGCAAAGCTCGAGGCCAGCCATCCCCGGCAGGTGCATGTCCAGCAGGATCAGGTCGAAGCGCCGCTGCCGGCACAGCGCCAGGGCCGGCCCCGCGTCCTCGGCCAGCATCACCCGGTGGCCGTCCCGCTCGAGCAGGCCCTGGGCTACCTCGCGGTTGAGCGCCACGTCCTCCACCAGCAGCACCTCCAGCGCAGACACCGATGCCGCCGGCGGCGTCGCGCCGGACAAGCTCGCCAGCGCCAGCTCGATCTCGAACCAGAACGTACTGCCCTGGCCGACCCGGCTTTCCACGCCGATCCGCCCGCCCAGCGCTTCCACCAGCCGCTTGCTGATCGCCAGGCCCAGGCCGGTTCCGCCGTAACGGCGGGTCACGGCGTCGCCGCCCTGGGTGAAGCGTTCGAAGATGCGTTCGCGCATTTCCTCGGGAATGCCGATTCCATCGTCCGCGACGCTCAGCCGCAGGCGCTCGCTTCCTGCGCTGCGCGCCAGCCGCTCGACGCGAACGCGCACCTCGCCGGCCTCGGTGAACTTCACCGCGTTGCCCAGCAGGTTGGTCAACACCTGGCGCAGGAACTGCTCGGCGCCGCGATGGCCGTCATGAACCTGTGGGTCCAGCCACAGGTCCAGCCGTGTGGCGTTCTCCCGCGCCCGTGGTTCGAGCAGGGTGAGGACGTCCTCGAGCAGGCTCCGCAAGGAAAAGTCCACCGCTTCCGGCACATCCGCCGCTTCCTCCAGCCGGGCGAAGTGGAGGACCTCGTTGAGGATCGCCAGCAGTCCCTCCCCCGCTGTCGCCAGTGCCCGCAGGCGCTGGCGGTCACGCTCGCCGAGCGATGCCTCGCGCAGCAGCTCGGCCATGCCCAGGATGCCGTTCAGCGGGGTACGGATCTCATGGCTCATGGTCGCGAGAAAACGGCTCTTGGCGCGGTCGGCGGCTTCCGCCTGGTCCTTCGCCCGGCGCAGGCTGGCGGTGCGCCGCTCGACCTGCCGACGCAACTCGTCGCGGTCGGCGTCGCGCCGGCGGCGATCGGTGCGCAAGGCCTGGCGCATGTCCTCCAGGGCGGTGGCGACGGCGTCGATCTCGTCGCGTTCGCGGTCCGCCTTGTCCAGTCGCAGCGGCTGTTGCAGATCGCCTTCGGCGATATGCCCAGCGAACTCGGACATGCGCCACAGATGGCGAGTGACCAGGCTGTGGAACAGCCAACTGAGGGCCACCGCCAGGCCGCAAAGGAAACTGCCCATCCACAAGAGGCTGGCCAGGCCGCCGGAGGCCAGCCGGCGATAGACCGCCGCCAGGTCGATGGCGATCTCCAGCTCGCCCAGATGCCGACGCTCGCCCCCCGGCGGCTGGTAGCTCAAGGGAAAGCGCTCGACCCGCAGCAGGCCGCGTGGACGCTGGTCGCCCTGCAGCAGGTTGAAGTCGGCGCTTTGCAGACTGACACGGGCGATGTCGGGGAAATCCCCGAGGCCGCGCAACTGCACGTTCAACTGCTCCTGGTTGAGATCCCACAGGCTGCGCTCGAAGCTGGCCAGGTAGCCGCTGCGGATCAGTTCCAGGCGCGCCTCGATCTCACGCATTTCGCGGCGGTATTCGAAGAACAGCTGCACGGCGCCGGCGAGGACAGTGAAACACAGGCTGAACAGCAGCACCCGCCACAGCAGGCGCCGCGCCAACACTCCGCCGCGGCCGCTCACCAGGCGTCCGCGCGGTTGCCGGCGAGGCGCCGATAGTCGCGCACGCTGTCGTGCAGCCAACGCTGGATGCTGCCGTCGTCGCGATAGCCTCGCAGGGCCCGGTCGATCTCGTCCATCTTCGCTGCCAGCGGCGAGTGCCGCGAGACCGCCACCCGCAGGTAGTCCACCGTCAGCGGTTCGGGCAGCGCAAGGATGTTCTCGCCGCCGGCCAGGCGCTCGGCGAACAGCGTGCCGGTGCGGCGTTCGTGGGCAATGTAGTCGATGCGCTGGCGCACCAGCTTGCCGAAGTTCTGTCGGCTGTCGGAAACCCATTCGACGTTGCCGTGGCGGCCGACGAAGCGGTCGAAGTCCGCCCCGTAGCTTTCGCCGAACAACAGCCCGCCGCGATAGCCGGCGAGGTCGCCGAGGGATCGGATGCGCACCGGCCGCTGGCGGTTGTAGAAGATCGCCACCTCCTCGCGCAGCACCGGCTCGGCGGAAAACGCCAGGTCGCGATCGCGCGCGGGCGTGCGGTAGGCCAGTACCAGGTCGACCCGTCCGGCGGCGGCGTCCAGCAGGCAGCGCCGCCAGTTGCCCAGCACCACCACCTCGACCCGGTAGCCCAGCGCGCCGAACAGCCGCTTCACCAGCTCCGGCGCCAGCCCCCGGACCTGCTGGCCATCGCTCCAGGAGATCGGCGGGTATACCGGATAGTCGCAATAGCGGATGGTCTCCGCAGCCTGTGCCAGGCCGCCCAGCAGCCATCCGCAGAGCGCCAGCCAGCGGGCCTGCATGGCTCAGGCGTCGCTGGCCGCGGCGGTGAACAGGTAGCCGGCGCCGTGGATGGTGATGATCAGTTGCGGTTCGGCCGGGTCGTCGCGCAGCTTACGACGCAGGCGGCCGACCAGCACGTCGATGGAGCGATCGCTGGGCAGCCACTCGCGGTTGCGGATCTGGTCCATCAACTGGTCGCGGCTCAGGGTATGCCCGCTGTTGCGCAGGAAGGCGCCGAGCAATTGGAATTCGCCGTGGGTGAGCAGGGTCTCGTTGCCCGCGTGGTCGATCAGGCGGCGCCGGTCGGCGTCCAGCAGCCAGTCGCCGAACTGCCTGAGGGCCTGCCGGGCGGGGGCGGCGCTGGCCTGGGCATGGCGCACCCGGCGGATCAGGTTCTTCGCCCGCGACACCAGTTCGCGCGGGTTCAGCGGCTTGATCACGTAGTCGTCGGCGCCGCACTCCAGGCCGACGATGCGATCGATCTCGTCGTTGCGCCCGGTGATCAGGATGATCCCCACCTCGGAGCGCACCCGCAGCTCGCGGGTCAGGGTCAGGCCGTCCTTGCCGGGCAGGCGGATGTCCAGCAGCACCAGCTCGACCGGCTGGCCGAGATGGGCGCACTCGGCAAGGCAGGCTTCCGCCTGCTCGGCGTTGCCGGCGCAGAGGACGTCATAGCCCTCCTCGCCGAGATAGGCCTGGAGAAGCTCACGAATCACCGGGTCGTCGTCGACCACCAATACGCGCGGAACCATCGCCATCACCTTGCGCCTCCGGCGGGCCGGGGCGTTTCTTGTTCTGGGTTGTCGGACGGTGGGCGGAAGGGGCCGGGGCGCCTTCCGCTGCCAGCAGCAGCCTATCCACTACTGAACGGACGATCAACAAGCTTCCGTCGCACGCCGGAAGCGGCGATGGGCGCCCGCCTCCAGGCCATCCACCCAGGCCTCGCAGATCTGCACGCCCTGCCGCGGCGTGAAGGTCGCGGGATTCAGCCCAGACTCCAGCCACAGCCCGTCGAGCAGGGCGCTGAGGCTGATGGCCGCCAGTTCCGCGTCGAAGTCCGCCCAGCCGCCCTCCTCCGCCAGTTGCCGCAGCACGCCGACCAGCAGCGCCCGGTACTCGCCATAGGAATGGTCGTGGACCCGCCCGATCGCTTCGATGCTGCCCACCGCACCCCAGAACGCCAGCCAGGCGTCGAGCAATTGCGGATCGAGCAGCTCGGCGGAGAAGGATGCCTCGAAGAACGCCGAGAGCCGCGGGCGGGCGCCGCCCGGCGCGGTGTCGATGGCGCCGCGGAGCAGGCGCATGACGCGTCCGGTGACCGCCAGGTAGGCCTCGGCCACCAGCGCGTCCTTGCCATCGTAGTGGTGATTGATCAGGCCCACCGATACCCCGGCCTCGGCGCAGATCTTGCGCACCGAGGCGCCCTGGAAGCCATGCCGCTTCAGGCAGGCCAGGGTCGCCTCGATCAGCAGCGCCTTGCGCTGCTCTGGTTCCAGACGGGAAAAGCGCACTTCCTGGTTCATCCTTTCGCGGCTCCTGCTCGTCGCCCGCGACCACCGGCGGGCAGCCCCGATGATCGCAGGTTACGTGGCGCCCGTCTCACTGGCTGGCCCAGGCGTTGAAGCGCTCCTCCAGCTCCTCGCCATGCTCGACCCAGAATTCGTCGTCCATCGCCAGGCCCTGCTCCAGGTTCGCCGGCGCGGTCGGCACCCAGCTCGCCAGTTGCGCGGGCAGGCGCTGGGCGGCCTGGCGGTTGGTCGGCCCGTAGGGAATGTTCTCGACGTAGCGCACCTGGGCATCCGGGGCATTGGCGAAGGCGATGAAGCGACGCGCCTCGGCGCCGCGCTTCGAACCCTTGACCACCGCCCAGTAGTCCATGCCGTACAGGCTGCCCGGCCATACCAGGGCCAGGTTGCGCCCCGCGCGGTGGGCGTCGGCGATGCGCCCGGTGTAGGTGGACGTCATCACCACGTCGCCGGCGGCCAGCCACTGCGCCGGCTGCGCTCCCGCCTCCCACCACTGGATGTAGGGCTTGAGCTGGCCCAGCTTGGCGAAGGCACGGTCGGCACCGGCGCGGGTCGCCAGCAGCGGATAGACCTGCTCGCGTGGCACTCCGTCGGCGAGCAGGGCGAACTCCAGGTTGTAGATCGCCCGCTTGCGCAGGCCGCGCTTGCCGGGGAAGCGCTGGACGTCCCAGAAGTCGGCCCAGGACGCCGGCGGCTGTTGCAGCCGGTCGGCGTCGTAGCCGATCGCCACGCCCCAGACCAGCGCGGCGGAACCGCATTCCTGGGCGGCATTGGCGATCAACTGCTGCTTGCCGCCGATGGCCTGCCAGTCCAGACGCTCGAACAGGCCGTCGTCGCAACCGCGCGCCAGATCCGGCCCCTCGACCTGGACCAGGTCCCAGTCGGCGTGACCGGTGTCGGCCATCACCTTGATCCGGGCCATCTCGCCGTTGTACTCGCTCTGCACTACGGGAATCCCGGTCTGCTGCGTGAACGGCTGGAAGAACGCCACCTCCTGGGCCTTCTGTCCGGCGCCGCCGTAGCCGACCACCACCAGGCCATCATCGGCCTGGACCGGCGCGAGGCCGCCGAACGCCAGCAGGACGGCGCCGAGCAGGACGCGGCAAGGAAAAACCGGATGCGGACGGGCGCTGGCCGCGCGGCGCAATGGAAAGGAACGGTTCATGTGCGTCTCCTCTTGTTCTTGTTGTGGAGTGGATCGCAGCGAGCCGCCGGGAAGCGGCCACGGGACAGAAACTATCCAGTCGATTTTAAAAAAACAAGTTGATTTTTTACTGATGGTAAATTCATATCCTGTTTCTGAAGCGCGCCGCGAGAACAACAAGAAGGACGCCAACCGTGAATTTCCCGCACCTGTTCAGCCCCCTGGAAATCCGGGGCAAACGCCTGAAAAACCGCATCATGTCGAGCGGCCACGACACGTCGATGCCTACCGACAACCTGGTCAACGAGCCACTCGTCGCCTATCACCGCGCCCGGGCCCGCGGCGGCGCCGGACTGATCGTCATGCAGGTGGCGGGGGTCCACGACAGCGCGCGCTACACCTCGCACGTGCTGATGGCTACCGACGATGCCTGCATCCCCGGCTACCGGCGGGTCGCCGAGGCCTGCCACGCCGAAGGCTGCGTGGTGCTGTCGCAGATCTTCCATCCCGGGCGCGAGATCATGGAGTCCGCCGACGGCCTGCTGGCGGTGGCCTATTCCGCCTCGGCCTCGCCCAACGAACGGTTCCGGGTGATGCCGCGCGAACTCGACCAGCCGCTGATCGACGAGATCGTCGCCGGCTACGCCGCCGCCGCGCGCCGCCTGCACCAGGCAGGGCTGGACGGGGTGGAGGTGGTCGCCAGCCATGGCTACCTGCCGGCGCAATTCCTCAACCCGCGGGTGAACCGCCGCACGGATGGCTACAACGGCGACCTCGATGCCCGCCTGCGTTTCCTCCGCGAAGTGCTGGCGGCGGTGCGCGCGGCCACCTCCGAGGACTTCATCGTCGGCCTGCGCCTGTCCGCCGACGAGCGCGACCCCGAGGGTCTCAGCGAAAGCGAGTCGCTGCAGGCGGCCGAGGCGGTCCAGGGCGAGCTGGACTACCTGCACATCGTCGCCGGCACTTCGGCCTCCCTCGGCGGCGCCATCCATATCGTCCCGCCGATGGCCATCGAGCCGGCCTACCTGGCCCGCGAAGCCGGTACCTTCAAGGCGCGCCTGGCGATCCCGCTGTTCGTCACCGGGCGCATCAACCAGCCCCAGGAGGCCGAGGCCATCCTCGCCCGAGGCCAGGCCGACGTCTGCGGCATGACCCGCGCGCTGATCTGCGACCCGCAGATGCCGAACAAGGCCGAGGCCGGGCGCAGCGACGACGTGCGCGCCTGCATCGCCTGCAACCAGGCCTGCATCGGACATTTCCACCGAGGCTATCCGATCTCCTGCATCCAGCACCCGGAAACCGGCCGCGAGCTGACCTACGCAACGCCCAATCCGGCCTCGCGGCGCAAGCGCGTGCTGGTCGCCGGCGGCGGCCCGGCGGGGATGAAGGCGGCGGCGGTGGCGGCACAGCGCGGCCACGAGGTAGTGCTCTGCGAGGCCGGCGCCCAGCTCGGCGGCCAGGTCAACCTGGCGCAACTGCTGCCGCGCCGCGCCGAATTCGGCGGCGCCTCCACCAACCTGCAACGGGAGATGCAACTGGCCGGCGTCGAGGTACGCCGCAACACGCCGGTCGACCGCGCGCTGGTGGAGCGCGAGCGGCCGGACCTGGTGATCGTCGCTACCGGCGCCGAACCCTACTGGCCGCCTTTCGAGCGCGGCGGCGAGCTGCAGGTGGTGGATGCCTGGCAGGTGCTGCGCGGCGAGGTGCGGGTCGGTCGTTCGGTGCTGGTCACCGACTGGCGGGGCGACTGGATCGGCCCCGGTATCGCGGAAAATCTTGTACGCGAGGGCCACCAGGTGCGCCTGGCGGTGAACGGCACCCACTGCGGCGAGAGCCTGCCGCTGTACGTGCGCGACCAGTTGGCCGGCGAGCTGCACCGCCTGGGTATCCCGGTCACGCCCTACGCCCGCCTGTACGGCTGCGACGATACCACGGTGTACATGCAGCACAGCGCCAGCGGCGAGGCGATGCTGTTCGAGGAGGTCGATACCCTGGTGCTATGCCAGGGCCACCAGCCGGTGGACCGACTGGCCGACAGCCTGCACGGCCTGGCGGAGGTGCTGCGGATCGGCGACTGCCTGGCCCCCCGCACCGCCGAGGAGGCGATCTACGAAGGGCTCAAGGCCGCCTGGAGCATCTGAGCGGCGCGGCCGCGGCTCCCTCGACGGGTCCCGGCCCAGCCCCTAGAATGCCGCAAACGCAGCCAGGACCCCGCCGCATGCCCCGCCCGTCACCGCCGGACGCCACCGACACGCCGCGCAGCGAAACGCACTTCCTCGGCACCCGCATCCGCGGCCTGCGCAAGCGCCGCGGCCTGACCCTGGCCGAGCTGGCCGCACAGAGCGAACTCACCGCCGGCTACATCAGCCAACTGGAACGCAACCTGGCATATCCGTCGATTCCGGCGCTGTTCAACATCGCCCGCAGCCTCGGCGTGACCATCCAGTGGTTCTTCGCCAGCGAGGCCGCGGTGGACCCGGCGGACGCCGGCTACGTGGTGCGGCGCAACACGCGCATGAGCGTGCATTACGAAGACGGCATCATCGACGAACTGCTCACCCCGCAGCCCAGCCGCCAGTTGGAGATCCTCCACTCGCGTTTCCCGCCGGGCACCTACAGCCAGCAGAGCTACAGCCATGAGGGCGAGGAAGCCGGCTACATCCTCAGCGGAATCTTCGAACTCTGGGTCGGCGACCGCCATTTCCAGCTCCGCGAGGGCGACAGCTTCAGCTACTCCAGCCAGGAACCGCATCGCTACGGCAACCCAGGCGACAGCGATACCCTGGTGCTCTGGGTGATCACCCCGCCGACGTTCTGAAACGCCCTGTCGCGATGCAGGGCCAGGGGAGGGCCGACGGGGCGGGCGCTACCCGCCGCGCTCGAGCAACCGCGCCAACCCCGCCAGCAGCCGCTCCAGGGCGCCCTGGTTGTTGCGCAGCACCTTCTCTCCGGCAGTGGCCATGGCCGTCGCGACCTCCGGCTGCGCCCACAGGCGCGTGAGGCCGTCGCACAGCTCGCCGGCATCCGTCACCTCGAGCAGCGCCCCGGCGTCGCGCAATTGCGCGGCGATGTCGAGGAAGTTGAACAGGTGCGGACCGGCGAACACCGGCTTGCCCAGGGCCGCCGGCTCCAGCAGGTTGTGCCCGCCGTTGGGCACCAGGCTGCCGCCGACGAAAGCGATGTCGGCCAGGGCATAGAGGAACAGCAGCTCGCCCATGGTATCGCCGAGCAGCACCTGGGTCGCGCGTGCCACCGGCTCGCCGCCGGAGCGCCGGACCGTGGCGAAGCCTTCGCGGCGGCATAGCTCGTGGACGCCGGCGAAGCGTTCCGGATGGCGCGGCACCAGGATCAGCAACGCGTCGGGACGCGTTTCCAGCAGGCGCCGGTGGGCTGCCAGGACGATCTCGTCCTCGCCGGCATGGGTGCTGGCGGCGATCCACAGCGGTCGCGCCGTCGCGTCCCATTCCTCGCGCAGGGCGGCAGCGGCCAGCGGCAGCTGCGGGTCGATGCGCAGGTCGAACTTGATCGAGCCGGTCACGCTGACGCACTCAGGACGCGCGCCGAGACGACGGAAGCGCTCGGCCTCGGCCTCGGTCTGCACGGCGATCCAGGACAGCTCGGCGAGCATCGGCCGGGTCAGCCCAGCGAAGCGCGCGTAGCCACGCGCCGAGCGCTCGGACAGGCGCGCATTGGCCAGCGCCACCGGGATCCCGCGCGCGGCACAGGCATGGATATGGTTGGGCCACAGCTCGGTTTCCATGATCACCGCCAGGCGCGGCCGCACCCGGTCGAGGAAGCGCGCCGCCGCCCAGGGCAGGTCGTAGGGCAGATAGCAGTGCCGGACCTGCTCGCCGAACAATGCGCGGATGCGCTCCGAGCCGGTCGGGGTCATGCAGGTGACGGTGACCGGCAGCTGCGGATGGCGCTCCAGCAGCGCCCGCACCATCGGCGCGGCGGCGATGCTCTCGCCCACCGAGACGGCGTGCACCCAGATGCCGCCGGGCGGCACCTCGGGCAAGGACAGGGAAAAACGCTCGCCGATGCGCTTGGCATAGGCCGGCGCCTGGCGCGCGCGCCACCACAGGCGCAACGCCACCAGCGGCAAGCCGAGGTGGAACAGCAGGGTATAGAGGGTACGGTTCATGGGCGCGCAGCTTAGCAAAACTCCCGCCGACCGGCTCAGCCGATGGCGCGCAGGTGGCGGGTGAAGGTTTCGCCGAGCCAGGCCGCCGCCGGGCCGAGCACCTCGTTGCGCCGCCAGACCAGTTCGACCACCAGCGACGGCGGCGTCCAGTCGCTGGTCAGCTCCACCATCAGCCGATCGTAGGTGGGGTACTGCACCACGTGCCGCGGCAGCCAGGCCCAGCCGAGGTTGCGCATCAGCAACTCGGCCATGGAATAGAAGCTGTCCAGCCGCCACACCTGCGGGCTGATCTGCTCGCCGCCCGGATAGCCGCTCTGCTGGGGCACGATCAAAAGTTGCCGGTGCTGTGCCAGCTCGCGGCGACTGACCCGTTGCAGCCCGGCCAGCGGGTGGCCGGCGCCGCACACCGTGACCATCTCGACGCTGCCGAGGCGCCGCCGCTCCAGCGACTCAGGCATGCGCTCATGGTGGAACAGCAGGCCGAGGTCAGCCTGCTCCTCGAGCAAACGACGGGTCACGTCGCCCTGGCCGCCGCTGGACACCTGCACCTCCAGACTGGGAAAGCGCTGCGCCAGCGCTTCCAGGCTGTCCAGCACCGGCTGGTAAGGCATCGCCTCGTCCTGGGCCAGGCGCAGCCGCGGCTCCTCGCCGCGCGCCAGGCCCAGCGCGCGCCCCTGCAGGCGCTCGCACTGGCGCAGCACCTCGCGCGCCTCCGCCAGCAGCACCCGGCCCTCGTCGGTCAGGCGCGGCTGGCGTCCGCTGCTGCGTTCGAACAGGGTGACGCCGAGGTCCGCCTCCAGCAGCGCGATGCCGTTGCTCACCGCCGATTGCACCCGCTTCAGTTCGCGGGCGGCGGCAGAGAACGACTGGCGCTCGGCGACGCTGACGAACAGGCGGATCTGCTCCAGGTTCCACTGCATAACCTATCTCCAATACAGATAGGTAACGACTTTATCCCATCCGCCGGCTCCCTAGAATGGCCGCAGTTTCCGGAGGACGCCGCCATGACCAATTATCTCTACCTCGCCATCGCCATCGCCGCCGAAGTGGTCGCCACCACCTCGCTGAAAGCCGTCGCCGGATTCAGCAAGCCACTGCCGCTGCTGCTGGTGGTGGGCGGCTACGTGCTCGCCTTCAGCATGCTCGTGCTGGTCATGCGCACCCTGCCGGTCGGCGTGGTCTACGCCATCTGGTCCGGGCTCGGCATCGTCCTGGTCAGCCTGGTGGCGATGTTCGTCTACGGCCAGCGCCTGGACCCCGCAGCCCTCCTCGGTATCGGCCTGATCATCGCCGGCGTGCTGGTGATCCAGTTGTTCTCCCGCGCTTCGGGGCACTGAACGACCGTCGCGGGCGCAGGTTGTATACTGCGCCCTTTCCGTTCCCGATAAGGCAGCCCCATGCCCCAAGCCCTTTCCACCGACATCCTCATCGTTGGCGGCGGTATCGCCGGCCTCTGGCTGAACGCCCGCTTGCGCCGGGCCGGCTACGCCACCGTGCTGGTGGAAAGCGCCAGCCTCGGCGGCGGACAGAGCGTGAAGTCGCAGGGGATCATCCACGGCGGCGCCAAGTACGCCCTGCATGGCGCCCTGACCGGCGCCTCCGAAGCCATCGCCGACATGCCGCGGCGCTGGCGCGCCTGTCTCGGCAGCGACGGCGAACTCGACCTGCGGGGCGTACGCCTGCTTTCCGAGGCGCACTACCTGTGGTCGCCGGGCGGCCTGGCCGGCAGCCTTACCAGCTTCTTCGCCAGCAAGGCGGTGCGCAGCCGGGTCGAGCAGGCCAAGGGCGAGGATTTGCCTCCGGCGCTGCGCGACAAGGGGTTCAAGGGCAAGGCCTACCGCCTCACGGAAATCGTCTTCGACGTCCCCGACCTGATTCGCCGCCTGGCGGAACTGGCCGGCGACAGCCTGCTCGCCGGCGAGCGCATCGAACCGCTGCGCGAAGGCCGGGAACTGGCCGGCCTGTGCGTCGACGGCCGGGAGATCCGTGCACAGCGCGTGGTGCTCAGCGCCGGTGCCGGCAACGAGGCGCTGCTCCGCGAACTGGGCCTGGAACAACCGGCCATGCAGCGGCGGCCGCTGCACATGGTGATGGTCAAGGCGGCGACCCTGAAACCGCTGTACGCCCACTGCCTGGGGGCCGGGCCGAAGCCACGGATCACCGTGACCACCCATCCGACCCGCGACGGCCAGTCGGTCTGGTACCTCGGCGGCGACATCGCCGAAGCCGATGGCGTGGCCCGCGACGAAGCCGCGCAGATCGCCGAAGCACGCCGCGAACTGGCAAAGCTGCTGCCCTGGATCGACCTCGGCCAGGCGCAGTGGGCCACCTTGCGGGTGGATCGCGCCGAGCCGGCACAGTCCAACCTGTTGCGCCCGGACAACGCCTTCCTCGCCGAACAGGGACGCCTGCTGGTCGGCTGGCCGACCAAGCTGGCGCTGGCCCCTGACTTCGCCGACCGGGTCTGCGCCCGCCTGGAAGAAGACGGCATCCGCCCCAGCGAACATGCCGCGCTGCCGCAACTGCCGCGTCCGCCGCTCGCCGAACCGGCCTGGGAGGTAGCCTTCGCATGATCAGGGATACCCTCCACGACCTGCACCGCCCGCTGGGCGACACCGGCCTGGCCGTTTCGCCCCTGGGCCTGGGCACCGTCAAGTTCGGCCGCGACCAGGGAGTGAAGTACCCTTCCGGCTTCACCATCCCCGACGACCGCGAAGCCGCCGACCTGCTGGCCCTGGCCCGCGACCTCGGCATCAACCTGATCGACACCGCCCCGGCCTACGGCCGCAGCGAGGAACGCCTCGGCCCGCTGCTGCGCGGCCAGCGCGAGCATTGGGTGATCGTCAGCAAGGTCGGCGAAGAGTTCGTCGACGGCCAGTCAGTCTTCGACTTCTCCGCCACGCATACCCGGCGCTCCGTCGAACGCAGCCTGAAGCGCCTGGAGACCGAGCGGATCGAGCTGGTGCTGGTGCATTCCGATGGCAACGACCTGGATATCCTCGAGAACAGCGAGGTCTACCCGACTCTCGCCGCGCTCAAGCGCGAGGGCCTGATCGGCGCCTACGGACTCTCCGGCAAGACCGTCGAAGGTGGCCTGCGCGCCCTGCGCGAGGGCGATTGCGCGATGGTCACCTACAACCTGAACGAGCGCGCCGAGCGCCCGGTCATCGAGTACGCCGCGGCCCATGCCAAGGGCATCCTGGTGAAGAAGGCGCTGGCCAGCGGGCATGCCTGCCTGGGCGCCGGACAGGACCCGGTGCGCGCCAGCTTCGAACTGGTCTTCGACCAGCCGGGCGTCGCCGCCGCCATCGTCGGCACCATCAATCCGCTGCACCTGGCCCATAATGTCGCGATGGCCGCGCAAGCCCTGAAAAAGGCCTGAACCATACATCGGCTGCAACATCCGCGGGTTGACACCCGCGGTGCATTCCGCTGCCATGTTCCTCCCGAACGAGCCGTATCCTGCCTGCCGCCCTCGCCTCCGGTGGCCGGTGCATCGAACGTGAGCCTCCGTCCCGCCCCGGCGCGATGACCCGACAAGGAGCCCCGTATGCCCCGTATGCTCGCCCGCAAGGATCCGTCCGCCTTCAAGACCCTGCCGCTGCTGGTGGAGGCCTCCCCGGACGGGCTGGTCTACCAGGCCCTCGGCCTGCCGCTGAACTTCCAGCAGATGCTCGTCCGCCGCCGCCGCATGGAGGTAGCCGACCCGCAGCGCTTCGTCGCCGAGCTGGCCAACCTGGGGGTCTCGGTGCGCTTGACCCTGAACTGGCAGGGCCGCGACTACTGGGTGCTGGTCCGTCAGCGCCGGCTGGACCGCGGCGATACCGTGCTCAAGCTGATCTCCGGCTACGTACCGGCCCACGAACTGAACCTGCCGCTGCTCACGGCGATCCAGGAAGTCGCCGAGGAATGCCTGGTGGAGACCGCCGGCGGCTGGCTCGGCGGGCGCTTCGGCGACACCTGGCTGCCGACGCCCTACCAGGGTTCGCTGCGCTACCGGGAGAACAGCCACTTCGTCCTCACCCCGCTGTCCGGCGCCGCCCGTCCGGTGCAAGCCGGCAGCCTGCGCTTGCTGGAGCGCCCACGCGCCTACGTACACCTGCCCACGGCCTCGCTGCAACTGGTCTACGACATGCGCCTGGAGCTGCCGCGCGATGCGCGCGAGCCGAGCCTCTACCATGTCGACGAGCGGCTCGAGAGCGGTCCGCTGGTGGCGCGCCTGGACCGTCGGCGCCCCGATCTCTACCTGCTGCCGCTGGACCAGGGGCGCCCCACCGGCGACCTGTTCACCCTGCGCAAGGGCCAGTTGCGCCCTGCGGCCACCCGCGGCCTGTGGTTGGCCGAGAGCTTTGCCGTACAGGACGGCTGGCTGGTGCATGAGGAACGCATCCGTTTCCGCGACTGGCTGGCACTGTGGCCATCCAGCAACGGCGACCAGGCCGGCGGTGGGCGCGACCGCGCCAGCGCCTGAACCGGGCGGGCTTTGCCGCCCTTTCTACTTCAACTGGCTGGAAGACTTGCCGAGCAGGCGGCGAGCGACGATGAGCAGCTGGATCTGCTGGGTGCCCTCGAAGATGTCGAGGATCTTCGAGTCCCGCGCCCACTTCTCCAACAGCTCATCCTCGGCGTAGCCGAGGGCGCCAGCCAGCTCCACGCACTTCAGGGTGATCTCGTTGGCCACCCGTCCAGCCTTGGCCTTGGCGATGGACGCTTCCTTCGAGTTGGGCAGCTTGTTGTCGGCCATCCATGCCGCCTTCAAGGTCAACAGGCGCGCTGCCTCCCACTCCGCCTCCAGGCGATAGAGAGTGGCCTCGGCGTGGCTGACGGTGAGCAGCGGTTTCCTGTAGTCGAACTTGCAGCCAGCCTTCTTCAGCAATTCGCGGGTCCGGTCCAGCGCCGCCTTGGCCACCCCGACGGCCATGCCGGCCACCAGCGGGCGGGTATTGTCGAAGGTCTCCATGACCCCGGCGAAACCCTTCTGCACGTCGACCTCGGCGTTGCCCAGCAGGTTCGCGGCCGGCACCCGGCAATCATTGAAACTGATCGAAGCGGTATCCGAAGCCTTGATCCCGAGCTTCTTCTCCAGGCGCGTCACGGTCATCCCCGGCGTGCCCTTCTCGACCACGAAGGACTTGATCGCCGCCCGCCCCAGGTTGCGGTTCAGGGTGGCCCAGACCACCACGGCATCGGCCCGCTCGCCGGAAGTGACGAAAATCTTCTCGCCGTTCAGTACATAGTGGTCGCCATCCTGGGTCGCGGTGGTGCGAATCGCCGCCGAGTCCGAGCCGCAGCCCGGCTCGGTGATCGCCATCGCCGCCCAGGTGCCGCCGAAGCGCTGCAACTGCTCCTCGTTGGCCACCGCGGCGATCGCCGCGTTGCCCAGCCCCTGGCGCGGCATGGCCAGGAGCAGGCCGACGTCGCCCCAGCACAGTTCCATCACGCCGAGCAATGCCGACAGGTTGCCGCCATTCTTGATGCCCTCCTCTACCTGCTTGCCGGCGCGCTTGCTCGCCGAGGTCGCGCCGACAGCCTCGGGCGAGCCGCTGTTCATGCCGTCCAGCAAGGCCGCGAGCAGGTCCAGCTCCTTCGGATAGGCGTGTTCGGCCTTGTCGTACTTGCGCGAGATCGGCCGGAAATAGTTTTCCGCGACCTGATGCGCCTGGTTGGACAGGCTGCGGAATTTCTTCGGGGTTTCCAGGTACATGTCGATTCCTCGTTCACTCGTCGCGGCGGACCGCGCACTCGCTCGGGTTCACAGGTGCAGGCCGCCGGCCATCAGCGCTACCGCGCGCAGGTCGCGGTACCAGCGCTCGGCCGGATGCTCCTTGGTGAAGCCGTGGCCGCCGAGCAGTTGCACGGCGTCGGTGCCGATCTTCATCGCCTTCTCGGCGCACAGCAGACGCGCCAGGTAAGCCTCGCGCTGGAACGGCTGGCCGCGCTCGGCCAGGGCGCAGGCGCGCCAGACCATCAGGCGCATGGCGTCCAGTTCGATGGCGATGTCGGCGACCATGAAGGCGACCCCCTGGCGATGGCTGATCGGCTCGCCGAAGGCCTCGCGCTCGTTGCAGTAGGCGATCACGTAGTCCAGCGCCGCCTGCCCGGTGCCCAGCGCCAGGGCACACCAGGCCAGGGCCGCGTGATCGAGGAAGGCCCGGTAGTCGAAATGCTCGGCGGCCAGGCGGTTGTCCGCCGGCACCCTGACGCTCTTCAGGCGCAACCGGGCGGTGCCGCCGGCCTTCAGTCCCATCGCCGGCTCGGCACGTCGCTCGACGCCCTTGGCGGAGGCTTCCACCAGGAACAGCGCAGGCCCCTCGTCGGTCTTCGCCGCGACGATCAGGCGGCTGGCCTCCAGGCCGCGCAGGACCAGGCATTTCTCTCCGAAAAGCAGGTAGTGACTGCCCTTGCGCCGGGCGCGGGTCGCCAGTTTCTGCGGGTCGAACAGCAGACTCGGCTCGTTGACCGCGATGGCGGTGAGCGGCGCCCCCTCTTCGCTGACGAACGCCGGCAGCCACTGCGCCTGCTGCGAGGGGCTGCCCCAGCGGCGGATGCAGTTGGCCGCCGACAACGGCACCAGCAGGGCCGCCGCCAGCGACAGGTCGCCCTTGGCCAGGGCCTCGGCGATAAGGGCAGTGGTCACCGTGGTGCGCTCACCGGCCATGCCGCCGTGCACCTCGCCGACCCCATAGTGGGTCAGGCCCAGCTCCAGCGCCTGGTTGAGCAGTTCCGCCGGCAGGCTGGCCTCGGCATCCGCGTCATGAGCCAGCGGACGCAACACCTCCAGGGCGAAGCCTTCGAGCATGTCCACCAGCATCTGCTGGTCGTCGGAGAACGACAGGTCGAACAACCCGTCCGGATCGGCCTTGCGCGGTCCCTTCGCCTGCTTCGCCGAACGCTCGCTGGCCAGGCGGAAGCCGGTACGGCTGCCGCTGTAGAGCAGTTTCTCGAAGGGTTTGCGAAGATTGAAGCGATCCGGCCAGTCGGCCTGGGCGACACGGTTCAGTACAGCCAGGGCACGGCCCTGTACATCGGTGCTCATGGGCATCTTGCTCCACGCAGGATGGGATGCCCGGATCATGCGCCGCCGCATGGGCAGCGCCTATGACCGTCTCGCCGAAGGGAGTTGTCAGGCCAGCCAGTCATCCGCCAGGGGCGACCGGCCGGGGAAAGGCTCAGCCTTTCTGGCGGATTTTCTCGACGATGGCGGTGGTGGAGCTGTTCTCCACCAAGCCGAGCACCCGTACCTCGCCGCCGTAGGCCTTGACGATCTGCGCGCCGACCACCTGCTCGACGCCGTAATCGCCGCCCTTGACCAGCACGTCCGGACGCACCTGCTCGAGCAGGCGCTCGGGAGTGTCTTCAGCGAAGCTCACCACCCAGTCCACCGCGCCGAGCCCGGCGAGTACCGCCATACGCCGGTCCACCGAGTTGATCGGCCGGCCAACGCCCTTCAGGCGAGTGACCGAGGCGTCGTCGTTGACCCCGACGATCAGGCGGTCGCCCTGGGCGCGCGCCTGTTCGAGGTAGGTCACGTGGCCGGCGTGAAGGATGTCGAAGCAGCCATTGGTGAAGACGATCTTCTCACCGTGGGCGCGGGCGTCTTCGATTGCCAGCAGCAGTTGCTCCAGGCCCAGCACGCCACGCTCGGAACCCTGCTCGCGCTGCACCGCGCGACGCAGTTCGGGCGCGCTGATCGCCGCGGTACCCAGCTTGCCGACCACGATGCCGGCGGCCAGGTTGGCCAGGCCCACCGCGGACGGCAGCTCCTCGCCGGCGGCAAGCGCCGCGGCCAGGGTGGAGATGACCGTATCGCCGGCACCGGTGACGTCGAACACTTCCCGCGCCCGCGCCGGCAGGTGCAGGGCCGGCTGGCCATGGCGGAGCAGGGTCATGCCATGCTCGCCGCGGGTCACCAGCAAGGCGCCGAGGTCGAGTTCGCTCATCAGCGCCTGGCCCTTGGCGACCAGTTCGGCTTCGTCGGCGCAACGGCCGACGATGGTCTCGAATTCGGACAGGTTCGGGGTGATCAGGCTGGCGCCGCGATAGATGGCGAAGTCCTTGCCCTTGGGATCGGCCAGTACCGGAATGTTGCGCGCCCGCGCCGCCTGGATCAGCACCTGGTGGTTCTGTAGCGCGCCCTTGCCGTAGTCGGACAGCACCAGCACCTTGACCTTGGCCAGCAGCGACTCGACGTCCACGGCCAGGGCCGCCGCGTCGGTGCGGAACGGTTCCTCGAAGTCGACCCGCAGCAATTGCTGGTGACGACTCATGACCCGCAGCTTGACGATGGTCGGCTGGCTATCGATGCGCTGGAAGCGCGCGTCCACTCCAGCGGCCTTGAGGCTGTTGGCCAGGCTGTCGGCGGCCTCGTCGCGGCCGGTGACGCCGACCAGCAAGGCCTGTGCGCCCAGCGCGGCGATGTTCAGCGCGACGTTGGCGGCGCCGCCGGGGCGGTCCTCGTGCTGTTCGACGCGGACCACCGGCACCGGGGCCTCCGGCGAAATGCGCGAAGTCGCGCCATGCCAGTAGCGGTCAAGCATCACATCACCGACCACCAACACCGGGGCCTGGTCGAAACGGGGCATGGACAACTTCATGGGAACTCCAAACAACCTCTCGGGGCAGACGCCCAGTTTATCAGCCGACAGGCGCCGGCGCCTGCTCATCCAGTCCCATCGCGTGCAGCCGCGCATAGTGGCCGTTCTGCGCCAGCAGCTCGGCGTGGCTGCCGCGCTCGACGATCTGCCCCTGGTCCATCACCAGGATCAGGTCGGCCTTCTCGATGGTCGACAGGCGGTGGGCGATCACCAGGGTGGTGCGCCCTTTCATCACTTCGTCCAGCGCCGCCTGGATATGCCGCTCCGACTCGGTGTCCAGCGCCGAGGTCGCCTCGTCGAGGATCAGCAGGGGCGCGTCCTTGAGCAGCGCCCGGGCGATCGCCAGACGCTGGCGCTGGCCGCCGGAAAGCAGCACGCCATTCTCGCCGACCTCGGTGTCGAAGCCTTGCGGCAGGTTGTCGATGAATTCCTTGGCGTTGGCAGCCTTCGCCGCCCGCTCGATTTCCTCGCGCGGCGCGCCAGCCAGGTCGCCGTAGGCGATGTTGTTGGCCACGCTGTCGTTGAACAGCGTGACCTGCTGGGTCACCAGGGCGATGTGGCGGCGCAGGTTACGCAGGCGATAATCCTCGACCTCAACGCCATCAAGCATGATCTTGCCGTCATTGTGCTGATAAAAGCGCGGAACCAGGTTGGCTAGGGTCGACTTGCCGCTACCGGAACGGCCGACCAGGGCGATCATCTGCCCGGGTTCGGCGACGAAACTGATGTCATCCAGCACCTGCTTGTCGGTTCCGGGATAACGGAAGCTCAGGTTGCGCACTTCCAGGCGCCCGCTGACCCGCTCCTTCTCGACGCTCCCCTGGTCTTCCTCCGCCGCTTCGTCGAGCTGCTCGAAGATGCTCTCGGCGCCGGCGACGCCGCGCTGGATCGTGGAACTGACCTCGGAAAGCTGGCGGATCGGTTTGGGCAAAAGGCCCGCCGCGGTGATATAGGCCACCAGGTCGCCGGCCGAGGCGTCCCCGCGCAGCCACAGCACGAGGAACATCAGTATCGCCATGGCGACGTAGATCACCAATTGCAGCATCGGCGTGTAGACCGCGCCGGTCTTGGTCATCCGCAACTGCTTGTCGGTATTGCTCTGGCTGGCGTCGTGGAAGCGCTTCTCTTCATAGGCTTCGCCGCCGAAGCTGCGCACCACCCGGTAGCCCTGGATAGTTTCCGAGGCGACGTGGGTGACGTCGCCCATGGCCACCTGGATCTTCTTGCTCTGCTTGCGGAACTTGCGGCTGGCAGTAGTCACCATCACCGCGATGACCGGCAGGATCGCCAGCATCACCAGGGTCAGCTTCCAGTTCATCCACAGCAGGTAGAGGAACAGGAAGACCACGGTCAGGCCTTCACGGATCACCACCTTGATGGCATCCGTGGCCGCTCCGGTAACCATGGTCACGTTGAAGGTGATGCGCGAGATCAGGTGGCCGGAGCTGTGCGTGTCGAAATAGCGGTTCGGCAGCACCAGCAGCTTGTTGAACAGGGCGACCCGCAGGTCATGCACCAGCCCCAGGGAAACCTTGGCCAGGAAGAAGTTGCCGAGGAACGAGCCCAGCCCCTGCCAGGCAGCGATCAGGATGATCAGCAACGGCACCGCGTAGACCAGGTGCAGGTCGCGCAACCAGGGCCACTGCACATTCGGAAACAATGCCGCGTCAGGATTGGAGAGGCCGTCGACGAAATACTTGAGGATGCCCGCCAGCATCGGCTGGGTCGACGCGAAGATCAGGAAACCGACGATGCTGAGTAGGAACATTCCGATGTAGGGCTTCACGTAGCCCAACAGGCGGAAATAGATCTTGAGACTGGAAGGTCCGGGATTCTGAGGACTATCGCTCATGGTTTCTTACATGCTGAAAAGGTCCCGGAGTGTAGCACAGGACCTCCATCACTCTGCCTGGAAGGCGTGTTGGGGTAAGATGGCGGGCCGTTCGTTCAGGAGCTCGCATGCGAGTCATAGACTACCCCTCCTACTTGCAGTTGCGTGACAACGCAGAAGTGCTGGAAGCCGATGGTCATGGGGACAAGGTACTGCGTCTGCGCGACGGGTCCTTCCTCAAGCTGTTTCGCCGCAAGCGCCTGATTTCCTCCGCAGCCCTGTTCCCCTATGCGGAGCGCTTCGCCCGCAATGCCAGCGAACTGGCGCGGCGCGGCATCGTCTGCCCGAAGGTGCTGGACGTACTGCGGATCCCACATATCCAGCGCGACGCAGTGCACTACGAGCCGCTACCGGGGCAGACCCTCCGCCAACTCGACCGCAACGACCCGGAGTGCGGCGACGCAGTCCGGACGCAACTGGGCGAGCTGATCGCCGCGCTGCACGCCAAGGGGGTGTACTTCCGCTCGCTGCACCTGGGCAACGTGGTGCGCACGCCGGAAGGCCGGATGGGCCTGATCGACATCGCCGACCTGCGGGTCCAGCGCTCGGCGCTCAGCGCCGCCCAGCGCATTCGCAATTTCAAGCACCTGCTGCGCTACGAACAGGATCGAACCTGGTTCCTCGACGACAGCGAGCACCTGGTGCTCAAGGCCTATCTCCGCAGCAGCCAGGTCCACTGGACACTCGAGCAGCTCCTCAAGCAACTGCAACTGGATTGAGCAAGGAATGTTCGCAGCTACCCGACTGACCCGTCTCCGCCACGATACCAGCCGCATCCTCAGCCACTGGATCCTGCCGCTGGGCTGGCTGGCCCTGCTCACCGGAATGTTCTGGGTCGGCGACCGCTCCGACTACCATCGCCTTTTCTATATCCTCCTGGCGGCACCGACGCTACTGTACGTGATACTGCAACCGCGTCTGCTTCGCCCGCTAACGGGCTCGCCGCTGTTCATCGCCTTCCTCGCCTTCAGCAGCTACATGATGCTGAGCCTGTCCTGGTCGGCCCCGGAGAACTCCACCGGCTCGCTGCTCAAGCGCCCCCTGTACATCGCTCTCCTATTCTTCTGCGCCGCCATCCTGGCGCTCGAGGCCCCCCTCCGCCTCAAGACCGCGACCTGGCTGGCAGCCCTTGGCGCGGTGATCTCCGCGGCAGCCACCTTGCTGCAATACTACTGGGACGCCAACCCGCTGCGCCTTACCGGTTATGGCGCTCTCTATAACCCATTACTGAGTGCCCATGTCTATGGCGCCTTCACGGCATTCTGGCTGGCTTATTGGATGCAGTCGCGCCCTATCCTGGCCCCCTTGCCACTGATTTCCCTGGCGCTGCTCGGTGGCCTTCTCATCGCGACCGGTTCGCGTACTCCCCTGGTAGGGCTCACAGCAGCCCTTATGTGGCTGGTCCTGGCCGGAGACAGGAAAAAGGCCCTCATCGCCCTGGCACTCGCTCTGGCTGGAGCGCTACTGGGCTACATCCTGTACCCGGAAGTGATCACCCAGAGAGGGGCATCGTTTCGCCCGGAAATCTGGGCCGACGCCCTACGCCAGATCGGCGAGCATCCATGGCTCGGACACGGCTACGATCATCCGATGCGAATCGTCCTGAGCAACGGCATGCTGCTCGCCGACCCGCACAACATCGAACTGGGTGTGCTTTTCGCTGGAGGGATCATCGGGCTCCTGCTGTGGGTGGCGATCTACGCCCTGGCCTTCGCCTTCTCCTGGAAAAACCGGAAGTCTCCAGCCGTTCTGCTAGCCTCGACCTGGCTGGTGTTCGGCCTGGCAGCCGGACTCACGGAGGGCAACGCCTTCCTGCCCCGTCCCAAGGAACACTGGTTCCTGATCTGGATTCCCATGGCGCTGCTGTATGCGCTGTGGATCCAGCAAAGGTTCGCCGCCAGCAGGCGCGGTGAAGATATCGCCGCGCCTTGAGCGCGGCGGTATCAGCGGTCAGGAGAAGAACAGCCGCGCAATGCCGCGGAAGGTCTTCTCGTTCCAGTACTTCAGCGGTAAGCCGGAGAGCAGCTCCCGGGCCAGCACCTTGTCCCGGTTCGAGCACTTGAGGAACATCGAATTGCGGAAGCGCATGATCACCTGCTCGTAATCGGGGTGATCGCTGAACTGGCTGTACGTCTTGAATACGTTGTCCACCATGAAACGGGCGTTCTTGTACGTATTGGTGGGATGCTTGCGGTACTGGGCGAGGACCTCGCCAAGAATATCGATGACGTAGCCAGCCTTGGTTACCGCCAGTTCGATGTAGACATCTTCCAGGCGTATGTCCGGATCGAAACCGCCGACCTTCTCCAGGGCTTCCCGCCGGAACATCAGGGTGGGCGCCATCGGGCCCGGCTTGCGGTCCAGGAACAGGTCATCGAAGTCGAGGCGGCGGAAAGGCAGGTCGCGTTTGCGCTGCTCCTTACCCGGCATGACCCGGCCATTGGAGTCGATGATCTCGATATTGCCCGCGCAGATACCTACCTCGGGCTTGTCCCACATGTGTGCCACCTGTTTCTCCAGGCGTTGCGGCAACATGATGTCGTCCGACCCGAAAGGCACGATGAGATTTCCCCGTGCCCTGGCGATCGCCTCGTTGAGCGTTTTCGACAGTCCCTGGTTCTGCTGGACCCTGAGGTCGAAGCCGTACTTCGCCTGGAGCCCGTGCAAAAGCTCGACGCTGCCATCGCTGGAACCATCGTCCACCACCAGCAGTTCCACGTTGCGGTACGTCTGCGCAGCCACGCTGGCGATGCTCGCTTCTATGTACTTTTCGTGGTTATAGGAAGCGATGATCACGGAAACCAATGGCTGCGAACCATCATCGACGAGCGTCATAACTACAACCTTACCTGTCCTTCACGTCCCCATTCAAAGCGCCAGACATGCATGAGCGATCCTGCGATCTTCATCGGTCCTACACCTCCCCCCAGCCCGGAAAAACAAGCTGAACAATAGCAAACACGCCTGAAGCCCCAGCTCTTTTCGGCTGCTACTCTCAGGTAAAAATACGTCGCCAGGTCTTCTCCAGCCATCCGGGACGCTCCGGCTCGCGCAACGCGGGCCGCATGGCCTCGACGATACTCTGACCGACAGCGGCGAAGCTGAATCGTTCGATGGCCAGCGCCTGGCCGCTTCGCGCGATCCGCTCGGCGAGGGCCGTATCGAGGCGCAGGATCGCGAGCTTTTCCTGGATGTCCGCCACCGAGCGATACAGCACGATATTCTCCATGTCCCGGAAACCCAAGGCCTCGTTTTCCCGCTCGCCCTGGTCGTAGGCCAGCAGTACGCAACCGCAGGCCATCGCCTCGAAATTCTGGGTATACGGATTTAATGGTTGATGGGGC
>NZ_KV812698.1:0-193126 GCF_001813485.1 Pseudomonas sp. HMSC067G02
CTTGTCGAGCATGCGTTCGAAGGTGAACAGCACGTCGTCGGCATTGAATTCGCGGGTCGGCTTGAAGTAGTCGGTGCTGTGGAACTTCACGCCCTTGCGCAGGTGGAAGGTATAGGTCTTGCCGTCGTCGCTGACGTCCCAGCTTTCCGCAAGGCCGGGAAGGACCTTGGTGCCGCCGCGCTCGAACTGGGTCAGGCGGTTGAAGACGGTTTCCGCCGCGGCGTCGAAATCGGTACCGGTGGTGTACTGGGCGGGATCGAAGCCGGCCGGGCTGCCTTCCGAGCAGAAGATCAGGTTGCTGGCGAAGGCCTGGGGAACGGCGGCGACCAGCGCTGCGCCGAGCAGCGAGGGCATGATCGCGGAGCGGATGACGGCGTTTCTACGCATGGAGTGACCTCTGGTTATTTTGATTGTCTGCGAGGGACAGCCTCGTGAGCTGTCTTGCGCGAAGCTATGCAGGGCGTGTGCCGGCCGCAAGCGTCGAGGTCGCTTCAGTGTAGATGTTGTTATCCGATTGAAAGGGAATGTCGCATTTTCGAATTTGCGCAAACGCGACGCAGGCCGCGTTTGCTGCGCGAGAGACAGTGGAAACGCAAGAGGCAGCCCGGAGGCTGCCTCTTGTGGTGCGCGCCGACCGGATCAGGGCATCTGCACCTCGATCACGCCGTCGGCGTTGACCGTGACCTGGCTGGTCCCGGCCTCGATCTCCGGCGCCTGGGCGCCGCCGAAGCTGGCGTCGGCCTTCATCGCCGCCATCCGCATCACCGGGTACGGGCGCGGCGCGCCGGCGCTGTTCACGCTCAGGCTGACCAGCTTGTAGCCCTTGCCGCCGAGCGCCTCGGTGAGCAACTGGGCGCGCTCCTTGAACGCGTCCACGGCGCCTTTCATCAATTGGTCCTCGTTCTTCTTGCGGGTCGCATCGGCGATGCTGAAGTCCATGCCGCCCATTTTCAGCTTGCCCAGCAGGTCGGCGGAAAGCTGGCCGAGGGCGGCGAAGTCGGAGCTTTCCAGGCGCAGCTCGGCGCGCTCGCGCCAGCCGGTGATCTTCTGGCCCTTGTCGTCGTAGACCGGATAGCTGTTGCGACTGCCCAGGCTGATGGTCACGCCCTTGACCTTGCGCGCGTCGGCGACGGCGGCGTTGAGGACGCTGGTGGTCTCGGCGGCGAGCTTGGCCGGATCGCTGCCCTGGTTTTCGCTGTAGAGGGTGACCTGCATCAGGTCGTGGGCCACCTGCTGGCTGACTTCGGCGTGCAGCGAGACCTGGTTGTAGCGCGGCGCTTCCTCGGCGACGGCCGAGAGGCTGGCGGCGCAGAGGGTGACGGCGGCGGCCAGGCGGGAAATCGCAGACATTGGGCAACTCCTTGTACTAAGGCTGAATTCACACTGTAGAGCATCGTTCCGGCAGGCGCGGCAAACACGCCTATACGCCAGTCTTGGACCATGAGACGAAGGCTTTTCCCGGAACGGGTTAGGCGATTTCGGAAAAAACGTGAAATTTACTGATCTGAGCCCTGACAGCGCTCGGCGAAACAGGGCAGGATGGCGACCTGCGAGGTTTCTGAGTCACTTTGCCGCAGAGTTGCCGACAGCGTCTTGGCTATACTCGCGCTTATTCCGGAAGAAAACATGCGCGCACCGGTTTTCCTGCTCTCCGCCAGTCGCCAGAACCTTGGCCGTCTGCTCCTCATCCGTATTCTCGTGCTGGCCGCGCAGGCCGGCTCGGTGGGTTTTGCCTGGCTCTCCGACCTGTTGCCGCTGCCGTGGCTGGCGCTCGGCCTGACCCTTGGCCTGTCCGCCTGCCTGATCCTGTTCACCGCGCTGCGCCTGCGCGCGCCGTGGCCGGTGACCGACCAGGAGTACGCGGTACAACTGGCCTGCGACCTGATCATCCACAGCACCTTGCTGTATTACTCGGGCGGCTCGACCAACCCCTTCGTTTCCTATTACCTGGTACCGCTGACCATCGCCGCTGCGACCCTGCCCTGGATCTACTCCATGGTGCTCTCCGGCCTGGCCCTGACCGGCTACACCCTGCTGCTGATCTGGTACCACCCGCTGCACCTGCAGGCGGTTCAGCACGAGGCGATGCTGATCAACCTGCACCTGTTCGGCATGTGGCTGAACTTCGCCCTGTCGGCGGCCTTCATCACCTTCTTCGTGGTGAAGATGTCCGAGGCGCTGCGCTGGCAGGCGCACATGCAGGCCGAGCGGCGCGAGGAAAGCATGCGCGACCAGCAGTTGCTCGCGGTGGCCACCCAGGCGGCCGGTGCCGCGCACGAACTGGGTACGCCGCTGGCGACCATGAGCGTGCTGCTCAACGAGCTGCGCCAGGAGCGCCCGCAGGACCCGACCCTGCAGGAAGACCTGGCATTGCTCCAGGAACAAGTCAAGCAGTGCAAGCACACCCTCCAGCAACTGGTACGGGCGGCCGAGGCCGACCGTCGCCAGGCGATCGAAGAGCAAAGCGCCGCGGAATGGCTGGAATCGGTGCTGCGCCGCTGGCACCTGATGCGTCCGGAGGCTTCCTACCGCTACCAGTGCCTGGGCCTCGGCTCCGCGCCGCGCCTGACCCCGCCGACCGACCTCAGCCAGGCTCTGCTGAACCTGCTGAACAATGCGGCGGACGCCTGTCCCGACGATCTCGACATCCGCCTGGACTGGGACAGCAGCAGTATCTGCCTGAGTATCCGCGACCACGGCGTCGGGGTGCCCCTGGCGATCGCCGAACAGATCGGCAAACCGTTCTTCACCACCAAGGGCAAGGGCTTCGGCCTCGGCCTGTTTCTCAGTCAGGCCAGCGTGACCCGCGCTGGTGGAACGGTGAAGTTGTATAACCACGAAGATGGCGGCACTCTGACCGAACTGCGCTTGCCGCGCAGCTACGGAATGGCTTGAGTGATCCGTCTGAGAGGCCCTGCCTATGTCTGAAGAGCTGCTCTTCGAAGGGGAAGAACATCCCCACCTCCTGCTGGTGGACGACGATCCCACCTTTACCCGGGTCCTGGCCCGGGCCATGAGCCGTCGCGGCCTGCGGGTCAGCACCGCCGGCTCCGCCGAGGAAGGCCTGGCGCTGGCCCAGCAGGATACGCCGGACTATGCCGTGCTCGACCTGAAGATGGAAGGCGACTCCGGCCTGGTGCTGCTGCCGAAGCTGCTGGAGCTGCACGCGGACATGCGGGTGGTGATCCTCACCGGCTATTCCAGCATCGCCACCGCGGTGGAGGCGATCAAGCGCGGCGCCTGCAACTACCTGTGCAAGCCGGCGGATGCCGATGACGTGCTGGCCGCGCTGCTCTCCGAGCACGCCGACCTGGACACCCTGGTGCCGGAAAACCCGATGTCGGTGGATCGCCTGCAATGGGAGCACATCCAGCGCGTGCTCGCCGAGCACGAGGGCAACATCTCCGCCACCGCCCGTGCCCTGGGCATGCATCGACGGACCTTGCAGCGCAAGCTGCAGAAGCGGCCGGTACGGCGCTGAAGCGTAAATGACAACGGGGCGCCGCATGGCGCCCCCTGTGCTTTCCGTTTTCCGTCGAATCGCGGTGGATTTCGCAGATTCCGCCGGTCGCCGGGGATATCCAGCGGACAGCGCAATCGTTAAGATGCAGCTTTCATGAATCGCACGACCAGGGATTGATCATGCGTATCTTCGGTTCGAGTGCCGGCTGCCTGTCGGTGCTGTTCGGACTGGCCTTCGGGCTGCCTGCACTAGCCGAGCCTTCGGTGGACCTGGATGGTCCGACGGCAGGCTGGCGCTATTCCGGCCTGCTCGAACAGCCCGATGCCCCGCGTGTCGCCTATCCGACTCCGCCCATCGATCGCGGCGGCCAGCGCGGCCGCAGCCTGATCGAAGGACACCTGCGCGAACTGGTCGGCACCGAGCGCGCCCAGCGCCTGGTGGTCAACGGCAATCCTCTCCCTCTCTATACCGACGGCGCCGGGCGCTTCGTCCGCCCCTATGCGTTCGGCCACGGCTCCAACGGCGTCCAGGTCGGCAGCGCCGACGGCAAGATCCTCAAGCGCGTACAGTTCTACGAGGCCAATCGCTCCCAACTGCCGCCGCGCGTGCGCGTGGTGCTGGGTTGGGACGATCCGAAGGCCGAGCTCGACCTGCATATCGTCACCCCCGATGGCCAGCACGCCTACTGGGCGCATCCGCGCCTGAGCAACAGCGGCGGCCTCGATCCGGACGGCGTCGACGGGCCCGGCCCGGAGATGTTCACCATGGGCGCGCCGCTGCACGGCACCTACCTGATCTACGTGAACTACTGGGGCAACCTCAACAACCAGGGCTACAACTTCCAGGCCGGCAGCAACGTACAGGACGTGATCACCGCGCAGGTCAACCTGGTGTTCAACGAAAACAGCGTCGACGAGAAGCACGAGACCTTCGTCGTGCCCCTGCGCACCATCGGCGACCTGGTGCTGGTCAAGACCTTTACCTACTGAAGCATCCCCTCGTACGGATGACACGGGATTAGCGAACCATGAGCGAGAACAACACCCCCAGCCCTGCCAACGGAACCCCTGCGCCCGCCGCTGCGCGCCCCCGAAGCGCCCTGTGGCCGGTGCTGGGGATCGTCGCCGCGCTGGCCGCCGGCGGTGTGCTGGCCTGGCAGATGGGCTGGCTGGAGCGGCTCGGCGGAGGGCGCCCGGCCGAAGAGGACCTCGGCCAGCCGATCGGCGCCCAGGCACCCGCGGACGCCGACGCGCCGCGTGCCTACCGTGACCTGCGCAAGCCCGACGCGCTGATCGAGAGCGTGTCGCTGAGCCGCCTGCCGAAGGAAATCCTCGAGGTGCCGTTGCTGCGCGATACCCTGACCGAGGACTTCGTTTTCTATTACGAGAACAATGGCGACCGCCTTGGCCTGACCGGTACGTTGCGGCGGATCATCTACGAGCACGACCTGACCCTGAAGGACAGCCTGGTCGAGGAACTGCTCGACCAACCGGCCCAGGTCGCCCTCTGGCGCGGCGCCGACGGCCGCCTGCGCGACTTCGTGGTGGTGCTCAAGCGCGGCGGCCTGGCGCGGGTGCTCGAGCCGCTGGCCCATATCGCCGCCGACGACCAGCAGTTGCGCAAGGTCGGCGAGCTGGCGGGAACCTCGGTATATCGCCTGCGCTACGGCAACGACAAGGCGATGCTGTTCCTGTCCAAGGGCGACCGGCTGTTGTTGCTGTCGAACCCACGGATGCTCTTCGACGATGGTGGCGAAAGCGACGACAGCCCGCTGAACGCTCCGGCCAGCGAAGACCTGGAGGCACTGCTCGACGGCGACGAACTGTTCCCCGAGCGCTTCGGCCTGCCGGGCCGCGGCGAGCTGCGCCAGCGCATCACCCTCAATGCCAGCGTCCTGGCCATGGGCTACCAGCGCTTCATCCCGAGCTTCGCCGGGGTGCGCTTCGAGAAGGGCGAGCAGGGCTGGAGCAGCTACCTGGCGCTGAACGAGGTGGAACGTCAGCCGCCGCTGGACTTCGCCCCGGTCTGGCAGGCCATGCCGATGGGCGCCAGCGCCTGCGTGGCGCTGCCGGTCACCCCCGGCCTGTACGGGGTGATGCTGGAGCGCCTGGGGGCCGAGCAGAAGATGGCCCAGGCCTTCTCCGAGCATCTCAGCGGCGCCGCCGGTCTCTGCTGGTACGCCAGTTCGCGGCTGCATTCGCCGCTGCTGGTGGGCCAGTTGAGCGCGCCGGCCAGTGCCGAACTCGACGACGAGCTGGGCAAGCTGTTCGGCCGTGTGATCGGCGCGAAGGAAGCCAAGGTTGAGGGTGGCAGCTTCCCGGTGGAAGACCGGGTGGATGGCCAGACCCGCCGCTGGACCCGCCAGGTCAGCTCGAACTTCGGCGCCTATCCGGCCAGCCAGGCGGACAACCCGGACAGCATCAGCGGCCGCGCGTTCTTCCGCATCGGCATGGCGCGCCATGGCCAGACCCTGCTGTTCTCCCTCGACGACCAGTTGCTCGGCAAGGCCCTGGACACCCTCGACAAGCGCTATCCGCCGCTCGCCGAGGTGTTGCCGAAGGATGCGCTGGTACCGGCCTACCTGGCGCCGCAGCCGCTCTCCGAACTGCTGCAACGGGAAACCCTCGACAGCCTGCCGCAGGACATGGAGCCGGTATTCCGCAATGCCGCCGACACCTACTTGATGCCGCGCCTGAAAACCCTCGCCGGCAAGGGCAGCTACGCCCTTGGCCTGCCTGCCGGAAGCCAGGCCAACGCACCGTGGCAATGGCTGCCGCTGGAATGGCGGTCGCTGTGAGACGCCTGACTGCCTTCGGCCTGGCGCTGCTCCTGCTGGCCAGCGGCGTTGCCCGCGGCGAGCCCCCGGTAGCGCTCGACCCGCAGCAATCGCAGGTATTCCGCGCCTGGTTCGTGCGCATCGCCCAGGAACAGTTGCGCCAAGGGCCGAGTCCGCGCTGGCACCAGCAGGACTGCGCCGGCCTGGTGCGCTTCGCCGCCAACGAGGCGCTGAAAGTCCACGATGGCAAGTGGCTGCGCGCCAACGGCCTGTCCAACCGCTACCTGCCCCCGGAGCTGGCGCTCAGTCCCGAGCAACGGCGCCTGGCGCAGAACTGGCAGCAGGGTGGCGGCCAGGTCGGGCCCTACGTGAATGCGATCAAGCTGGTGCAGTTCAACAGTCGGCTGGTCGGCCGCGACCTCAACCAGGCGCGCCCCGGCGACCTGATGTTCTACGACCAGGGCGACGACCAGCACCTGATGATCTGGATGGGCCGCTCCATCGCCTATCACACCGGCAGCAGCACCCCGACCGATAACGGCATGCGCTCGGTCAGCCTGCAACAACTCATGACATGGAAGGACACCCGATGGATCCCCGACGAATCCAATCCCAACTTTATCGGCATCTATCGGCTGGCTTTCCTCTCTCAATGAATCGCGTCCCAGTGAAGACCACAGCAATGAGCAACCTGCGCCGTTTCAGCCGTAGCCTGGCGGTCGCCGCCCTGGTCCTGCTGCCGTTCGCCGCCGTCCAGGCGGAAGACACGGTGGAACCGAGCGGCTACACGCCGATGGCCGGCGAATCCTTCTTCCTGCTCGCCGACAGCAGCTTCGCCACCGACGAGGAAGCGCGGGTCCGTCTCGAAGCGCCCGGCCGCGACTACCGGCGCTACCGCATGGAGCCCTATGGCGGGGTCGACGTGCGCCTGTACCGGATCGAACAGCCGCTGGAGTTCCTCAAGCGGCAGAAGAACCTGCACCGGGTCCTGGCCGAGGGACAGTTCAAGGGCGAAGGCCTGTCGAACACCCTGGCCTATCTCTGGGACAACTGGTATCGCAAGTCGCGCCGGGTGATGCAGCGCGCCTTCTCCTACGAGTCGCGGCAACAGGTCACCGAGGCGGTGCCCGAGCTGAAGATGGGCAACGCCATGACCGCGCCGACGCCCTACGACGCGCAGCCGCAATACGCGCCGATTCCCGGCCTGCCGCTGGTCAGCCAGTTCCGCTATCCGCTGTGGGACGCCAAGCCCATCGAGCCGCCGCAGGACGTCAAGCTGGCCGGTTCCTCCAGCGAGTTCATCAACGTCGTGCCGGGCAATGTCTACATCCCGCTGGGCAAGCTGAAGCCGGGCCTCTACCTGGTCGAGGCGCTGGTCGGCAAGTACCGCGCCACCACCGTGGTGTTCGTCTCCAACAGCGTGGCGGTGAGCAAGGTCGCCGGCGACGAGCTGCTGGTCTGGACCGCACGCAAGCACGAAGGCACCCCGGTGCCCGACACCAAGGTGCTGTGGACCGACGGCCTGGGCGTGATGAGCAGCGGCAATACCGACGCCGACGGCCTGCTGCGGCTCAAGCACGCCAGTCCGGAGCGTTCCTACGTGATCGGCGAGGACCGCGAGGGTGGGGTCTTCGTCTCCGAGAACTTCTATTACGACAGCGAGATCTACGACACCAAGATCTACGCCTTCACCGACCGCCCGCTGTACCGGCCGGGCGACTGGGTCTCGTTGAAGATGGTCGGCCGCGAGTTCAAGGACGCCCGGCAATCCCAGGCCGCCGCCAGCGCGCCGGTACGCCTGAGCGTGATCGACGCCAGCGGCACGGTATTGCAAAGCCTGGACCTCCGCTTCGACGCGAAGAGCGGCGCCAATGGCCGCTTCCAACTGCCGGAGAACGCCGTCGCCGGCGGCTACGAGTTGCGCTTCGACTACCGCGGGCAGACCTACAGCAGCGCCTTCCGCGTCGCCGAATACATCAAGCCGCACTTCGAAGTCTCCCTCGACCTGGCCAAGCCGGACTTCAAGACCGCCGAGCCGGTGAAGGGCGAGATCGTCCTGCTCTATCCGGACGGCAAGCCGGTGGCCAACGCGCGCCTGCAACTGAGCCTGCGCGCCCAGCAGTTGTCGATGGTGGACAACGAACTGCAGTATCTCGGCCAGTTCCCGGTGGAACTGAGCAGCACCGAACTGACCACCGACGGCAAGGGCCGCGCCGCCATCGAATTGCCGCCGGCCGAGAAACCCAGTCGCTACATGCTGACCATCTTCGCCAGCGACGGCGCCGCCTACCGGGTCAAGACCAGCAAGGAGATCCTCATCGAGCGCGGTGCCGCGCGCTACCGCCTGAGCGCGCCGCAGCGCTTCAGCGCCGCCGGCGAGAAGGTCGAGTTCAGCTATGCCAGCGAACAGCCGACCCCGCTCAAGCCGAGCAGCTACCAGTGGATCCGCCTGGAGGACCGCGCCACCGACAGCGGTCCGGTCGCCGACGGCCGCTTCGCGCTG
Source organism: Pseudomonas sp. HMSC067G02 (assembly GCF_001813485.1). NCBI lineage: Bacteria > Pseudomonadati > Pseudomonadota > Gammaproteobacteria > Pseudomonadales > Pseudomonadaceae > Pseudomonas > Pseudomonas sp. HMSC067G02. Next base: position 8,743 of record NZ_KV812698.1, read on the forward strand.
GCCTTCGAGCGCCCCGGTACCTATTCCGTGGAGCTGCGCGACGACAAGGGCCAGCTCCTTGGCGCCACCGGCCACTCGGTGAGCGGCGAGGGCGTGAAGTCGGTGCCGGGCACCGTCGAGGTGGTGTTCGACAAGCCCGAGTACCGCACCGGCGAGGAAGCCTCCGCACTGATCACCTTCCCCGAGCCGGTGGAGGATGCACTGTTGTCCCTGGAGCGCGACAAGGTCGAGGCCACCGCCCTGCTGTCCAAGGGCGCCGACTGGCTGCGCCTGGAAAAGCTCAATCCGACCCAGTACCGCGTGCGGATCCCGGTGCGCGAGGAGTTCTCGCCGAACCTGACCTTCTCGGTGCTCTACACCAAGGGCGGCGACTACAGCTTCCAGAACGCCGGGATCAAGGTCGGCATGCCCCAGGTGGAGATCGACATCGCCACCGACAAGGAGCGCTACGAACCCGGCGAGACGGTGACCGTGACCCTGGCCACGCGCTTCGCCGGCAAACCGGCTTCCAGTCACCTGACCGTCAGCGTGGTGGATGAGATGGTCTATGCCCTGCAGGCGGAGATCGCCCCCGGCATCGACCAGTTCTTCTACCATCCGCGGCGCAACAACGTGCGCACCAGCGCCAGCCTGGCCTTCATCAGCTACGACGTGGCGTTGCCCGGCAGCACCAGTGCACCCGGACGGGCGAACCGCAGCGAGCGCGGCGTCAAGGTACTGGAGCGGCCGCGCCGCGAGGACGTCGACACCGCCGCCTGGCAGCCGGAGCTGGTCACCGACGCCCAGGGCAAGGCCAGCTTCAGCTTCCGCATGCCCGACTCGCTGACCCGCTGGCGGATCACCGCACGGGCCATCGACGACAACGGCCAGGTCGGCCAGAAGAAGCAGTTCCTTCGCTCGGAGAAGCCGCTGTACCTGAAATGGAGCGGGCCGACCCGCTTCCGCCAGGGTGACCAGCCCGACCTCGGCCTGTTCGTCTTCAACCAGGGCGAACAGCCGGTCAAGGCCGAGCTGCTCAGCGGGCCGCCTGGCAGCCAGCGCAGCCAGCCCCTGGAGCTGGCCAAGGGAGTCAACTACATTCCGCTGGCGCAACAGCCGCTCAGCGATGGCGACTGGAGCGCCGAGCTGCGCCAGGACGGGCAGGTCCGCGACCGCCTGGCGGTGCGCTTCAACCTGCTGGCCGACGGCTGGCAGGTGGAGCAGGCGCAGAACCTCAGCCTGGCGGCGGCGAGCAACCCGTTGCAACTGCCGGCGGACGCCCGCGACGTACGCCTGCGCCTGGCCGATGGCCCGGCCGCGGCCTACCTGGGCAATCTCGATGATCTGCTGGAGTATCCCTACGGCGGCGTCGAGCAGACCGCCAGCCAACTGCTGCCGCTGAGCATCGCCTATCCGGCGCTGGCCGGCGGCGAGCCGCGGATTCGCGACCGCCTGCGCCTGATCATGCAGAACAGTCGCCTGCGCCTGGTGCAGATGGCTGGCCCGGACGCCTGGTTCGCCTGGTGGGGTGGCGACGTCGATGGCGACGCTTTCCTCACCGCCTACGCCTACTACGCCGACTGGTACGCCAGCCGCGCACTGGAGATCCAACTGCCGGCCGAACACTGGCAGCGCATCCTCGAGCCCTACGCCAAGCAGGCGACGCAGACCCCGCTGCTGCAGCGCGCGCTGATCCTGGCTTTCGCCCGCGATATGCAGTTGCCGGTGAACACCCTGCTCGGCGGCCTGCTCAACGATCTGGCCAACGCCGGCGAAGGGCAGGCGCGCGCGGAGCCGCTGGAGGCCGACGACGGCCTGGTGCTGGGCGACCCGGACTCGGCCGTCGGCCTGGCCGCGGCGCGAGTGCTGGCGGTGGACCTGGCACGGCAACTGCGGGTTGCGGTGCCCGCGCCGCTGGCCGCCCAGGCCGAGACGGCGACGCAGCGCCTGCGTGAGGCCGGCTTGCCGTTCACCGATGCCTTGCTGGCCTCTCGCTCGGCCGTGGATGGCCAGCAGGCCAGCGCTCTGCTGCAACGCCTGGCGCCGGCGCAATCGACCCTGGAACGCGCCCTGGCCCTGACCTGGCTGCAGGGCGCCCTGGCCCAGGCGCCGCAGGGCAAGCTGCCGCAGCCGCCGAAGGACTGGCAGGCGCAGCGCGGCGCCACCGGCGAAACCTACTGGCAATGGCGCGGCCGCGGCATTCCGAGCTGGGTCGACCTGGACGAGGCGCCGGCCCGGCCGTTGCCGGTTGCGCTCAGCTACCGCAGCGCCCAGGCGCCGAGCGGGCAACTGCCGGTGCAGATCAGCCGTCGCCTGCTGCGCCTGGTGCCCGGCGAGGGGGCGTTCGAGTTCAAGGTCGAGGAGGTCGGCGACAAGCCGCTTTCCAGCGACGAACTGTATCTCGACGAAGTGACCCTGACCGTTCCGGAAGACACCGCTCTACGCTACGGCATGCTGGAACTGCCGCTGCCGCCCGGTGCGGATGTCGAGCGCACCACCTGGGGCATCAAGATCAGCGGTCTGGCCGGCGACGAGGCGACCACCCTGGAGCGCGCGCGCAACGAACCGGGCGAGCTGTTCTACGGAGTGCCGGTGGACAGCCTGAGTGGCGAGCAGCGTTTCCGTCACCTGGTGCGTTTCTCCCAGAAAGGCAGCTTCAACCTGCCACCGGCCCGCTACCTGCGTCTCTACGCGCCGGAACAGCAGGCCCTGGAAGCCAAGCCGGCGCTGGCCAAGGTCAAGGTCGAGTGATTGCGTTGCGCGCCTGGCTGGTCCTGCTGTGCGCCGTGCCGTTGCTGCTTCGCGCAGCGGAGGCGCCGGTCCAGCTGGCCTGGCGCACGACCCAGGGCTACGAACTGGTGAGCCTGGATCGCCAGCGGGTGCTCGAGCGCCGGCCGTTGCCGGCCGATTTGCAGGCTCCGCTGGGCAGCCTGTGGAAACTGTTCGTCTTCGCCTGGCTGAGCGACACCGGCCAGGCCGAGCCGCCCTATGCCTGCCAGGGGCGCAGCCGCGAGGAGGTCTACTGCTGCGAGAATGGCCAGACGATCGGTCGTGACCGCGCCCTGGTGCGCTCCTGCGGGCTGTATTTCGAGCCGCAGCGCCTCGCCTTGCGGCCGGAGGCCTGGCGCGACTACTGGCAGGCGCGCCAGGCACCGGCCTGGTTGCTCGATCTGGAACGGCTGCAACCGCAGACGCGGGTGCCGGTTAAGGAGCTTCTGGAACAGTTGCAGCAACTGCCGGCCCAGGGCGAGGCGCGGCGGGTACTGCTCGACGTGGCGTTGCAGGCCGGCGACGGCCATGCCGTGGCCAGCCTTGGCGGCCGCCTGCGGGTGAAGACCTGGAGCTGGCTCGACGACCATGACCCGCAGGCGCGCCAGGGCGGTTTCGCCGGCTGGCTGGTCGATGGAACGCCGCTCTGGCTCGGCGGCCCGGGAACCAGCAAGGTGATCCTGGACCGCTACGCCGAGGTGCTCGGGCGCTTCCTGCCGAGTCCGTGGCCGGCCGATCCGGGCCGTTGCGTGGAAGTGAACCTGTTCAGCCGCTATCCGCTGCGTTCGGTCAGCGATCCTGCCGGCCACCCGGCCTCCGAAGGCCTGCTGCATGGTCCGCAGCAAGTGCTGTTCGCCAACGGCAATCGTCTGGACATCGCCAGCGCCGGCGACCTGTTCCTGCAGCGGGTGGATGGCGTGCCGCGGCTGGTCGCGCGGGTTTCGCGCGAAGAGTACGTGGCGCGGGTGCTGGAGCGCGAAGCCGCGGCGCAGCCGAAGGAAGCCGCTCGCGCGCTGGCGGTGACCATTCGCACCTATCTGTTGCAAAACGCCGCGCCGCGCGGCGAATGCCTGGCCATCGATGACAGCAGCCAGCGCCAGCGCGTGGCGCCGCGCCCGGCCAGCGCGCCGACGCGGCGGATCGCTGCCTGGAGCGCCGACCTGGTGCTGGCCGGGGCGACCGTCAACTATCACTCCGACCAGCCTGGCCCGGCGCGTCTGTCCTGGAAGCACGCGGTGGAGCAAGCCGGGCAGGGACTGGGCTACGACAGCATCCTCGCCCAGGCTTTCCCGCGCAGCAGCCTGAGCCGCTGGGACAACCCGGTGGCCGCCTGCCAGCCGTTGCCGGCCGCCGAAGACTGGCTGCGCAAGCAGCGCCGGCAGTGGCGCGAGCGCCTCGACCGAGAGCCCGGCTACGAGGAGATTCCGAGTTTTTCCGTGTGCCGCCTGGCTTCCGGGCGACCCTATGTCGATCGCGAGCGCGAACGCATCTTCGTCCGCGGCCTGTATTCCCTACAGGAACGCCTGGACCTCACCCATGAATACCTGCACCTGGCCTTCCGCGCCCATCCCAGCGGCCAGGACGAAAACTATGTCGAAAGCCTGGCCCGGCGCCTGCTACTGGAATGACTCCATGAACCGAATCTCCCTTGCCGCCCTGCTCAGTTGCCTTCCCCTCGTCGCCTGGGCGGACAACCCCGTGAAACTGGATACGCCGGTCTCCGGCTGGCGTGCCGGCGACGGTTCCGCCGCCAATTACCGGCAGGTGGTGAACTACCCGGCGTCCTCGGTCAACGTCGCCGCCGACCAGGCGACCACCGCGCGCATTCGCGGCGCGATCGAGAGCCAGCCCAAGGAGCGTCCGGCGACGCTGGTGGTGAACGGTGTGAGCATGCCGCTGAAGGTGGACGCCGATGGCAGCTTCGACCGCCCGTTCGCCTTCCCGTCCGGCAGCAACAGCGTCGAGGTGCGCAACGCCGCCGGGCAGTCGCGACGGGTCCAGTTCTATCACGGTGGCGGCGGCGGGGAAGTGCCGGCCAAGCTGCGCGTGCTGCTGTCCTGGGACAGCGACAACACCGACCTCGACCTGCACCTGGTGACCCCGGACGGCGACCATGTCTGGTATGGCAATCGTTCGCTGGCCAACGGCGCGACCCTGGATGTCGACGTCACCACCGGCTACGGCCCGGAAATCATCGCCACGCCGACGCCACAGAAGGGGCCCTACCTGGTCTACGTCAACTACTTTGGCGGTGGCTACGGCAGCAGCGAGGATGGCGCCGAACAGGCCGCCCAGGACCTGACCACGGCGCGCATCACCCTGGTCACCGAAGAGGGCACGCCGAACGAGAAACAGGAAACCTTCCTGGTGCCGATGCGCAAGCCTGGCGAGCTGACGCTGGTGAAGCGCTTCAGTTATCCGTAGGCGCCTGCGCTGGCGGATAACGCCTCTGGCGTTATTCGCCGTCGTTCAGGCATCGGCGTTACCAACCGCGTGGCCTGACGGCGGCGCTCATGCCGCTGCGAATGGCTCCTGGGCTCAGGCGGGCTGTTCGCCCTGCCAGGTATCAATCGCTTCCTGGGCCGCACGGAACGCATCGATCGCCGCCGGCACCCCGGCATAGACCGCGCAGTGCAGCAGTGCCTCGCGGATTTCCTCCACCGTGCAGCCGTTGTTCAGCGCGCCGCGCACGTGCCCCTTGAGTTCCTGCGGGCATTTCAGGGCGGTCAGGGCGGCCAGGGTGATCAGGCTGCGGGTCTTGCGCGGCAGCGCCTCGCGGGCCCAGACCGAGCCCCAGGCATGCTCGTTGACGAAGTCCTGCAATGGCTGGGTGAAGGCGGTGGCGTTGCCCATGGCGCGCTCGACGAAGGCGTCGCCCATGACTTCACGTCGGATCTCCAGGCCGGTCTTGCCTTGTTCGCTCATCGGAAGGTTCCTGTCGTGGGTAGAAGGTGGCTCAATCCAGCGACTCTATCCGAACCGGCGCCACGCCGCTGCGGATCATACCCAGGCCTTCGGCGGCCTTGCGCGATACATCGATGATCCGCCCGCGGCGGAACGGCCCGCGATCGTTGATCCGCACCACCACGCTGCGGCGGTTGTCGAGGTTGGTTACCCGCACGCGGGTACCGAACGGCAACGTGCGGTGGGCAGCGGTCATTGCGTTGGGGTTGTAGCGCTCGCCGCTGGCGGTACGCAGGCCTGCGTGGCGGCTGCCATAGTAGGAGGCTTCGCCGGTATCCGCGGAACCGCTGCCGGCGAGGCTGGAGCAGCCGGCGAGGAACAGGGGCAGGACGGCGAGGGCGAGGCGTGCGGCGGCGGATGGGTTGGGCATGGACAACAGGCTCCTGGCGGACAAGAAGACGCCGGGCGAACCCGGCGTCTGGCTTTGACTCACGCTTCGAGCTTTTTCTTCAGCAACTCGTTCACCTGCTGCGGGTTGGCCTTGCCTTTCGAGGCCTTCATCGCCTGGCCGACGAAGAAGCCGAACATCTTGCCGCGCTTGGCCTCGTCGGCGGCGCGGTACTGCTCGACCTGCTCGGCGTTGGCCGCCAGCACCTCGTCGAGCATCTTCTCGATGGCGCCACTGTCGGTGACCTGCTTCAGGCCCTTGGCCTCGATGATCTGGTCGGCGGAACCCTCGCCGTTGGCCATGGCTTCGAAGACCATCTTGGCGATCTTGCCGGAGATGGTGTTGTCCTTGATGCGCAGGATCATGCCGCCCAGTTGCTCGGCGGACACCGGAGACTGCTCGATCTCCAGGCCGTCCTTGTTGAGCAGGCTGCCCAGCTCGACCATCACCCAGTTGGCCGCCAGCTTGGCGTCGCCGCAGATACCCTGGACCTTCTCGAAGTAGTCGGCCATCTCGCGGCTGGCGGACAGCACGCTGGCATCGTAGGCGGACAGGCCGTACTGGCTCTCGAAGCGTTCGCGCTTCTGCACCGGCAGTTCCGGCAGTTGCTCGCGCAGCTTCGCCAGGTACTCGGGCTCGATGACCACCGGCAGCAGGTCGGGACAGGGGAAGTAACGGTAGTCGTTGGCTTCTTCCTTGCCGCGCATGGAGCGGGTCTCGTCCTTGTTCGGGTCGTACAGGCGGGTTTCCTGGACCACCTTGCCGCCGTCCTCGATCAGCTCGATCTGGCGCTGGATCTCGTGGTTGATCGCCTTCTCGATGAAGCGGAAGGAGTTGACGTTCTTGATCTCGGCGCGGGTGCCGAATTCGGCCTGGCCCTTCGGTCGCACCGAGACGTTGCAGTCGCAGCGCAGCGAGCCCTCGGCCATGTTGCCGTCGCAGATGCCCAGGTAGCGCACCAGGGCGTGGATCGCCTTGACGTAGGCCACGGCTTCCTTGGCGCTGCGGATGTCCGGCTCGGAAACGATCTCCAGCAACGGCGTGCCGGCGCGGTTCAGGTCGATGCCGCTCATGCCCTGGAAGTCTTCGTGCAGGCTCTTGCCGGCGTCCTCCTCCAGGTGCGCGCGGGTGATGCCGATGCGCTTGGTGGTGCCGTCTTCCAGGGTGATGTCGAGGTGGCCCTTGCCGACGATGGGATGGTCCATCTGGCTGGTCTGGTAGCCCTTCGGCAGGTCAGGGTAGAAGTAGTTCTTGCGGGCGAACACGTTCTGCCGGTCGATCCGTGCGTCGATCGCCAGGCCGAACAGGCAGGCCATGCGTACGGCCTCCTCGTTGAGCACCGGCAGGGTGCCCGGCATGGCCAGGTCGACCAGGCTGGCTTGGGTATTCGGCGCGGCGCCGAAGGCGGTCGAGCTGCCGGAGAAGATCTTCGATTGGGTGGCGAGCTGTGCGTGGATTTCCAGCCCGATCACGGTTTCCCATTGCATGTGGTGTTCCTCAATCCTTCTGTGCCTGCGCAGTCCCGCTGCCGACCCTGCGGGTCGCCCTCTCCGCGCCGGGAGAGGGGAGGGGACTGCGTGGCGTTGCCATGGCTTAGAAGCCGGCCGGGGTGCGGGTGTGCCAGTCGCTGACCTGCTGGTACTGGTGCGCGACGTTGAGCAGGCGACCCTCCTGGAAGTAGGGCGCGAGCAACTGGACACCCACCGGCAGGCCGTCGACGAAGCCGGCGGGCATGGACAGCCCCGGCAGGCCGGCGAGGTTGGCGGTGATGGTGTAGATGTCTTCCAGGTACTGGGAAACCGGGTCGTCGTTCTTCTCGCCGATCTTCCAGGCCGGGTTCGGCGTGGTCGGGCCGAGGATCACGTCCACTTCGGCAAAGGCGCTGACGAAGTCGTTCTTGATCAGCCGGCGAATCTTCTGAGCCTGCAGGTAATAGGCATCGTAGTAGCCGGCCGACAGTGCGTAGGTGCCGACCATGATGCGGTTCTTCACTTCGCTGCCGAAGCCTTCCGCGCGCGAGCGCTTGTACAGGTCTTCCAGGTTCTGCGGGGCGTCGCAACGATAGCCATAGCGCACGCCGTCGAAGCGCGACAGGTTGGAGGACGCCTCGGCCGGCGCGATCACGTAGTAGGCCGGGATGGCGTGCTGCATGTTCGGCAGGGAAATGTCCTTCACCGTGGCGCCGAGCGTCTTCAGCTCCTCGACCACGGCCAGCACCGCGTCGGCGATGCGGCTGTCGAGGCCGGCGCCGAAGTATTCCCGCGGCAGGCCGATGCGCAGGCCGCTCAGCGGCTTCTGCAGGGCGGCCAGGTAGTCGTCCACCGGCTGTTCGACGCTGGTCGAGTCCTTCGGATCGAATCCGGCCATCACCCCCAGCATCAGCGCGCAGTCCTCGGCGGTGCGCGCCAGCGGGCCGCCCTGGTCGAGGCTGGAGGCGTAGGCGATCATGCCCCAGCGGGAAACCCGGCCGTAGGTCGGCTTGATCCCGGTGAGGTTGGTCAGCGCCGCCGGCTGGCGGATCGAGCCGCCGGTATCGGTGCCGGTGGCGGCCGGCAGCAGGCGCGCGGCGACTGCCGCGGCGGAGCCGCCGGAGGAGCCGCCAGGCACGCGGTCGAGGCTCCAGGGGTTGTTCACCGCGCCGTAGTGGCTGGACTGGTTCGACGAGCCCATGGCGAATTCGTCCATGTTCAGCTTGCCGAGGGTAACGGCGCCGGCGGCGGCGAGCTTCTCGACCACGGTGGCGTCGTAGGGCGAGACGAAGTTGTCGAGCATCTTCGAACCGCAGCTGGTGCGTACGCCCTGGGTGCAGAACAGGTCCTTGTGGGCGATCGGCGCGCCGAGCAGGGCGCCGTTCTCGCCGTTGGCGCGCCGTTCGTCGGCTGCCTTGGCCTGGGCGATGGCCAGGTCGTCGGTGATGCTGATGAAGCTGTTGAGCTGGGGATCCAGCTGCCGGATGCGACCGAGCAGGGTGCGGGTCAGCTCTTCGGCGGAAAATTGCTTGTCGGCGAGGGCGCGGGCGATCTCGGCGAGGGTCAATTGATGCAGCATGTGTCCGCGTCCTTATTACTCGATGACTTTCGGAACCAGGTACAGACCTTCTTCCACGGCGGGGGCGATGGTCTGGTAGGCGTCGCGGTGATCGGTCTCGGTGACCGCGTCCGGACGCAGGCGCTGGGTGGCTTCCAGCGGGTGGGCAAGCGGTTCGACGCCGCTGGTGTCGACCGCCTGCATCTGGTCGATCAGGCCGAGGATGTTGTTCAGGGTCTCGGTGGTGCGCGGAAGATCGGCCTCGCTCAGGCCCAGGCGGGCGAGATGGGCGATTTTTTCCACGTCGGAGCGTTCAAGCGCCATCGGGAGTCTCCAGCAAAAGCGGCCTTGGAAGGGCGGCGGGGCGCCATGCGTTATATAAGGCAGGGAACGGATGCCGCGGTCGGCGGTCTAATTCCGCCTGGACGGGCCTTGTGGGGCCGGGAAAAGCCTGCAATTTAGCATATTGCCCGCCTTGCCCAAAATCCCCGTCGTTGTTAGAGTTTGCCGCACTTTTTTACCCGCGTATTTTTCACCCACGCTTCGCCTAGGGTTTCTTTCCCATGTTCAAAAAATTGCGTGGCATGTTTTCCAGCGATCTGTCGATCGACCTGGGTACTGCCAATACCCTTATTTATGTGCGCGAGCGCGGCATCGTCCTGAACGAACCGTCCGTGGTCGCCATTCGCAGCCATGGCAGCCAGAAGAGCGTCGTCGCCGTGGGCACCGAGGCCAAGCGCATGCTCGGCCGTACCCCGGGCAACATCGCCGCCATCCGTCCGATGAAAGACGGCGTGATCGCGGATTTCAGCGTCTGCGAGAAGATGCTGCAGTACTTCATCAACAAGGTCCACGAGAACAGCTTCCTGCAGCCCAGCCCACGCGTGCTGATCTGCGTGCCGTGCAAGTCCACCCAGGTCGAGCGCCGGGCCATCCGCGAATCCGCCCTGGGCGCCGGCGCCCGCGAGGTGTTCCTGATCGAAGAGCCGATGGCTGCTGCCATCGGCGCCGGCCTACCGGTCGAGGAGGCCCGCGGCTCGATGGTCGTAGACATCGGCGGCGGCACTACCGAGATCGCCCTGATTTCCCTCAACGGCGTGGTCTACGCCGAATCCGTCCGCGTCGGCGGCGACCGCTTCGACGAAGCCATCGTCACCTACGTGCGCCGCAACTACGGCAGCCTGATCGGCGAATCCACCGCCGAGCGCATCAAGCAGGAGATCGGCACCGCCTTCCCGGGCGGCGACGTTCGCGAAGTCGACGTCCGCGGCCGTAACCTGGCCGAAGGCGTACCGCGCAGCTTCACCCTGAACTCCAACGAGGTCCTCGAGGCCCTGCAGGAGTCCCTGGCGACCATCGTCCAGGCGGTCAAGAGCGCCCTCGAGCAATCGCCGCCGGAGCTGGCCTCGGATATCGCCGAGCGCGGCCTGGTGCTGACCGGCGGTGGTGCGCTGCTGCGCGACCTGGACAAGCTGCTGGCACAGGAAACCGGCCTGCCGGTGATCGTCGCCGAGGAGCCGCTGACCTGCGTGGCTCGCGGCGGTGGCCGCGCGCTGGAGATGATGGACCGCCACTCCATGGACCTGCTCTCCACCGAGTAAGGTGGCGAGCATCGTCGCCTAGGAGCGGATCATCAAACCGCTATTCTCCAAAGGCCCGTCGCTGGGCGTTCGCCTGTTGGTGCTGGCCGTGCTGTCGGTCAGCCTGATGGTGGTGGACGCCCGGTTCGACTATCTGGAGCCCGTCCGCAGCAAGCTGGGGATGGTGCTCACGCCTTTCTACGGCCTGGCGGAAATGCCGGTGCGCGCCTGGGAAGGCGTGCGCGACCAGTTCAGCAGCCGTAGCGAGCTGATCGCCGAGAACGAACGCCTCAAGGCCGAGTCCCTGCTGATGCAGCGCCGGGTGCAGAAACTCGCCGCGCTCACCGAGCAGAACGTGCGCCTGCGCGAGCTGCTCAATTCCGCCGCGCTGGTCGACGACAAGGTACTGGTCAGCGAGCTGATCGGCGTCGATCCGAACCCCTTCACCCAACGCATCATGATCGACAAGGGCGAGAACGACGGCGTCTTCGTCGGCCAGCCGGTGCTCGATGCCAGCGGCCTGATGGGCCAGGTGGTCGAGGTGATGCCCTATACCGCGCGGGTCCTGCTGCTCACCGACACCACCCACAGTATCCCGGTGCAGGTCAATCGCAACGGCCTGCGCGCCATCGCCGTCGGCACCGGCAATCCCGAGCGCCTGGAATTGCGCTACGTCGCCGACACCGCCGACATCAAGGAAGGCGACCTACTGGTCAGCTCCGGCCTGGGGCAACGCTTCCCCGCCGGCTATCCGGTGGCCACGGTCAAGGAAGTGATCCACGATTCCGGCCAGCCGTTCGCCGTGGTGCGCGCGGTGCCGACCGCGAAGATGAACCGTAGCCGCTACGTGCTGCTGGTGTTCAGCGACAGCCGCACCCCGGAACAGCGCGCCAACGACGCCGCCGAGGCCCAGGAAGAGGCGGACAAGAAAGCCGCCGCCGGCGCCCAGGCGCCCCAGCCTGCCGCGCAACCGGCCGCCGCGCCGTCGCCGGCCACCCCGGCAGCCCAGGGCGCTGCGCAGCAGCCCGCCGCCGCGCCCGCGCCAGCTCCCACGCAGCCTGCCGCTCCGGCGGCCAACGGGGGGCGCCGCTGATGGCTCGCGCGACTCAAGGTTCGAACAATGTCTGGGTGATCTGGCTGAGCCTGCTGGTCGGGCTGGTGCTGGCCGTAGCGCCGATGCCTACCTTCACCGAGATCGGCCGCCCGCTGTGGCTGGCGATGCTGCTGACCTACTGGGTGTTGCTGCTGCCCGAGCGCGTCGGGATGGTCACCGCCTGGCTGCTCGGCCTGGCCCAGGACGTGCTCTACGGCAACCTGCTCGGGCAGAACGCGCTGATCCTCGGCCTGATCACCTTCCTCGTGCTGTCCCTGCACCAGCGCCTGCGCATGTTCCCGGCCTGGCAGCAGTGCCTGGTGCTGGTGGTGGTCTACGGCCTGGCGCAGCTGCTCCAGCTCTGGCTCAACGCCCTGACCGGCAATCGTCCGCCGACCCTGACCTTCCTGCTCCCGGCCCTGGTCAGCGCGCTGCTCTGGCCCTGGGTGTACGCCCTGCTGCAGTTCGTCCGCCTGCGTCTCAACGTGAGGTAGGTCCGCTTCGCAGCTATGCTGCGGCGGATATCGTCATTCTTCGAAACGGGTGATCGGCGCATCGCCCGACGCGTTTCCCGGGAGCCTCCATGCCGTCGCTGTATCTCGCCTCCGCCTCGCCCCGTCGCCGTGAATTGCTGACCCAGATCGGCGTGCCGCTGTCCGTGCTCGCCACCGCTATCGACGAGTCCCCCTTGCCGAACGAAGCGCCCGCCGCCTACGTCGAGCGCCTGGCGCGCTGCAAGGCGGCCGCCGGGCTGGCTATGCTGGAAGGGCGCGGCGAGGACGGTTGTGTCCTGGGCGCGGATACCTCGGTGGTGATCGACGGGCGAATTCTCGGCAAGCCCGTGGACCAGGCCGACGGGCTGGCCATGCTGGCTGCGCTGTCCGGGCGCGAACACCAGGTTCTCACCGCCGTGGCCCTGGCCGCCGCTGGCGGCGTCGAGGCGCGGGTGGTGGAGTGCCGGGTGCGCTTCCGCCAGGTCGCTCCGGAAGAAGCGCTGCGCTACTGGCAGAGCGGCGAGCCGGCGGACAAGGCAGGCGGATATGCGATCCAGGGCCTCGGGGCGATATTCGTCAGTCGCATCGAAGGCAGTTACAGTGCGGTGGTCGGGCTGCCTTTGTGTGAAACTGCGGAACTGTTGAGGGAATTCGGCATCCCTTGCTGGCAGCCCGTGGGTGGCAACCCGCCGTAACGCCTAACGCGCCGAAATAAGGACAGTGGACGCATGAGCGAAGAGATCCTGATCAATATCACGCCGATGGAGTCGCGCGTGGCGGTGGTGGAAAACGGCGTCCTGCAGGAAGTGCATGTCGAACGCACCCAGCGGCGCGGCATCGTCGGCAATATCTACAAGGGGCGGGTGGTACGGGTACTGCCGGGGATGCAGGCGGCGTTCGTCGACATCGGCCTGGAACGTGCGGCGTTCATCCATGCCGCCGAGATATCCAATCGCGAAGGCAGCGCCGTGGAAAGCATCAGTGCCCTGGTCCATGAGGGGCAGGCGCTGGTGGTGCAGGTGACCAAGGATCCGATCGGCACCAAGGGCGCACGGCTGACCACCCACCTGTCGATTCCTTCGCGCTATCTGGTGTACATGCCGCGCACCAGCCATGTCGGGATATCCCTGCGGATCGAGGACGAAGTCGAGCGCGAGCGCCTGAAGAAGGTGGTGGCCGACTGCGTGGCGGCGGAAGGCATCGAGGGGCAGGGCGGCTTCATTCTGCGCACCGCTGCGGAAGGTGCGGGCGAGGACGAGATTCTCGCCGACATCCGCTACCTTCGCCGGCTATGGGACCAGATTGCCGCGCAGATCCAGACCGTCGGCGCGCCTTCGGTGATCTACGAAGACCTGTCCCTGGCGATCCGTACCCTGCGCGACCTGGTGAACCCGCGGATCGAGAAGATCCGCATCGACTCGCGAGAGAACTTCCAGAAGATCACTTCCTTCGTCGAAGAATTGATGCCGGAGATTTCCGATCGCCTCGAACATTACCCGGGCGAGCGACCGATCTTCGATCTCTACGGCGTCGAGGACGAAATCCAGAAAGCCCTGGAGCGCAAGGTACTGCTGAAGTCCGGCGGCTACCTGATCGTCGATCCGACCGAGGCGATGACCACCATCGACGTGAACACCGGCGCCTTCGTCGGCCATCGCAACCTCGAGGAAACCATCTTCAAGACCAACCTCGAGGCGGCCACCGCGATCGCCCGCCAACTGCGCCTGCGCAACCTGGGCGGGATCATCATCATCGACTTCATCGACATGGAGGACGAGGAGCATCGCCGGCAGGTCCTGCGCACCCTGGAGAAGCAACTGGAGCGCGACCACGCGAAGACCAACATCATCGGCATCACCGAGTTGGGCCTGGTGCAGATGACCCGCAAGCGCACCCGCGAAAGCCTGGTGCAGATCCTCTGCGAGCCGTGCCCCTGCTGCCAGGGACGCGGCATGCTGAAGACTGCGGAAACCACCTGCTACGAGATTTTCCGCGAGATTCTCCGCGAGGCGCGTGCCTACCAGGCCGACTCCTACCTGGTGCTGGCCAACCAGAAGGTGGTGGACCGGCTGCTCGACGAGGAGTCGGGTAACGTCGCCGATCTCGAGGCGTTCATCGGCCGCACCATCAAGTTCCAGGTCGAGGCGATGTACTCGCAGGAGCAATATGACGTGGTCCTGCTCTGAGGCGTATGGCTGAAATGGCGGATGTGGGAAGCCTCGGAACGCGACTGCTACGGATCGTCCTGGGTCTGTGCGCCCTGGTACTGGTGCTGCTGGCGCTGTACGTCAGCCTTGGCCGGCAACTGGTGCCGCTGGTGGCCGAATACCGCCAGCAGCTGGAGGGCGAAGCTGGCAAGCAACTCGGCATGCCGGTGCGGATTGCCGAGCTGACGGGCTCCTGGCGCGGCTTCGAGCCTCTGGTGGTAGCGCGCGACATCCAGGTCGGCGACGGCGAACAGAGTCTGCGCCTGGCGCGGGTGCGGCTGGCGCCGGACCTGCTCGGCAGCCTGCTGGCGCGCCAGGTGCGGATCGGCAGCCTGGAGCTGGAGGGACTCAAGCTGACCCTGCGCGAAGGCGAGGATGGCCAGTGGAGCCTGGATGGCCTGCCGCACAGTGACAAGCCCAGCGATCCCCGGAAGCTCCTGCAATTCCTGCTGCAGACCCAACGCATCTCGCTGCTGGACAGTCAACTGGAGGTGGCGCCGCGGGGAAGCGCAGCGTTGTCGCTCAGCGCGGTCGGCGCGACCCTGCGCAGTTCATCGGTCGGTGGGCAGAGTCTCGATGCCCGCCTGCAACTGCCGGATGGCCAACCTCTGGCGCTGCACGCCGAAGGGCGGATCGACAGCGGGGACTGGCCGCGCAGCAGCGCCAGGTTCTATCTCAGCCTGCCGCAGAGCGACTGGGCGCAATGGTTGCCGGCCGGTCTGACCCAGGAATGGAAGATCGTCCGGGCCAAGGCCGGCGGAGACTTCTGGTTCGACTGGCGCGACGGCAAGGCGCAACGGCTGGTGGCACGGCTGCTGGCGCCGCAGTTGAAGGCCTCGTATGCCGCGCGCAAGCCGGTGGAAATCAACGACCTGGGCATGAACCTGTTTTTCGATCGCGAAGCGCAGGGCTGGAAGGTTCGGGTCGGCGACCTGGCGGCGAATTTCGGCGAGCAGCGCTGGGGCGAGGTGGAGTTGCTGTTGCGTCGCGACCAGCAGAACAACGAGCCACACTGGAAGCTGCAGGCCGACCGCGTCGACCTGACGCCCCTGGTGCCGGCGATAGAAGCGCTGGCGCCGCTGCCGGACGCGGCGGCGGAGTGGGTGGCGGGCCTGAAGCCGAAGGGCATCCTGCACAACCTGAACGCCGATTTCTGGCCGCAGCGGGAGGTGCCCGAGCGGGTCAGCTACGCGACCAACCTGGAAAAGGTCGGTATCTCGGCGTTCCATGAGGTCCCGGCGGTGGAAAACGTCAGCGGCACCTTGACCGGCACCCTGGCCGGAGGCCAGCTCGACGCGTCGGCGCAGGATTTCATGCTGCACCTGGCCAAGGTGTTTCCCGAGCCGTGGCGCTACCGCGAGGCCCGCACGCGGATGTTCTGGAGCCTGGACGACCGTGCCTTCACCCTCGGCAGCCATCTGATGCGGGTCGAGGGCGAGGAGGGCCGCCTGGCCGGCGACATGCTGATCCGCCTGATGCGCGATCCCGGCGCTGAAGACTACATGGACCTCCAGGTCGGCCTCAGCGACGGCGACGCGCGCTTCACCGCCAAGTACCTGCCGACCCAGTTGCCGGGAATGAACAAAAGCCTGGCGAACTGGTTGAAGACGGCGATCCGCAGTGGCCATGTCGAGCAGGGCTACTTCCAGTGGCAGGGCTCGCTGAACCGTGGCGCGGCGGCCGAAGCCCACGTCATGAACCTGTACTTCAAGGTTCGCGACGGCGAGCTGGCCTACCAGCCCGGCTGGCCCGCCCTGAGCAAAACGGTCGGCGAGGTGTTCGTCGAGGATTCCGGAGTCCGCGTGCTGGCCACCAGCGGGAATCTGCTGAATTCCCGGGTCAGCGACGTCAAGGTCGACATACCTCTCGGCCGGCCGGGACAGACGCCGCACCTGTATGTGGATGGCGCCGTCGACAGTAACCTGAAGGACGGCATCAAGCTGCTCCAGGAAGCGCCGATCCCGACCCGCAAGATTTTCGCCGGCTGGGAGGGCGACGGGCCCTTGCAGGGCCACCTGAAGCTGGATATTCCACTGGACCACGACGAGGCCGGCAAGACCGGGGTGGTCGTGGATTTCTCCACCGTGGGCGCGACCCTGAAGATGCCCAGTCCGAAGCTGGATATGAGCGAAGTGAAGGGCGACTTCCGTTTCGACCTGGCCAAGGGCCTGAGCGCCCCGGCGGTGCAGGCCCGGGTGCTGGGCAGCGAGGTACGCGGGCGGATCGTCGCCGAGGGGCGCGGCGATGCGCGCACGCGCTTGCTGCTCAACGGCCAGGTGGCGGTCAAGTCGCTGAGCGACTGGCTCGGCGCTGGCCAGCGTCCGTTGCCGGTCTCGGGACGCCTGCCGTTCCAGCTCAACCTGCTGCTGGATGGCAAGGACAGCCAGTTGCAGATCGATTCGGATCTCAAGGGCGCCGTCGTCGACCTGCCGGCGCCGTTCGGCAAGACGGCCGCCCAGGCGCGGCCGACCCAGTGGCGGATGACCCTGGATGGCGCCGAACGGCGTTACTGGGCGCGTTACGACGGCCTCGCCAGCCTGGCCTATGCGGCCCCGGCGGACAAGCCGCTGAACGGACGCGGCGCCCTGCGCCTGGGTGGTGACCCGGCGCTGCTGCCCTCGGCACAGGGGCTGCGGGTGCGCGGGCGTCTGGCGGAACTGGACTGGGACGCCTGGCAGGCCACCCTGAAGCGCTACGGCAATGGCGACCAGGCTGCCAGTAGCGCTGCGGGCCTGCTGCGCGGCGCCGACCTGCGCATCGACAGCTTCAAGGGCTTCGGCCAGGAGCTGAAGAACCTGACCGTCGACCTGGCCCGCCAGGAGCGGGCCTGGCAACTGGTGCTGGTCAGCGACCTCGCATCGGGGCGTCTGGTCCTGCCGGATGCCAGGGGCGCGCCGATCGTGGTCGATCTGGACCGCCTGAACCTGCCGAAGTCGACCCTTCCCGACGAGAACAAGGTGGAGGACTCGGACCCGCTGGCCGCCGTCGATCCGCGCAGCCTGCCGGCGGTAGACGTGAAGATCGGCCAGGTCGCCCTTGGCGGCCAGCCGCTGGGCGCCTGGAGCCTGAAGGTACGGCCGGGCAGCAACGGCGTGGCGTTCAACGACCTGGACCTCGACCTGCGTGGCCTGCACGTCAATGGCAGCCTGCGCTGGGACGGCAGTCCGGGCAATACCCGCAGCACCTACCAGGGACGGATCGAGGGCAAGAACCTGGCGGATGTGCTCAAGGCCTGGAATTTCGCGCCGAGCGCCACCAGCGAACGTTTCCGCATGGATATCAACGGCCAGTGGCCGGGATCGCCGGCCTACATGGCCCTGAAGCGCTTCAGCGGCAGCATGGATGCATCGCTGCGCAAGGGGCAGTTCGTCGAGGTCGAAGGCAGCGCCCAGGCGCTGCGAGTGTTCGGCCTGCTCAATTTCAACGCGATCAACCGCCGGCTGCGCCTGGACTTCTCGGACATCCTCGGCAAGGGACTGAGCTATGACCGGGTGAAGGGGGGTCTCTCCGCCACCGACGGCGTCTACATCACCCGCGAGCCGCTGAAGCTGGAAGGGCCGTCGAGCAACCTGGAGTTGAACGGTACCCTGGACCTGGCTCACGATCGGATCGACGCCAAGCTGCTGGTGACCTTGCCATTGACCAACAACCTGACCCTGGCGGCACTGATAGTCGGCGGTCCGGCGGTCGGCGGCGCGGTCTTCGTCGTCGACAAGCTGCTCGGCGACCGGGTCTCGCGCTTCGCCAGCGTGCAATACAGCGTCAAGGGCCCCTGGCAGGATCCGAAGATCAGCTTCGACAAGCCATTCGAGAAGCCCCGCTGAGCGGCGCCCGGGCCGCGACGCGGCGCTTTCGTCCGCGAGGAGGAAACCATGTCCATTGCCGTGATCCAGATGGTCAGCCAGGACGACGTGACGGCCAACCTGGCCGCCGCCCGTCGCCTGCTGGAACAGGCCGCCGAGGGCGGGGCGCGGCTCGCCGTGCTGCCGGAAAACTTCGCCGCCATGGGCCGGCGCGACCTGGCCGAGCTGGGGCGCGCCGAGGCGCGGGGGAACGGGCCTATCCTGCCGTGGTTGAATTCCGCCGCTCGCGACCTCAGGTTGTGGATAGTCGCCGGAACGCTGCCGCTGCCGCCGGAGGGGCAACCCGAGGCGAAGGCGAATGCCTGTTCGCTGCTGATCGACGAGCACGGAGAGCGGGTCGCCCGCTACGACAAGCTGCACCTGTTCGATGTGGACGTAGCCGATGCGCGGGGCCGCTATCGTGAATCCGACGACTATGCTTTCGGTCAGAAGATCGTGGTGGCGGATACGCCGGTCGGTCGCCTTGGCCTGACGGTCTGCTACGACCTGCGTTTTCCGGAACTCTATACCGCGCTGCGCGAGGCCGGCGCAGAGCTGATCACAGCGCCGTCGGCGTTCACCGCGGTGACCGGAGCGGCGCACTGGCAGGTGCTGGTCCGCGCCCGCGCCATCGAGACCCAGTGCTACCTGCTGGCGGCCGGACAGGGTGGCGTCCACCCACGGGGCCGGGAGACGTTCGGCCATTCGGCCATCGTCGATCCCTGGGGCCGGGTCCTGGCCGAGCGGCCGCAGGGCGAAGCGGTGCTGCTGGCGGCGCGCGACGCCGCAGAACAGGCGGATATCCGCCGGCGCATGCCGGTGGTGGCGCACAGACGATTTTTCCCGCCTGCCGAACCGCGGCCGGCGCGTACGGAGTGAATATGAGCGAGTTGTTGTCATCCGTCAGCCAGCAATTGCTGGCCCCCGGTGGTCTGGAACTGGACAGCCTGCCCGGCATTCTTCATGAACTGAACGGCCCGGGCATCGATGCCGCCGACCTGTATTTCCAGAGCCAGGTCTCCGAGTCGTGGATGCTCGAGGACGGCATCGTCAAGGAAGGCAGCTTCAATCTCGACCAGGGTGTCGGGGTACGCGCGCAGTCGGGCGAGAAGACCGGCTTCGCCTATAGCAATGCGATCACCGCCGAGGCGTTGAAACAGGCTGCGGTGGCGGCCCGTTCGATTTCCCGTGCGGGACAGAACGGCAGCGTGCAGGCGTTCAAGGCCGTGGCGCCGGCTCGCCTGTACGCCGGCGAGAACCCGCTGGACGTGCTCAGCCGCGCCGAGAAGGTCGAGTTGCTGAAGCAGATCGACGCCGCTACCCGTGCGCTCGATCCCCGCATCCAGCAGGTCACGGTGAGCATGGCCGGCGTCTGGGAGCAGATCCTGGTAGCGGCCAGCGACGGTTCGCTGGCCGCCGACATTCGTCCGCTGGTGCGTTTCAACGTCAGCGTGATCGTCGAACAGAATGGCCGACGCGAACGCGGCGGCCACGGCGGCGGCGGTCGCACCGACTATCGCTATTTCCTCCAGGAGGATCGCGCCATGGGCTACGCCCGCGAGGCCCTGCGCCAGGCACTGGTCAACCTCGAGGCGATTCCCGCGCCGGCCGGCACCCTGCCGGTGGTGATGGGCGCGGGTTGGTCCGGGGTCCTGCTCCACGAAGCGGTCGGCCACGGCCTGGAGGGCGACTTCAACCGCAAGGGCAGCTCCGCCTACAGCGGCCGGATCGGCGAAAAGGTCGCCTCGAGCCTGTGCACCATCGTCGACGACGGCACCCTGGCCGGGCGTCGCGGCTCGCTGAGCGTGGATGACGAAGGCACGCCGAGCAACTGCAACGTGCTGATCGAGAACGGCGTGCTCAAGGGCTACATGCAGGACAAGCTCAACGCCCGCCTGATGGGCGTGGCGCGCACCGGTAACGGCCGCCGCGAGTCCTACGCGCACCTGCCGATGCCACGCATGACCAACACCTACATGCTGGCCGGCGAGAGCGATCCGCAGGAAATCATCGCCTCGGTGGAGAAGGGTATCTACTGTGCCAACCTCGGCGGTGGCCAGGTCGATATCACCAGCGGCAAGTTCGTGTTCTCCACCAGCGAGGCCTACCTGATCGAGAACGGCAGGATCACCACCCCGGTGAAAGGCGCCACCCTGATCGGCAACGGTCCGGAAGCGATGAGCCGGGTATCCATGGTCGGCAACGACCTGGCCCTGGACAGTGGCGTGGGAACCTGCGGGAAGGACGGTCAGTCGGTGCCGGTCGGCGTCGGCCAGCCGACCCTGAAGATCGATGCGATCACCGTCGGCGGCACCGGCGCCTGAGGCATGGCCCGGGCGCCGGCGCGACGAAACCTAGCGCAGGCCGCGCTTGGTTTCGTCCAGTTCGCGGATGTACTTGAACACTTTGCGTGCGGCGGCCGGCGGTTTGTTGTGCGCGGCCTCGTGCTGGGCGTGGCGGACCAGGCCGCGCAGGTGCTGGCGATCGCACTCGGGGAACTCCCCGACGAAGGCGTCGAGCGCTGCGTCGCCGCCGGCGATCAACTGGTCGCGCCAACGTTCGAGGGCATGGAAACGTTCGTTGTACTGGCGGGTGGAGGAGTCCACCTGGTCGATGAGGGCGACGATGGCGTCCACGTCCTGGTCGCGCATCAGTTTGCCGATGTACTGGATATGCCGTTTGCGGGCGATGTGCGCCTTGTGCTTCGGCGCCTCGAGCAGCGCCTTGCGTAGCGGGTCGGTGAGCGGCAGGCGCTCCAGCAACTGCGGTTGCAGGGTGGTCAGGCGCTCGCCGAGGTCCTGCAGGGCATGCAGCTCGCGTTTGATCTGCGACTTGCTCTTCTCTTCGAATTGCGAGTCGTCGTCGTGAAATTCAGCCATGGTGGTGGTCCAGTGGAAAACGCCGTCATGATAACGAGTCAGGGGCCGCTTGTCCGGCCCGGCCGCGTGGGCGGCCACGTCAACAGGAGAGTCAACAGATGAGTCTACATGCCGCGGCAGTCGGTCCCTCCGTGCTTCCGGACCTTCGCGAGCAGGTCGAGCAGATCATCGCCGAGGCCCGCCGCCAGGGCGCCAGTGCCTGCGAAGTGGCGGTGTCGCTGGAGCAGGGCCTGTCCACCAGCGTGCGCCAGGGCGAGGTGGAAACCGTCGAGTTCAACCGTGACCAAGGTTTCGGCATCACCCTCTACGCAGGCCAGCGCAAGGGCTCGGCGAGCACCTCGGCGACCGGCGAGGCGGCCATCCGCGAGACGGTGGCGGCGGCGCTGGCGATCGCCCGCCATACCTCCGAGGACGAATGCGCCGGTCTCGCCGATGCCGCGTTGATGGCCCGCGAGTTGCCCGAGCTGGACCTCTATCATCCATGGAGCCTGAGTCCCGAGCAGGCCGTGGAACGAGCCCTGGCTTGCGAGGCAGCGGCGTTCGCCGCCGACAAGCGGGTGACCAAGGCCGACGGCACCACCCTGAATACCCACCAGGGCTGCCGGGTATACGGTAACAGCCACGGTTTCATCGGTGGTTACGCCAGCACCCGGCACAGCCTCAGCTGCGTGATGATCGCCGAGGGCGAAGGACAGATGCAGCGTGACTATTGGTATGACGTCAACCGCCGTGGCGAGGCCTTGGCCAGCGCCGAGTCGATCGGTCGGCGCGCCGCCGAGCGCGCCGCCAGCCGACTGGGCGCGCGGCCGGTGCAGACCGCCGAAGTGCCGGTGCTGTTCGCTCCGGAAATCGCTGTTGGCCTGTTCGGCCATTTCCTCGGGGCGATCTCAGGCGGCAGCCTGTATCGCAAGTCATCCTTCCTCGAAGGCGCGCTGGGCCAGCGCCTGTTTCCCGAATGGTTGAGCATCGACGAGCGGCCGCACCTGGTCGGCGCGCTCGGCAGCGCCAGCTTCGATAGCGACGGCCTGGCGACCTATGCCAAGCCATTCGTCGAGAACGGCGAGCTGGTGTCCTATGTCCTGGGCACCTATTCCGGGCGCAAGCTCGGCTTGCCGAGCACGGCCAACGCCGGCGGAGTGCATAACCTGTTCGTCAGCCATGGCGACGAGGACCAGGCCGCTCTGATACGCCGGATGGGGCGTGGCCTGCTGGTCACCGAGTTGATGGGGCAGGGCGTCAACCTGGTGACCGGCGATTATTCCCGCGGCGCCGCCGGCTACTGGGTCGAGAACGGCGAGATCCAGTTCCCGGTCCAGGAAGTCACCATCGCCGCCAACCTGCGCGACCTGTTCCGCCGTATCGTCGCGGTCGGCAAGGACATCGAACGGCGCGGCAACCTGCATACCGGTTCTGTACTGGTCGAGTCGATGATGGTAGCCGGGCGCTGAGGCCGGGTTTCCCTCTGTAGAACGCCAGCGCTCGTCGCTGGCGTTTTCGTTTCCGCCTGTTCGATTGTCCGCCTCTATGGGGACCATGCTTGTCTTTTGCCAAGAAGAAAACAATAATCAATCTCATTATCGTCTGGTGAGGTTGCCATGTCCTTCGAGGCGCACGACCCGCAAGCATTGGATCACTGGTACTGGCTGGGCACGCAGATCCGCTGCGCGCTCGATCCCGACGAACCGCGCCTGCTCGACCAGTACCTCGGCGAGGCGCGCTATCTCGCCGGTTGGGAAGGTGTGGCCGCCTGGCCGCTGTTCGAGAAAGCCTACAACCTCCTGCTCGATACCGGTCGCGATCCGATATTGCCCTGGCACTGGCGCAGCCTCTGCCTCGACTACGCCTACCGGCCCCTCTGCGAACTTCAGCGATTGACCACCAACGGCAGCCAGCGGCGACGGCTGCGCCAGCTCTCCGTACGAATGGCCAGGCAGGACCTGGTGCCGTCGATGAGCTTCGATCACCCGCAACAAGGAAACCAAGATGACTGACACCCGCATCGAACGCGACAGCATGGGCGAACTGGCGGTCCCGGCGACCGCCCTCTATGGCGCCCAGACCCAGCGCGCGGTGAACAACTTCCCGGTCAGCGGCCAGCGCATGCCCCAGGCCTTCGTCCGCGCCCTGCTGCTGGCCAAGGCCGCGGCGGCGCGGGCGAACGTCTCCCTGCAGCAACTGGATGCACCGATGGGCGAGGTGATCGCCGAGACCTGCCTGCAGTTGCTGCAAGAGGATTTCATGCAGCATTTCCCGGTGGATGTGTTCCAGACCGGCTCCGGCACCAGTTCCAACATGAACGCCAACGAAGTGGTGGCGACCCTGGCCAGTCGCCGCCTGGGCGGCAAGGTCAATCCGAACGACCATGTGAACTGCGGGCAGAGCAGCAACGACATCATCCCCTCGACCATCCACATCAGTGCCGCCCTCGAGATCAGCGAACGCCTGCTGCCGGCGCTGCGCCACCTGGAGCAGACTATCCAGAGCAAGGCCGGAGAAGTGCATGCCTATGTGAAGACCGGCCGCACCCACCTGATGGATGCGATGCCGGTACGCATGAGCCAGGTGCTCGGTGGCTGGGCACAGCAGGTGCGACAGGCCGGCGTGCACATCGAGAGCGTACTTCCTGCCTTGCAGCAGTTGGCACAGGGCGGCACCGCGGTGGGCACCGGGATCAACGCCCATCCGCGGTTCGCCGAACGTTTCAGCCAGGAGCTGAACGACCTGACCGGGCTGGCGTTCCGCCCCGGCGACGACTTCTTCGCCCTGATCGGTTCGCAGGACACGGCGGTCGCTGCGTCCGGCCAGTTGAAGACCCTGGCCGTGACCCTGATGAAGCTGGCCAACGACCTGCGCTGGATGAACTCCGGGCCGCTTGCCGGGCTCGGCGAGATCGAGCTGGAAGCGCTGCAACCAGGCTCCTCGATCATGCCCGGCAAGGTCAACCCGGTGATCCCGGAGGCCACCGCGATGGTCGCCGCCCAGGTGATCGGCAATGACGCCGCCATTGCCGTCGCCGGCCAATCGGGCAACTTCGAACTGAACGTGATGCTGCCGCTGGTGGCCGACAACCTGTTGCACAGCATCCAGTTGCTGGCCAACGTCAGCCGGCTGCTGGCGGACAAGGCCATCGCCAGCTTCAAGGTCAACCAGGGCAAGCTCAGCGAGGCGTTGGCGCGCAACCCGATCCTGGTCACTGCGCTGAACCCGATCATCGGCTACCAGAAGGCTGCGGAAATCGCCAAGCAGGCCTATCGCGAGGGACGGCCGATCATCGATGTGGCGCTGGAAAACACCGATCTGGACCGTGCGCGCCTGGAGGTGTTGCTGGATCCGGAAAAACTCACGGCTGGCGGCCTCTGAGGCCGCCCCACCACTGGAGGTACCGCCATGCGTCATTGGCAACGAACGATCGAACAGGGCAACCGCTGTTTCGTCACCGGCGCATTGATCGATGCGCGTGAGCACTACCTCCATGCCCTGGCCCTGGCCCAGGTGCTGCTGGAACGCTGGGGCGACGCCGACGAGGCGGTGATGGCGTTCGTCATTTCCCATCACAACCTGGCCGACTTGCACCTGCAACTGGAGCAACCGGAGGAAACCGCCGAATACCTCTGCGCCTGCCACGAGCGGCTGTTGCGGGTCAGCGCCGACCAGAAGCTGCCGTTGGCCCTGCGCCAGGCGGCCCAGCATCACAGCCGGCGCACCTATGTCGAACTGCTGTCGTTCATCGGCGAACACGGTGCCTATCCGCGCACCGAGCGCCTGCTCAAGGGACCGCCGAACGCGGAGGTCCGACCCGAGTTCCTCGCTCCGCCCCCCTCACTTCGCTATCACTGACGGAGAGTTTCCATGCCCCACGCCTTGCCGCCCTTGCCCTACGCCTACGATGCCCTGGAACCGCACATCGATGCGCTGACCATGGAGATCCACCACAGCAAGCACCACCAGACCTATGTGAACAACCTGAACGCCGCGCTGGAAGGCACGCCCTATGCCGAGCAGCCGGTGGAAAGCCTGCTGCGGCAACTGGCTGGTCTGCCGGAGAAGCTGCGCACCCCGGTTGTCAACAATGGCGGTGGGCATGCCAACCACTCGCTGTTCTGGACCGTGATGTCGCCCCAGGGCGGTGGCCGTCCCGATGGCGACCTGGGGCGGGCCATCGATGAGCAGCTCGGGGGCTTCGAGGCGTTCAAGGATGCGTTCACCAAGGCTGCGCTGACCCGCTTCGGCAGCGGCTGGGCCTGGCTCAGCGTGACTCCCCAGGGCAGCTTGCTGGTGGAGAGCAGCGGCAACCAGGACAGCCCGCTGATGAACGGCAATACGCCGATCCTCGGCCTGGACGTATGGGAGCACGCCTATTACCTGAAGTACCAGAACCGCCGCCCGGAATACATCGGCGCTTTCTACAACGTGATCGACTGGCGGGAGGTCGCGCGTCGCTATGCGCAAGCCCTGGCCTAATACTACCCGTGATGCGAGATGGCTGGCCGGCAGCCTGGCGGTGCAGCGATGAAGGCGTTGCTCCATGGCATCGCCGAAGGTAACGGGCGGACGCTGCGCAACCTGCTGGGCCTGCTGATCTTCATCGGCGGCGGCTACCTGCTCGGCCGCCACGCCCTGTTGCTGGCCGAGCTCAACCTGCCGGCGCCCATCGTGCTGGCGTTGAAAGGCGGCCTGCTCTGCGCCTTCGGTACCGCTCTCGGGGCGATGCCGGTGCTGGTGGTGAAGAGCATGCCGGCGCGCCTGTCGGATGGGCTGCTGGGCTTCGGTGCCGGCGTGATGCTCTCGGCGACGGCCTTCTCGCTGATCATGCCGGCGCTATCCGCGGCCGGCGACCTCGGCTACTCGAAGTTCGGCGCGGGGTTCCTGGTCAGTTTCGGCCTGGCGGTCGGCGTGATGGGGCTGTTCATCCTCGGCCGGCTGATGCCGGACGTCCATCCCGGTTGCGAGGGCGCGCCACTGTCCGGTGGCATTCCCCCGCGCATCCTGCTGTTCGTCACGGCCATCGTCCTGCACAACATCCCCGAAGGCATGGCGGTTGGCGTGTCGGCCGGTGCCGGCCTGGACGAGGCCAACGGCCTCGCCCTGGGCATCGCTCTGCAGGATGTGCCGGAAGGGCTGGTGGTGGCGCTGGTGCTGGCCGGAGTCGGTATGTCGCGTTTCAAGGCGATGCTGGTCGGTGCCGCGTCGGGCCTGGTCGAGCCGCTGTTCGCGGTGCTCTGCGCCTGGCTGGTCGGCCTCTCCGCGCTGCTCCTGCCCTGGGGGCTGGCCGCCGCGGCGGGAGCGATGCTCTTCGTGGTCACCCACGAGATCATTCCCGAGTCCCACCGCCAGGGACATGCCGCCGAGGCTACGCTGGGCCTGGTGTTCGGCTTCTGCCTGATGATGGTGCTGGATACCGCGCTGGGCTAGGGGACTCATCCGACCCGCGCTGAATTGACGCCGGCCGTAATCGCCGGAAAGGAAAAGCCGCCAGTTGGCGGCTTTTTCGTTGTCTCTGGGAAGAGGCTACTCGCCTTCGTCGAAACGGTTGTTGATCAGTTCGACCAGCGCGTTCAACGCCTCGTCTTCCTGTTCGCCTTCGGTATGCAGGTGCAGGTTGGTGCCCTTGCCGGCAGCCAGCATCATCACGGCCATGATGCTCTTGCCGTCGACGCAGCTTTCAGGATTGCGGCCGACCCGGACCTGGCAAGGGTAGCGCCCCGCGACGCCGACGAACTTGGCGGCCGCGCGGGCGTGCAGACCGAGCTTGTTGATGATGGTGATCTCGAGGGCGGGCATCTTGGGGAGTCTGTCCTTCTTGTTATGGGCTAGCTGCTGAGATCGCGGTGGCGAATCTGCACGTTCTTCAGGGAATCCCTGAGTGCAGCGCCAATCCGCTCGGCGAGGTAGACCGAACGATGGTGCCCGCCGGTACAGCCTATCGCAACTGTTACATATGAGCGGTTACTGGCGGCGAAGCGCGGCAACCATTTGTTCAGGTAGCCGACGATGTCCTGGTACATTTCCTCGACGTCCGGCTGGGCGGCCAGATACTCGCGGACTTCCGGCTCCAGCCCCGAATGATCGCGCAACTCGGGCTTCCAGTAGGGGTTCGGCAGGCAGCGCACATCGAACACCAGGTCGGCGTCGACTGGCATGCCGCGCTTGAAGCCAAAGGATTCGACGAGGAACGCGGTGCCGGGTTCCGGCTTGTTCAACAGGCGCAGTTTGATGGTGTCGCGCAACTGATAGAGGTTGAGGCTGGTGGTGTCCAGCTTCAGGTCGGCGAGGTCGGCGATCGGTCCGAGCAATTGGCTCTCGTCGCCAATCGCCTCCGCCAGCGAACGGGTGTCGGTGGTCAGCGGGTGGCGCCGGCGGGTTTCCGAGAATCGTTTGAGCAGCGTCTCGTCGTCGGCGTCGAGATACAGCACATCGCAGTTGATGTGGTTGTCCCGCACTTCCTGCAACAGTTCGGGGAAGCGCTGCAACTGGCTGGGCAGGTTGCGGGCGTCGATCGACACCGCCACCTGTGGCTGCAGTAGCTCCGTGTGCAACAGGGCGCGCTGCGCCAGGTCGGGAAGCAGGCTGGCGGGAAGGTTGTCGATGCAATAGAAGCCGTTGTCTTCGAGGACGTTCAGGGCGGTGCTCTTGCCCGAGCCCGAGCGGCCGCTGACGATGATCAGGCGCATGTCATTGCCCGTTCTGTACGTCTACCACGATCTGATAAAGCGCTTCGGCAGTGGGAGCGCTGCGCAGGCGGTCGCGTACGTCGGCACGGTCGAGCATGGCGGCGATCTGCCGGAGCAGTTCGAGATGTTCTTCGGTCGCGGCCTCCGGTACCAGCAAGACGAAGAGCAGGTCGACCGGCGCGCCGTCCAGCGCGTCGAAGTCCACGGGAGCATCCAGGTGCAGCACGGCGCTGATGGGGCTCTGGCAGCCAGACAGGCGGCAGTGCGGAATGGCGATGCCATTGCCGAAGCCGGTGGAGCCGAGTTTTTCCCGGGCCACCAGGTTTTCGAAGATGGTCTGGGCGTCGAACTCCGGCAGCTCCCTGGCTACCAGGTTGGCGATTTGTTCGAGTACGCGTTTCTTGCTGCCGCCCGGCACGTTCACGAGGGAACGGCCGGGGGTCAGGATTTGCTCAAGTCGGATCATAGGGGAGGGGAGATCAGCGGGCGCCTACGCCTTGCTGCCGTTCGAGATACTTCTCTTTGTGTTTGATCAGTTGACGGTCGAGTTTGTCGATCAGCAGGTCGATGGCCGCGTACATGTCCTCATGTTCCGCATTGGCTACGATCTCGCCACCGGCGATGCGCAGAGTGGCTTCGATCTTCTGCTTCAGTTTCTCGACCTCCATGATCACCTGAACATTGGTGATCTTGTCGAAATGGCGCTCCAGACGGCTCAGTTTCTCGCCGACATAGTCGCGCAGGGCGTCGGTCACATCCAGTTGATGGCCACTGATGTTGACTTGCATACCGCGTTCTCCTTGTTGCCCGTGTGTAAGTGGCAGGTTAGCAACCTGCCTCCGGAACACCTTGGCGTGGATCAACGTCACACCAGTCGCTTGCGCTCGCTCGAAGGGGCTATGCCCAGGGATTCGCGGTATTTGGCGACGGTGCGGCGAGCCACTTGAATGCCCTGTGCCTCCAGTAAACCAGCGATCTTGCTGTCGCTCAATGGCTTTTTCGCATTTTCCGCGGCCACCAGTTTCTTGATGATCGCGCGGATCGCGGTGGACGAGCATTCCCCGCCTTCAGCGGTACTGACGTGACTTGAAAAGAAATATTTCAGCTCGAAAATGCCGCGCGGCGTATGCATGTATTTCTGCGTGGTGACCCGCGAAATGGTCGATTCGTGCATGCCCACCGCTTCGGCGATGTCATGCAGGACCAGCGGCTTCATGGCTTCTTCGCCGTAGTCGAGGAAACCGCGCTGGTGCTCGACGATCTGGGTGGCGACCTTCATCAGCGTTTCGTTGCGGCTCTGCAGGCTCTTGATGAACCAGCGGGCTTCCTGCAACTGGTTGCGCATGAAGGTATTGTCGGCGCTGCTGTCGGCGCGGCGGACCATGCCGGCGTAGGTGGCGTTGACGCGCAGGCGCGGCATCGCCTCCTGGTTCAGCTCGACCAGCCAGCGCTCGTTGTCCTTGCGCACGATGACGTCGGGGACGATGTATTCGGCTTCGCTCGATTCGATCTGCGAACCGGGCCGGGGATGCAGGCACTGGATCAGCTCGATGACCTGGCGCAGTTCGTCTTCCTTGAGCTTCATGCGCCGCATCAATTGGCTGTAGTCGCGGCCGCCGAGCAGGTCGAGGTAGTCGGATACCAGGCGCAGCGCTTCGTTCAGCCAGGGCGTGGTGGACGGCAACTGGCGCAGTTGCAGCAGCAGGCACTCGCGCAGGTTGCGAGCGCCGATCCCGGCGGGTTCCAGTTGCTGGATGCGGCGCAGCACGACTTCCACTTCGTCGAGCTCGACGTCCAGTTCCGGATCGATGGCGGCGAGGATTTCTTCGAGGGACTCTTCGAGATAGCCATCGTTGTTGATGCTATCGATGATGGTCACCGCGATCATCCGATCGGTGTCCGACATCGGTGCCAGGTTGACCTGCCAGAGCAGGTGGCTGTGCAGGCTCTCGCCGCTGCTGGTGCGCGCGGTGAAGTCCCATTCGTCATCGTCGTTGCTGGGCAGGCTGCTGGCGCTGGTCTGGTAGATGTCTTCCCAGGCGGTATCCACCGGCAACTCGCTGGGTATGCGTTCGCTCCACTGGTCGTCGTCGAGGCTTTCGACGCTGGGCGTGGCGCTTTCCTGGAGGGGGCTCTCCTGGGGCGCGCTGGCCGCCTGTTCGGCGCCATCGGCGAGGGGGTCGCTGTTGTCGAAATCGTCGCCGTCTTCCTGGCGTTCGAGCATGGGATTGGATTCCAGCGCTTCCTGGATTTCCTGCTGGAGGTCCAGGGTGGATAGCTGGAGGAGGCGTATGGCCTGTTGCAGCTGCGGCGTCATCGTCAGCTGCTGGCCCATCTTGAGGACTAGCGATGGTTTCATGGCTGAGGGCTTAGTACCTTATTCGCTGGTACCGGATGGCACCATCCACTACTACGGGTGCCGAGGTGGCGGCACCGCCAGGAAGCAAATTATATGCCTGAATTTTCGTACTTTGCCTAGGGTTGCTCTGAATAAATCATCCGCTCCAGGCGGCACTCGTGGTTGCGAAACCGCGGGCGAGCGGAACCGCTCCGGCGAGGCCGGAGGGCGCGCTAGGAGATTTCTTCAGAGGCGGAACTCGTGCCCCAGGTAGACTTCCTTGACCAGGTCGTTGGCGAGGATGCTCTCGGCATCCCCCTCCGCGATCAACTGCCCATCATTGACGATATACGCCGTTTCACAGATGTCCAGGGTCTCGCGGACGTTGTGGTCGGTGATGAGGATGCCGATACCCTTCGCCTTGAGGTGATGGATGATCTGCTTGATGTCGCCGACCGAGATCGGGTCCACGCCGGCGAAGGGCTCGTCGAGGAGGATGAATTTCGGCGCGCTGGCCAGGGCGCGGGCGATTTCCACCCGGCGTCGTTCGCCGCCGGACAGGCTCATGCCGAGGTTGTCGCGGATGTGGTGGATGTGGAATTCCTGCAGCAGGCCTTCCAGGGCTTCCTTGCGACCGTTGCGATCGAGGTCGCTGCGGGTCTCGAGGATCGCCATGATGTTGTCGGATACCGACAGCTTGCGGAAGATCGAGGCTTCCTGCGGCAGGTAGCCGATGCCGGCCCGGGCGCGCCCGTGCATCGGCAGGTGGGTGACGTTCTGCTCGTCGATGCGGACCACGCCCTGGTCGGCCTGGACCAGGCCGACGATCATGTAGAAGCAGGTGGTCTTGCCGGCACCGTTCGGACCGAGCAGGCCGACGATCTGCCCGCTATCGATGGACATGCTGACGTCGCGGACGACTTGCCGGCCTTTATAGCTTTTGGCCAGGTGCTGGGCTTTGAGCGTTGCCATTACTGGGCCTTTTTCTTCGGCTGGATGACCATGTCGATGCGCGGGCGCGGGCTGGTCACCTGGGAGCCGGTGGCACGACCCGCGTTGACGATCTGGCGCTGGGTGTCGTAGACGATCTTCTCGCCTTCGAAGGTGTTGCCTTCCTGGATCACCTTGGCCTGGTCGATCAGCACGACCCGGTTCTGCGTGACGAAGTACTGGATGGTCAGGCCATAGGCCTTGGTCACGTCCTTGTCCGGAGCGGGTTTCTGCTCGTAGTAGGCAGGCTTGCCGACCGAGGTCACGACCTCGATGTCGCCGTTCTTGTCCTGCTTCAGGGTCACGGTGTTGCCGGTCAGCTTGGTGCTGCCCTGGGTCACCACGACGTCGCCGCGGTAGACCGCGACGCCCTGCTTGTCGTCCAGTTCGGCGCTGTCGGCCTGGACGCGGATCGGTTGTTCGCGGTCCGAAGGCAGGGCCAAGGCCATGGAGCTGCCGAGGGCGGCAGTCAGACCGAAAATAAGGGGGAGGGTATTAACGAACCTCATGCTGACCTCTTACGTTGGACAGCAGGTGCATCCGGCTGTCTTTCAGATACGCTTTCATTCCAACAGCCGTCGTCACTCCATTGGCCGCGTCGATTTTAACGGCTTGCTCGGTCTGTGCATAATTCTTGTCGGGGAATACGGTCAGCCGAGTGGTGGTCAGGATGCTTGGTTGGCCCTTGGCATCGGTACGTGCGACGCGCACGTCGTCGATGAGTTCGACCTCCTTGCCTTTCGGTCCGACTTCGGCGCGGGCGCTCTGGATGTGCCAGGGTTGCACGTTGCCACGGAAGAGCAGCAGGTCGGGGGTGGTGACGAAAGTGATGTCCGTGGCTTTCTGGTGCTCCAGCTTCACCGCGGTCATCTCGTAGTCGAGGCTGCCGTCCTCCTGGTACTGGAGGCTATGGGCATTCTCGGCATAGTAGTCGATGGTGTTGTCCTGGCCGGGGCGGGTCGGCTGTTCGTTGAACAGCTCGAGCCCGACGTTCCAGTAGTAGCCCGCGACGATCAGCAACAGGGCGATCAGGGCGAGCAGCAGTTTCTGGCGTAGTGTCTTCGGCATGGTCGGCTCTACAGATAGGCGCCCTGGGCGGCTTCGAGCGTACCCTGGGCGCGCATGATCAGTTCGCAGAACTCGCGGGCGGCGCCTTCGCCGCCGCGGGCCGCGGTGACGCCATGGGCATGCTGGCGCACGAACGGGTCGGCACTGGCTACCGCCATGCCCAGGCCGACGCGGCGGATCACCGGCAGATCGGGCAGGTCGTCGCCAAGGTAGGCGACTTGCTCATAGCCTAGTCCGAGTTCGCCGAGAAGTTCGTCGAGGACGGCGAGCTTGTCTTCCCGGCCCTGATAGAGGTGCTGGATGCCCAGGTTGCGCGCGCGCCGTTCGACCACCGGAGTGTCGCGGCCGGTGATGATGGCGGTGCGCACGCCGGAGGCGATGAGCATCTTGATGCCATGTCCGTCCAGGGTGTTGAAGGTCTTGAACTCGCTGCCGTCGACGAGGAAATACAGCTTGCCGTCGGTCAGCACGCCGTCGACGTCGAAGATCGCCAGGCGTATCCGGCGGGCCCGGACCGGGAGTTCCGCGGCCGAATGGGTATCGCTCATTACATCACTCCTGCGCGCAACAGGTCGTGCATGTTCAGGGCGCCGACCGGACGGTCGTCCGCGTCGACCACCACCAGTGCGCCGATCTTGTTGTCTTCCATGATCTTCAGGGCTTCCGCGGCGAGAATCTCGGCGCGGACGGTCTTGCCGTGGACGGTCATCACCTGGTCGATGGTGACCTGGCGGACGTCGATGCCCCGATCCAGGGCGCGACGCAGGTCGCCATCGGTGAAAATGCCGGCAAGCTTGCCATGTTCGTCGAGCACTACGGTCATGCCCAGGCCCTTGCGGGTCATTTCCATCAGCGCGCCGGTCAGCGAGGTGCCGAGCAGCACCTGCGGCAGCCCTTCGCCGACGTGCATGACGTCTTCCACCTTCAGCAGCAGTCGGCGGCCCAGCGCACCGCCCGGGTGCGAGAAGGCGAAGTCTTCCGCGGTAAAGCCGCGAGCTTCGAGCAGGGCGATCGCCAGGGCGTCGCCGAGGACCAGGGTTACGGTGGTGGAGGAGGTCGGGGCCAGGTTCAGTGGACAGGCTTCCTGGCCGACACTGGCGTCCAGGTTCACTTCCGCAGCCTTGGCCAGGGGCGACTCGGGGTTACCGGTCATGCTGATCAGGGTGATGCCCAGGCGCTTGATCAGAGGCAACAGGGTGACGATTTCGGCAGTCGAGCCGGAGTTGGACAGGGCGAGGACCACGTCGTCCTTGGTGATCATGCCCATGTCGCCGTGGCTGGCCTCGGCCGGATGCACGAAGAAGGAGGGGGTGCCGGTGCTGGCCAGGGTAGCGGCGATCTTCTTGCCGATGTGACCGGACTTGCCCATGCCGACGACGACGACCCGGCCCTTGCCGGCCAGCAGCAGCTCGCAGGCCTTGACGAAATCGTCGCCAATCCGCGCCAGCAGGCTGTCTACCGCGTCGCGCTCGAGGCCGATGGTGCGCTGGGCGGAATGGATGAAATCGAGGTTCTGGCTCATGTTCAACGAATGTGGCGCCTGGATTAAAGGCGGGATTATAACGGGAAAGCGTGTCCCGCTTACACCAGCCATGCTGTGAAGTCGGTCCGCATCCCCCGCGGCGCAATGTTGTATGGACTGCAATGCTCTGTTACGCCGCCGTTATCTGCACTCCGCGCTATGACTGCATAAATGTCGATATATTCGACGTCGACGCGATTTTTTTCTGTCCGTAGTGAACCTGAAGTGTGCGATATGTCCTAAAGGGCTGAGAGAACGCTCCGAACAAGCTGAATCCAAGCTGAACGGCACGGTGCCAGGCCTTGGGCCAGAACCCGCCGCAGTGCTATAGTCCGCGCCCATTCGACCCCTCCCGGATGCGTGCCTTTGCAACGGGCAAGGCGTCCAGCATGGACGGGTCGCATCGCAAGGAGTCCTGATGAGCACCGATAGTGCCTACGCGGTCGAGTTGAAGGGCCTGACCTTCAAGCGCGGATCGCGGGCGATTTTCGACAACATCGATGTGCGTATCCCGCGCGGAAAGGTGACCGGCATCATGGGCCCGTCCGGTTGCGGCAAGACCACGTTGCTGCGGCTGATCGCCTCCCAGTTGCGTCCTTCGAAGGGGGAGGTCTGGGTCAACGGGCAGAACCTGCCGCAGCTTTCGCGCGGCGACCTGTTCGACATGCGCAAGCAGTTCGGCGTGCTGTTCCAGAGCGGGGCGCTGTTCACCGATCTCGACGTATTCGAGAACGTCGCGTTTCCGCTGCGCGTGCATACCCAACTGCCGGAAGAGATGATCCGCGACATCGTCCTGATGAAGCTTCAGGCCGTCGGCCTGCGCGGCGCCGTGGAACTGATGCCGGACGAGCTTTCCGGCGGCATGAAGCGCCGCGTCGCCCTGGCCCGGGCGATCGCCCTGGACCCGCAGATCCTGCTCTACGACGAGCCGTTCGTGGGGCAGGATCCGATCGCCATGGGCGTCCTGGTGCGCCTGATCCGCCTGCTCAACGATGCCCTCGGCATCACCAGCATCGTGGTTTCCCATGACCTGGCCGAGACCGCCAGCATCGCCGACTACATCTATATCGTCGGCGACGGCCGGGTACTTGGCCACGGGACGCCGGACGTCCTCAAGGAAACCGACGATCCTCGTATCCGCCAGTTCGTCAAGGGAATCCCGGATGGTCCCGTTCCGTTCCATTATCCGGCCCGCGACTACCGGGCCGACCTGCTGGGAGAGCGCTGATGCGTAGAGTCTCTCCCCTCGAGCGTATCCGCCTGTTCGGCCGCGCCGGCCTGGACGTGGTCGCCGCGCTCGGCCGCTCGACCCTGTTCCTCGGCCACGCCCTGCTCGGCCGGCGCACGCCAGGCACCGGGTTGCACCTGCTGGTGAAGCAACTCTACTCGGTAGGCGTGCTGTCGCTGGCGATCATCGTCGTCTCGGGCCTGTTCATTGGCATGGTGCTGGCCCTGCAGGGCTACAACATCCTGATTTCCTATGGTTCCGAGCAGGCGGTCGGGCAGATGGTGGCCCTGACCCTGCTGCGCGAACTGGGGCCGGTGGTGACCGGCCTGCTGTTCGCCGGCCGTGCCGGCTCTGCGCTTACCGCGGAAATCGGCAACATGAAGGCCACCGAACAGCTTTCCAGCCTGGAAATGATCGGTGTCGACCCGCTCAAGTACATCGTCGCGCCGCGCCTGTGGGCCGGTTTCATCTCCATGCCGCTGCTCGCCGCGATCTTCAGCGTGGTCGGCATCTGGGGCGGGGCGATGGTCGCGGTCGACTGGCTGGGCGTATACGAGGGGTCGTTCTGGGCGAACATGCAGAACAGCGTGCAGTTCACCGAGGATGTGCTCAACGGCGTGATCAAAAGTATCGTATTCGCCTTCGTGGTGACCTGGATCGCGGTCTACCAAGGCTACGACTGCGAGCCGACCTCGGAAGGAATCAGCCGGGCGACGACTCGGACCGTGGTCTATGCCTCCCTGGCGGTGCTGGGGCTCGACTTCATTCTGACTGCTTTGATGTTTGGAGATTTCTGAATGCAAACCCGCACCCTGGAAATCGGTGTCGGCCTGTTCCTCCTGGCCGGCCTGCTGGCCCTGTTGCTGCTGGCCCTGCGGGTCAGCGGCCTGAGCGTGGGCAACGCCGGCGATACCTACAAGGTCTACGCCTACTTCGACAACATCGCCGGTGTTACCGTGCGCGGCAAGGTCACCCTGGCCGGCGTGACGATCGGCAAGGTGACGGCGGTCGACCTGGATCGCGACAGCTACACTGGTCGCGTGACCATGGAGATCAACCAGAACGTGAACAACCTGCCGGTCGATTCCACGGCGTCGATCCTGACCGCCGGCCTGCTGGGCGAGAAATACATCGGCATCAGCGTCGGCGGCGACGAGGATGTTCTGAAGGACGGCAGCACCATCCACGACACCCAGTCGGCGCTGGTGCTGGAAGACCTGATCGGCAAGTTCCTGCTGAACTCGGTTAACAAAGACGAAGCCAAAAAGTGAGGTTTTCTTCCATGCTGACTCTTCTGCGTCGCGGCCTGCTGGTGTTCCTGGCGGCTTTCCCGCTGCTTTCCATGGCGGCGCCGACCCCGCAACAGGTGGTGCAGGGCACGGTCGACGAACTGCTTTCCGACATCAAGGCCAACAAGGCCGCCTACAAGGCCGATCCGCAAAAGCTCTATGCCACTCTCGACCGTATCCTCGGGCCGGTGGTCGATGCCGAAGGCATCGCCAAGAGCGTGATGACCGTCAAGTACTCGCGCCAGGCCTCACCCGAGCAGATCAAGCGCTTCGAGGAAGTGTTCAAGAACAGCCTGATGCAGTTCTACGGCAACGCGCTGCTCGAATACGACAACCAGGACATCCGCGTGCTGCCTAGCTCGGCCAAGCCGAGCGACGATCGTGCCAGCGTCAACATGGAAATCCGTGACAGCAAGGGCACGGTCTACCCGGTCTCCTACACCATGACCAACCTGGCCGGTGGCTGGAAGGTCCGCAACGTGATCATCAACGGCATCAACATCGGCAAGCTGTTCCGCGACCAGTTCGCCGACACCATGCAGAAGAACCGCAACGACCTCGAGAAGACCATCGCCGGCTGGGGCGAGGTGGTCGCCAAGGCCAAGGAAACCGCGAAAGCGGAAGAGGCCGGGGCGAAATGAGCCAGGCCAGCCTGCGCGAAGGCGCGGCCGGCGAACTGCAGCTCGCCGGCGTGCTCGACTACAGCAGCGGGCCGGCGTTGCGCGAGCAGGGCGGTCGGCTGATCCGCGCCAGCCAGGCGGCGGAACTGGTCGTCGACTGCTCGGCGGTGGAGCGCTCCAGCAGCGTGGGCATTTCCCTGTTGCTGGCCTTCATGCGCGACGCACGCAAGGCCGGCAAGGTTCTGAGCGTCAGGGCCTTGCCGGACGACATGCGGGAGATTGCCAAGGTCAGCAGCCTTCTGGAGATCCTGCCTCTGCAGGAATGACCGGACGGCGGAACGAGCGGCCCTCCGTCTGCGCGTCCCTTCCTGGGGTTCGCAGGCGGAGGGCTTTTTTGTATGATGGCCGACCGTGCGCGTAGGGCGCCCGATTGAGGTTGAGCATGCAGGCCGAAGACGTTAAGAGCCTTCTCCAGGAAAAACTCCCCGGCACCCAGGTGGAAGTCGAGGGCGAAGGGTGCAATTTCCAACTGAATCTGATCAGCGACGAACTGGCCGGCCAGAGCCCGGTCAAGCGTCAGCAGCAGGTCTACGCCCATTTGAACGCCTGGATCGCCGATGGCAGCATCCATGCCGTCACCATGAAATTCTTCAGCCGCGCCGCCTGGGCCGAGCGTTCCTGAGCCCACGGGGGATCATTGCAATGGATAAACTGATTATTACCGGCGGTAACCGCCTCGATGGCGAAATCCGCATTTCCGGCGCGAAGAACTCGGCGCTGCCGATCCTGGCCGCGACCCTGCTGGCCGATACTCCGGTCACCGTCTGCAACCTGCCGCACCTGCACGACATTACCACCATGATCGAACTGTTCGGCCGCATGGGCGTGCAGCCGATCATCGACGAGAAGCTCAACGTCGAAGTCGACGCCAGCAGCATCAAGACCTTGGTCGCGCCGTACGAGCTGGTGAAGACCATGCGTGCCTCGATCCTGGTGCTGGGTCCGATGCTGGCGCGCTTCGGCGAGGCCGAAGTGGCCCTGCCGGGCGGTTGCGCGATCGGTTCGCGTCCGGTCGACCTGCATATCCGCGGTCTCGAGGCCATGGGCGCGCAGATCGAGGTCGAAGGCGGCTACATCAAGGCCAAGGCGCCGGCCGGCGGCCTGCGTGGCGGTCACTTCTTCTTCGATACCGTCAGCGTGACCGGCACCGAGAACCTGATGATGGCCGCCGCGCTGGCCAACGGCCGCACCGTGCTGCAGAACGCCGCTCGCGAGCCGGAGGTGGTCGACCTGGCCAACTGCCTGAACGCCATGGGCGCCAACGTCCAGGGCGCTGGCTCCGATACCATCGTCATCGAAGGCGTGAAGCGCCTCGGCGGTGCTCGCTACGACGTACTGCCCGACCGTATCGAGACCGGCACCTACCTGGTGGCCGCGGCCGCGACCGGCGGCCGGGTGAAGCTGAAGGATACCGACCCGACCATCCTCGAGGCGGTCCTGCAGAAGCTGGAAGAGGCCGGTGCCCACATCAGCACCGGCAGCAACTGGATCGAGCTGGACATGAAGGGCAACCGGCCGAAGGCGGTCAACGTGCGTACCGCGCCGTACCCGGCGTTCCCCACCGACATGCAGGCCCAGTTCATCTCCATGAACGCGGTAGCCGAAGGCACCGGCGCGGTCATCGAGACGGTCTTCGAGAACCGCTTCATGCATGTTTACGAAATGAACCGCATGGGTGCGCAGATCCTCGTCGAAGGCAACACCGCCATCGTCACCGGCGTACCCAAGCTCAAGGGCGCTCCGGTCATGGCGACCGACCTGCGCGCATCCGCGAGCCTGGTGATCGCCGGCCTGGTGGCCGAGGGCGACACCCTGATCGATCGCATCTACCACATCGACCGTGGCTACGAGTGCATCGAAGAGAAACTCCAGCTGCTCGGCGCCAAGATCCGCCGCGTACCGGGCTAGCGGAGGCTGTCGCGCAAATGCTGACCATCGCCTTGTCCAAGGGCCGGATTCTCGACGATACCCTGCCGCTGCTCGCAGCGGCGGGCATCGTGCCGTCGGAGAACCCGGACAAGAGCCGCAAGCTGATCATCCCGACGTCCCTGCCCGATGTGCGCCTGCTCATCGTGCGCGCCACCGACGTGCCGACCTATGTCGAGCATGGCGCCGCCGATCTCGGCGTGGCCGGCAAGGACGTGCTGATGGAGTACGGCGGCCAGGGACTCTACGAACCGCTGGACCTGCGTATCGCCAACTGCAAGCTGATGACCGCCGGCGCCATTGGCGCGCCTGAACCCAAGGGACGCCTGCGGGTGGCCACCAAGTTCGTCAATGTCGCCAAGCGCTACTACGCTGAGCAGGGCCGCCAGGT
This sequence comes from Pseudomonas sp. HMSC067G02, assembly GCF_001813485.1. Classification (NCBI taxonomy): domain Bacteria; kingdom Pseudomonadati; phylum Pseudomonadota; class Gammaproteobacteria; order Pseudomonadales; family Pseudomonadaceae; genus Pseudomonas; species Pseudomonas sp. HMSC067G02. Next base: position 48,068 of record NZ_KV812698.1, read on the forward strand.
CGACGTGATCAAGCTGTACGGCTCGATGGAGCTGGCGCCGCTGGTCGGTCTCGCCGACAAGATCATCGACGTCGTGGATACCGGCAACACCCTGCGCGCCAACGGCCTGGAGCCCCAGGAACTGATCGCCACGATCAGCTCGCGCCTGGTGGTCAACAAGGCCTCGATGAAGATGCAGCACGGTCGCATCCAGTCGCTGATCGATACCCTGCGCGACGCCGTCGAGGCGCGACACCGTCACTGATACCCGTGCGGCTCCGCGCCGCACCTGCCTATCCGTGTCATAGCCAAATTTTCTCGGGTGCCCGCACGGTGGGCTTGGTAGTCTAGCGGCGCCCGAGACAACGCCATCCATAAAAGAGGCTCGCTATGACCGCTCCCTTCGCTATCCGTCGACTCAATGCCGCTGATCCGGACTTCGGGCGTCATCTGGATCATCTGCTGAGCTGGGAAAGTGTCTCCGACGATTCGGTCAACCAGCGCGTCCTCGACATCATCGCCGCCGTACGCAGCCGTGGCGACGCCGCCGTGGTCGAGTTCACCCAGCGCTTCGACGGTCTCCAGGCCGCCTCGATGGCTGACCTGATCCTGCCGCGCGAGCGCCTGGAGCTGGCTCTCACCCGCATCACCGTAGCCCAGCGCGAAGCCCTGGAAGTCGCCGCCGAGCGCGTGCGCAGCTACCACGAGAAGCAGAAGCAGGGTTCCTGGCGCTACACCGAGGCCGACGGCACGGTGCTCGGCCAGCAGGTCACCCCGCTGGACCGCGCCGGGCTCTATGTGCCGGGCGGCAAGGCGTCCTACCCGTCCTCGGTGCTGATGAACGCGATCCCGGCCAAGGTCGCCGGGGTGTCCGAAGTGGTCATGGTCGTACCGACCCCGCGCGGCGAGATCAACGAGATCGTCCTCGCCGCCGCCTGCATCGCCGGTGTCGACCGTGTCTTCACCATCGGCGGGGCACAGGCCGTGGCCGCGTTGGCCTACGGCACCGAAAGCGTGCCGCGGGTGGACAAGATCGTCGGCCCCGGCAACATCTACGTGGCCACCGCCAAGCGTCACGTGTTCGGCCAGGTCGGCATCGACATGATCGCCGGTCCCTCGGAAATCCTCGTGGTCTGCGATGGCCAGACCGATCCCGACTGGATCGCCATGGACCTGTTCTCCCAGGCCGAACACGACGAAGACGCCCAGTCGATCCTGGTCAGTCCGGACGCGGCGTTCCTGGACCGCGTCGCGGACAGCATCGCTCGCCTGCTGCCGACCATGGAGCGCGCCGAGATCATCCGCACCTCCCTGGAGGGGCGCGGCGCGCTGATCCAGGTCGCCGACCAGGCCCAGGCCTGTGCGGTCGCCAACCGCATCGCCCCGGAACACCTGGAACTGTCGGTGGCCGATCCGGAAAGCTGGCTGTCGGAGATCCGCCATGCCGGTGCGATCTTCATGGGCCGCTACACTGCCGAGGCCCTGGGTGACTACTGCGCCGGCCCGAACCACGTGCTGCCGACCTCCGGTACCGCGCGTTTCTCTTCGCCGCTGGGGGTATATGACTTCCAGAAGCGTTCGTCGATCATCAACTGCTCGGCCGAGGGCGCTTCGGTCCTCGGTCGCACCGCTTCGGTGCTGGCTCGCGGCGAGTCGTTGACCGCCCACGCGCGCAGCGCCGAATACCGCATCCTCGACGAGAAGGAGGCCTGAGCATGAGCAAATTCTGGAGTCCCTTCGTCAAGGACCTGGTGCCTTATGTGCCGGGCGAGCAGCCGAAGCTGTCGCGGCTGGTCAAGCTGAACACCAACGAGAATCCCTACGGTCCGTCGCCACAGGCGCTCGCCGCGATGCAGGCGGAACTCAACGACGACCTGCGCCTGTATCCCGATCCCAACGGCGAGCGGTTGAAGCAGGCGGTCGCCGCGCACTACGGCGTACAGGCCAACCAGGTGTTCGTCGGCAACGGCTCCGACGAGGTGCTCGCGCACATTTTCCATGGCCTGTTCCAACACGACCTGCCGCTGCTGTTCCCGGACGTGACCTACAGCTTCTACCCGGTCTATTGCGGCCTGTACGGGATCGCGCACGAGAAGATCGCGCTGGATGAAAGGTTCCGCATCCGCGTCGAAGACTACGCGCGGCCCAACGGCGGGATCATCTTCCCCAATCCGAACGCGCCGACCGGCTGCCTGCTGCCGCTGGACGCCATCGAAGCGATGCTGAAGGCGTCGCCGGATTCGGTGGTGGTGGTCGACGAGGCCTATGTCGACTTCGGTGGCGAGAGCGCCATCGCCCTGGTCGATCGCTACCCGAACCTGCTGGTCACCCAGACGCTGTCCAAGTCGCGCTCCCTGGCCGGCCTGCGGGTCGGCCTGGCGGTCGGCCATGCCGATCTGGTCGAGGCGCTGGAGCGGATCAAGAACAGCTTCAATTCCTATCCGCTGGATCGCCTGGCGATCGCCGGCGCGGCGGCGGCTTTCGAGGACGACGCCTATTTCCGTCGGACCTGCCAGGCAGTGATCGATAGCCGCGAGGCGTTGAGCGCCTCTTTGCAGGCGCTGGGCTTCGAGGTGCTACCGTCGGCCGCCAACTTCGTCTTCGCCCGTCATCCGCGGCACGATGCCGGGCAGATTGCCTCGACCCTGCGCGAGCAGGGAGTGATCGTCCGCCATTTCAAGCAGGCGCGGATCGACCAGTTCCTGCGTATCACCATCGGCAGTCCGGAGCAGAACCAGGCGCTACTGGACGCCCTGCACTTCCTCAAGTGATACGAAAACGGCGCCCGAGGGCGCCGTTTTCAATGGCGGGGATCACTCGCCGCCGTCCTGTTTCTGCTGTGGAGCCGGTGCCGGCGGCGGACGCAGGCCGACCTCGGCGGTCAGGTTGACCTTCTGTCCGTTGCGCAGCACCACGATGCTGATCTTCTGTCCCGGACGGGTGCGCGCCACCTGGTTCATCGAGCGGCGGCCGTCGCTGGCTTCCTGCTTGTCGATGGTCAGGATCACGTCGCCCGGCAGCAGGCCGCCGCGCGCCGCCGGACCGTCGCGATAGACGCCGGCGACGACGATCCCGGCGGTTTCGCCGAGGCCCAGCGACTCCGCCAGTTCCGGGGTCAGCGCCTTGACCTCGACGCCGAGCCAGCCGCGGATCACCTGGCCGTGCTCGATGATCGACTGCATGACCTCCAGGGCCAGCTTGGTCGGGATGGCGAAGCCGATACCCTGGGAGCCGCCGGACTTGGAGAAGATCGCCGTGTTGATGCCGATCAGGTTGCCGGCAGCGTCCACCAGCGCGCCGCCGGAGTTACCGGGGTTGATCGCCGCGTCGGTCTGGATGAAGTCTTCGTAGGTGTTCAGGCCGAGCTGGTTGCGTCCGGTGGCGCTGATGATGCCCATGGTCACGGTCTGGCCGACGCCGAACGGGTTGCCGATGGCGAGGCAGACGTCGCCGGTGCGAATGCCGTCGGAGCGGCCGAGGGTCATCGCCGGCAGGTTCTTAAGGTCGATCTTCAGCACGGCCAGGTCGGTTTCCGGGTCGCTGCCGACCAACTGGGCGATGGTTTCGCGGCCGTCGCGCAAGGCCACGATGATCTGGTCGGCGCCAGCGGTCACGTGGTTGTTGGTCAGCAGGTAGCCTTCCGCGCTCATGATCACTGCCGAGCCGAGGCTCGATTCCATGCGCTTCTGTTGTGGCAGGTTGTCGCCGAAGAAGCGGCGGAACATCGGGTCGTCGAACAATGGGTGGGAGGGCTTGCTGACCATCTTGGTGGTGTACAGGTTGGCCACTGCCGGAGCCGCCCGGCTCACCGCATTGGCATAGGACACCGGGCCTTCCTGCAGACGGCTGAGCAGAGGCGCCTGCTCGACGTGCACCTCCTGGCGTGGCAGGCCGACCAGCTCGGGGTTGCGCTGGATGATCAGCAGGGCCAGCAGCACGCCGACCAGCACGGGCCAGCCGAGGAAACGCAGGGCCTTGGGCATCGGGACAATCCTTGGGGTTGCGAGGCCGAAAAGCGGCCGATAAGGTGGCGCCCATTATAGGGGGAAGCCGTCCATTAGAGGAGCGGCGCGCCCTGCCTGAATGAAGAGGAATTTGCATGGCTATCGCCCTGAGCACCCTGGTCGAAGAGGCCGACCGTTATCTGGATGCCGCGCGCATCCAGGACTACTGCCCGAACGGCCTGCAGGTCGAGGGCCGGCCGCAGGTGCGGCGGATCGTCAGCGGGGTCACTGCCAGCCAGGCGCTGCTGGATGCCGCCGTGGAGGCCGACGCCGACGTGGTGCTGGTGCATCACGGCTACTTCTGGAAGGGTGAGAATCCCTGCGTGGTCGGCATGAAGCAACGGCGCCTGAAGACCTTGCTGAACAACGATATCAGTCTGCTCGCTTACCACCTCCCGCTGGATCTGCATCCGGAGGTGGGCAACAACGTGCAGCTCGCCCGGCAGCTCGGCTTCGAAGTGGAAGGGCCGTTGGAGCCGGGCAACCCGCGTTCCATCGTCCTCCTCGGTTCGCTTGCCGAGCCGATGCAGCCTGCCGATTTCGCTCGGCATGTGCGCGATGCGCTGGGGCGCGAGCCGCTGCTGGTCGACGCCGGCCAGCCGATCCGACGCATCGCCTGGTGCACCGGCGGCGCCCAGGGTTATATCGACCAGGCGATCGCCGCCGGCGTCGATGCCTACCTGACCGGCGAGGTTTCCGAGCAGACCGTGCACAGCGCGCGGGAGAACGGCATCAGCTTCATCGCCGCCGGACACCACGCCACCGAGCGCTATGGGGTGCAGGCGCTGGGCGACTACCTGGGCAAGCGCTTCGCCATCGAGCACCTGTTCATCGACTGTCCTAATCCTGCCTGACGACGGAGCGATGACGCACCCGGTCGACCTCCTTGCCCAGTTCCCAGACAGCCATCGCGTAGTGGGTGCTGTGGTTGTAGCGGGTGATCACGTAGAAGTTCGGCAAGCCGTACCAGTACTGGTAGTTCCTGCCCATGTCCAGGCGCAGCAGGCTGGCTTGCCGGTGGCCGCCGAGCGGACCCTGCGGGCGTAGTCCGGCGGAAGCGAGCACGTCCAGCGGGTACAGCGTCTTGAAGCCATCCTCCAGCGAGGGCGCCCGGCCGCTGGCGGGAACCGCCACGCGATCGCCGCTGACCCAGCCGTGCTGCTTGAAATAGTTGGCGACGCTGCCGATCGCGTCACGCGGATTCCACAGGTCGATATGCCCATCGCCATCGAAGTCCACCGCGTACTTGGTGAATGAAGACGGCATGAACTGGCCGTAGCCCATGGCGCCGGCATAGGAACCGCGCAGGGCCAGCGGGTCGGTGCCTTCCTTGCGCGCCTGGAGGAGGAATTGTTCCAGCTCGCCGCTGAAGAACTCCGCGCGGCGAGGGTAGGAGAAGGACAGGGTGGACAGCGCATCGATGATCCGCGTCTTGCCCATCACCCGCCCCCAGCGGGTTTCCACGCCGATGATGCCGACGATGATCTCCGGCGGCACGCCGTAGACGCGCGATGCCCGTTGCAGGTCGGTTTCGTATTGGTCCCAGAACAGCACGCCGTTCTGTACGTTGCCTGGCGTGACGAACTTCTTCCGGTAGCGCAGCCAGGCGCCGTTCGGTCCGCTGGGTGGGGTATAGGTCGGAGCTTGCCGGTCCATCAGGCGGATCACCCAGTCCAGGCGCTGGGTCTGGGCGAACAGGTCGTGCAGTTGCTGGCGGTTGAAGCCGTGCTGGCTGACCATCCTGTCGATGAAGCGCTGTGCCGCCGGATTGTTCGCGTAATCGCCGCGCAGCGGCAGTATCGGTTGCACCGACTGGCGTACGGGGCGGGGGGAAATGACGGTGCGGGCCTGGGGTTTGGCGGCGGGTTTCGGTGGTGGCGTCGGTTCGCTGCTGCATGCTGAGACCAGAAGGAACAGGGGCAGGGCGAGGGCGGTACGGCGCATCTGGGGTCTTCTTGGCGGAATGACGATGCCCGCTATGCTAGCGCAGTGCCGCTGGCGTACAAGTCGAGCCGCCGAAAGGGGGGCGGACTGTCTGCTCGCTGTCGCGGCGACGGCTTTGTCCGGTCCGGGACGATGCCGTCTCAGCTTTGTCCGCCCGGTCTGCGAAACGCCCCTGGAAAACCTCTCGACGCCAGTGTTTTCGCCGGCTGCGAGGCTGAGCGCTGATGGCTATATGGGTATATTTTTTCGGTATAAATGGCGAATCTTTTAGAGCCTTGCGCTGTGATAGAGTGCGCGTTCGTCTACGGCCCGACGGCCGTCCATAAGCAATTCCGTGAGTAGCCATGGTCGACAAACTGACGCACCTGAAACAGCTGGAGGCGGAAAGCATCCACATCATCCGCGAGGTGGCCGCCGAGTTCGATAACCCGGTGATGCTGTACTCGATCGGCAAGGATTCCGCGGTCATGCTGCACCTGGCCCGCAAGGCCTTCTTCCCCGGCAAGCTGCCCTTCCCGGTGATGCACGTGGACACCCGCTGGAAATTCCAGGAGATGTACAGGTTCCGCGATCGGATGGTCGAGGAAATGGGCCTGGACCTGATCACCCACGTCAACCCGGACGGCGTCGCCCAGGGCATCAACCCGTTCACCCACGGCAGCGCCAAGCACACCGATGTGATGAAGACCGAGGGACTCAAGCAGGCCCTGGACAAGTACGGTTTCGACGCTGCCTTCGGCGGTGCGCGCCGCGACGAGGAAAAGTCGCGGGCCAAGGAACGGGTCTATTCGTTCCGCGACAGCAAGCACCGCTGGGACCCGAAGAACCAGCGTCCCGAGCTGTGGAACATCTACAACGGCAAGGTGAAGAAGGGCGAGTCGATCCGCGTCTTCCCGCTGTCCAACTGGACTGAGCTGGACATCTGGCAATACATCTACCTGGAAGGCATCCCGATCGTCCCGCTGTACTTCGCCGCCGAGCGCGAGGTTATCGAGAAGAACGGCACGCTGATCATGATCGACGACGAGCGCATCCTCGAGCATCTCTCTGACGAAGAGAAAGCCCGCATCGAGAAGCGCATGGTGCGCTTTCGTACCCTCGGCTGCTACCCGCTCACCGGCGCGGTCGAGTCCAGCGCCACCACGCTGCCGGAAATCATCCAGGAAATGCTCCTGACGCGTACTTCCGAACGCCAGGGCCGGGTCATCGACCATGACCAGGCCGGTTCGATGGAAGAAAAGAAACGTCAGGGCTATTTCTGAGGGTACGCAGCATGTCTCATCAATCCGATCTGATCAGCGAGGACATCCTCGCCTACCTGGGGCAGCACGAACGCAAGGAACTGCTGCGCTTCCTTACCTGCGGCAACGTCGATGACGGCAAGAGCACCCTGATCGGGCGCCTGCTGCATGACTCCAAGATGATCTACGAGGATCACCTCGAGGCCATCACCCGCGACTCGAAGAAAGTCGGCACCACGGGCGACGACGTCGACCTGGCGCTGCTGGTCGACGGCCTGCAGGCCGAGCGCGAGCAGGGCATCACCATCGACGTGGCGTACCGCTACTTCAGCACCGCCAAGCGCAAGTTCATCATCGCCGACACGCCCGGCCATGAGCAGTACACCCGCAACATGGCCACCGGTGCCTCGACCTGCGACCTGGCGATCATCCTGATCGATGCCCGCTACGGCGTGCAGACCCAGACCCGCCGGCACAGTTTCATCGCGTCCCTGCTGGGCATTCGGCATATCGTGGTCGCCATCAACAAGATGGACCTGAAGGACTTCGACCAGGGTGTCTTCGAACAGATCAAGGCCGACTACCTGGCCTTTGCCGAGAAGATCGGTCTGAAGACCAGTTCGCTGCACTTCGTGCCGATGTCGGCGCTCAAGGGCGACAACGTGGTCAACAAGTCCGAGCGTTCGCCCTGGTACGCCGGCCAGTCGCTGATGGAAATCCTCGAAACCGTCGAGATCGCCGCCGACCGCAACCTCGATGACATGCGCTTCCCGGTGCAGTACGTGAACCGGCCGAACCTGAACTTCCGCGGTTTCGCCGGTACCCTGGCCAGCGGCGTGGTGCGCAAGGGCGACGAAGTGGTGGCGTTGCCGTCGGGCAAGGGCAGCAAGGTGAAATCCATCGTCACCTTCGAGGGCGAACTGGAGCAGGCCGGTCCCGGCCAGGCCGTCACCCTGACCCTGGAAGACGAGATCGACGTTTCCCGCGGCGACATGCTGGTGCATGCCGACAATCGCCCGCTGGTCACCGACGGCTTCGATGCCATGCTGGTGTGGATGGCCGAGGAGCCGATGCTTCCGGGCAAGAAGTACGATATCAAGCGCGCTACCAGCTATGTGCCGGGTTCGATTCCGAGCATCGTCCACAAGGTGGACGTGAATACCCTGGAGCGGACCCCGGGCAGCGAGCTGAAGCTGAACGAGATCGCCAGGGTCAAGGTCAGCCTGGACGCGCCCATCGCGCTCGATGGCTATGAGCAGAACCGCACCACCGGCGCCTTCATCGTCATCGATCGCCTGACCAACGGCACCGTTGGCGCCGGCATGATCGTCTCCGCTCCGCCGGCGGCCCATGGCAGCAGCGCGCATCACGGTTCGAATGCCCATGTAACGCGCGCGGAGCGTGCCGGCCGCTTCGGCCAGCAGCCGGCGACCGTACTGTTCAGCGGCCTCTCCGGCGCCGGCAAGAGCACCCTGGCCTACGCCGTGGAGCGCAAGCTGTTCGATATGGGCCGCGCGGTCTACGTGCTGGACGGGCAGAACCTGCGCCACGACCTGAACAAGGGGTTGCCGCAGGACCGCGCCGGACGCACCGAGAACTGGCTGCGTACCGCCCATGTCGCCAAGCAGTTCAACGAGGCCGGGTTGATCAGCCTCTGCGCCTTCGTCGCGCCGAGCGCGGAAGGGCGCGAGCAGGCCAGGGCGCTGATCGGTGCCGAGCGCCTGATCACCGTCTATGTGCAGGCGTCGCCGCAGGTCTGCCGCGAACGCGATCCCCAGGGGCTGTATGCGGCGGGCGAGGACAATATCCCCGGCGAGTCCTTCCCCTACGACGTGCCGCTGGATGCCGACCTGGTGATCGATACCCAGTCGCTGAGCGTCGAGGACGGCGTGAAGCAGGTGCTCGACCTGTTGCGCGAACGCCAGGCGATCTGATCGTCTCGCAGCCATGAAAAAGCCCCGCGGATGCGGGGCTTTTTCATGGGCGTCGGCAGGTTCGCGCAGTGCGTCAGTACTTGCCTTTCAGGCCGTAGGTGGCGTCGAGGGTGCCGGGGCTGTCCGGGCTCTTCGGCGCATAGTCCTTCGGCACTTCGCCGGAGGCCGGCGGAGTCAGGCGCTCGCGGCGCTCGGCCGGGTAGGCCTCGTCGGCATGCAGCGCAGCCAGCAGACGCTGGCGGGTCTGTTCGTCCAGGGCCAGGCGCTGGGCGCCGTCGGAGAGGTGCTCCTGCACGTCCTGGTAGCTCTGGGTCAGCTTCTTCACGAGGCTGGCGGTGGTGTTGAAATGGGTCACGACTTCGCGCTGATAGCTGTCGAAGCGGTCCTGCAGGTCGTCCATCTGGCGTTGCACCTTGTTCGGCGCGGCGTTGGGCAGCAGGCGGGCGATCAGAAAACCGATGGCGACCCCGGCGACCAGGGCGAGGGCCGGCAGCAGCCAGGCGGTGAGCGACTGTTCCACGCGAATCCTTCCTCTATAGACGGCTTTGCTTTACGTTAACGGCTTGAGTCCGAGCTGTATACCACGGCACGCGAGTAAGTGCCTGTGTCGCTTGGAGTAATCTGCTAGACGAGTCGACCCGAGCCGGGGTCACGGAGTTTCTGTTTGTCTACCCGCGAAATCCCTGTATCCATCGATGGCCCCTGCGGGCCGCTGGAAGCCCTGCACCTCGATCTGCCCGATGCCCGCGGCATCGCTCTGGTCTGCCATCCGCACCCGCTGTTCGCCGGCACCATGCAGAACAAGGTGGTCGCCACTCTGCAACGCAGCGCCCGCGATGCCGGCCTGGCGACCCTGCGTTTCAACTTCCGTGGCGTTGGCCAGAGCGCCGGCAGCTATGGCGAGGGGATCGGCGAAATCGACGACGCCGAGGCCGCTGCGCGCTGGTTGCTGGCACGCCATCCGGGGCTGCCGCTGACACTGATGGGCTTTTCCTTCGGTTCCTGCGTTGCCGGCAATCTGGCGGGTCGCCTGGAGGCGGAGGGTGTCGGGCTGGCGCGGCTGTTCATGATCGCGCCGCCGGTGGAGCGCTTCGCGGTCAGCCTGCCTGCGCGCTGCCCGCTGACCGTGGTGCAGCCGGAGGACGACGACGTGGTCACGCCGGCCGCGGTATATGCCTGGAGCGAGTCCCTGGCACGACCGCACGAGCTGTTGCGGGTGGCGGAAAGCGGACATTTCTTCCATGGCAAGCTGATCGATCTGAAGGACCTGTTGCTGCCACGCCTGCAGGACTGACGTCGTCGCGCCGGCCCTGCTACCATCCGGCGCGCCATTCTTTTCTTTGCCTGACATCTGGTATCGCATGACTACTCGTATCCTGACCGGCATCACTCCTACCGGCACTCCGCACCTGGGCAACTACGCCGGCGCCATCCGCCCGGCGATCCTCGCCAGCCGTCGGAGCGACGTGGATTCGTTCTACTTCCTGGCGGACTACCACGCCTTGATCAAGTGCGACGATCCCGCTCGTATCCAGCGCTCGCGCCTGGAAATCGCCGCGACCTGGCTGGCCGGCGGCCTGGACGTCGAGCGTGCGACCTTCTACCGGCAGTCGGACATCCCCGAGATTCCCGAGCTGACCTGGTTGCTCACCTGCGTCAGTGCCAAGGGTCTGCTCAACCGCGCGCATGCCTACAAGGCCGCGGTGGACCGCAATGTCGAGGCCGGCGAAGACCCGGACGCCGGCGTGACCATGGGCCTCTACAGCTATCCGGTGCTGATGGCCGCGGACATCCTGATGTTCAACGCGCACAAGATCCCGGTCGGCCGCGACCAGGTGCAGCACGTGGAGATGGCCCGCGACATCGGCCAGCGTTTCAACCACCTGTTCGGCAACGGCCGCGAGTTCTTCGTCCTGCCCGAAGCGGTGATCGAGGAAAACGTCGCCACCCTGCCGGGCCTGGACGGACGCAAGATGTCCAAGAGCTACGACAACACCATTCCGCTGTTCAGCCCGTCCAGGCAGCTCAAGGACGCCATCGCACGCATCGTCACCGACTCGCGCGCGCCGGGTGAGCCGAAGGACCCGGACAGTTCGCACCTGTTCCTTCTTTACTCGGCCTTCGCCAGCGCCGAACAGGTCGCCGCGTTCCGCCAGGAACTGCTCGACGGCCTGGCCTGGGGCGAAGCCAAGCAGCGCCTGTTCCAGTTGCTCGACAACGAACTGGGCGAGGCTCGCGAGCGTTACCAGGCGCTGATCGCCAAGCCCGACGATATCGAGGATATTCTCCTCGCCGGCGCCGCCAAGGCGCGCCGCATCGCCACCCCATTCATCGCCGAGTTGCGCGAGGCAGTCGGCCTGCGCTCCCTGCGCGAGCCGCTGAAAAGTACCGAGAGCGGCAAGAAGAAGGCCGCCAAGGCTGCGCGCCTGGTCAGCTTCCGCGACGACGACGGCAGCTTCCGCTTCCGCCTGCTGGACGCCGCCGGCGAACAGCTGCTGCTGTCCCGCGCCTTCGCCGACGGCAAGGCCGCCGGTGCGGTGAGCAAGCGCCTGCTGGCTGGCGAGACTGCCGACCTGCGGGCCGAGGGCAATGCCTTTGGCCTGTGGCTGGATGGCGAGGCGGTGGCGCAGAGCCCGGCCTTCGCCGACGCCGCCGCCCGTGACGCCGCCATCGAGCGCACCCGCGAAGCGCTGGCGCCGCAGGAGTAGGCAGCCCCGGTGCATCCTCGACGGATGGCCGATTGCCAAGAGACGGGGTCGTCGCTAAAGTGACGGCCCCGTTTTCGTTGCATTGCTACCGATCATGACGCCCCTCGAGCGCTACCAGGCCGATCTCCAACGCCCCGATTTCTTCCACGATGCCGCACAGGCGAATGCCGTGAAGCATCTGCAACGCCTCTACGATGACCTGGTCGCCGCCGACCATGCCAAGCCCGGCCTGTTCGGCAAGCTGCTCGGCAGGAAGTCCGGCGGGCCGGTGAAGGGCCTGTATTTCTGGGGCGGCGTCGGCCGTGGCAAGACCTACCTGGTGGACACTTTCTTCGAGTCGCTGCCGTTCGAGCAGAAGGTGCGCACGCACTTCCACCGCTTCATGAAGCGGGTACACGAAGAACTGAAGACCCTCAAGGGCGAGAAGAACCCGCTGACCATCATCGGCAAGCGCTTCGCCGACGAGGCGCGGGTGATCTGCTTCGACGAGTTCTTCGTCTCCGACATCACCGATGCGATGATCCTCGCCACCCTGCTGGAAGAGCTGTTCAAGAACGGCGTGAGCCTGGTGGCGACCTCCAACATCGTGCCGGACGGCCTGTACAAGGACGGCCTACAACGCGCCCGTTTCCTGCCGGCGATCGCCCTGCTCAAGGAGCATACCGAGATCGTCAACGTCGATAGCGGCGTCGACTATCGCCTGCGCGCGCTGGAGCAGGCCGAGCTGTTCCACTGGCCGCTCAGCGAACAGGTCGAGGAGGAGATGGCGCGCAGCTTCAAGGCCTTGACCCCGGACTGTGCCAAGGCCCAGCGCGACGAGGCGCTGATGATCGAGAACCGCGAGATCCGCGCGCGCCTGACCTGCGACGACGTGGCCTGGTTCGAATTCCGTGAGCTGTGCGACGGCCCGCGCAGCCAGAACGACTACATCGAGCTGGCGAAGATTTTCCACGCCGTGCTGATCTCCAACGTCGAGCAGATGGGCGTCACCAAGGACGACATGGCGCGGCGTTTCATCAACCTGGTGGATGAGTTCTACGACCGCAGCGTCAAGCTGATCATCTCCGCCGAGGTCGAGCTAAAGGATCTCTACAGCGGCGGCCGACTGGAGTTCGAATTCCAGCGCACCCTCAGTCGTCTGCTGGAAATGCAGTCCCACGAATACCTCACGCGTCCGCACCGGCCCTGATCCGGGGCTGAAACGAGAAAGGGGTTGCCGATGGCAACCCCTTCTTTCATGGACGCGCGGCGTTTCAGCGCTGCGCGGTGTTCTGCTCGAAGCCGGCGAGGAGCTTCTTCGCATGGGCCACTTCGAGGGCTTCCATGGCGTTGATCGGCTTGATCGCCACGGCCTGCTTCAGTTGGGCGATGGCCTTCTCCCGCTCGTCGTCGCCGTATACGTAGGTCAGCGCGTTGGCGTACTCGTAGTGGCCGATCGGCAGGTCGTTGGCCTGGCGGAAGGAGCGGGCGAAGTACTGTTCCATCTTGTCGGCGCTGACCCCGTAGGTCATCTTGCCGACCAGCTTGCCGACCTTGCGGATCACTCCCGCCTCGTAGCCGCCGTAGAGCGCCAGGGCGAACGGCTGGTTGGGTTGCCTGGCCAGGAGGGCGTCCAGTTCCTTGGGGATTTCGCTGGTATAGCCGCGCTTGAGCACTACCGGTACCGATAGCTCCTCGGCCAGGCGCGCCTTGGCGTAGACGCTGCCGAACTGGGCGACGATATCGGCCTTGACCAGCGGGCCGGCCTGTTCGGTGTAGTCGATGACCTCTTCGAGCAGGCGCTGTTTCTCCGCCTGGTCGGGAGCCAGGAACATGGCGTAGAGCACCTGGGCGAACATCGCCGGTACCTGGCCGCCGACTCCCAGGGCCAGTCCCTGCTCCTTGGCCTTGGCGTAGTCGCCGCGGAACAGCAGGCGCCAGACATCCTGCAGGCGCGCCGCATATTGCGCGGCCTCTTCCGGCTTGCCGGTGAAGCCGGTGCCGGCCTTCACGGTCTTTTCCAGGGCATCCGGATGGGAGGTCGCCATGTTCACCACCCAGTCGGCGTCCGGATAGGGATAGTCGCCGAAGCCGCGGGTCAGGCGCGGCCAGGCTTCCTTCAACTTGTCGCCTGGATAGTCATAGGCGCTCTGGTCGTAGGGGAAGGCTTTCCAGTTGTCGGCGGCCATAGCATTCATACCGAAGAGGGCCAGGAAGGCGAGCAGATAAAGGCGCATGGCAAAGGTCCGTTCTTGTCGTTGTTCGGAACGCCCGCGTCTGCGGCGGGCCTGCGGATTCATGAGAACCCGCGAAGGCCGACCTGGCTACCTATCCTAGGTTCTGTAGGGAAAGCGCCGGCGCCGATGCCGTTCGGGCAGGCCTGGCGATGTCCGGCTCAGCTTTCCTTCTGCATGAACTGGCGACGGTAATGGTGGGGAGAGAGTTCGGTGTGCTGGCGGAACAGGCGGGCGAAGAAGCTGGCGTCGTCGTAGCCGACCTCGTAGCTGATCGTCTTGATGCTCTTGCGCGTGCTCGAGAGCATGCCCTTGGCGGTCTCGATCCGCAGTCGCTGCAGGTAGTGCAGTGGCTTGTCGCCGGTAGCGGCCTGGAAGCGCCGCATGAAGTTGCGGATGCTCATGCCGTGGTCGCGGGCGACGTCCTCGAAACGGAACTTGTCGGCGAAGTGGTCTTCCAGCCATTGCTGGATCTGCAGGATCGTCGGGTCATGGTGCAGCTTCTGTCCGCCGAAGCCGATACGCCCTGGGGTGTAGCTGCGCTGTACTTCGTAGAGGGTATCCCGGGCCACCGCCTGGGCCACCGATCCGCCGCAGAAACGCTCGATCAGATAGATGTAGAGGTCGCAGGCGGAGGTGACGCCGCTGGCGCAGAACAGGTCGTCGGCATCGGTCAGGTGCTTCTCCTGGTTGAGCAGCACGTTCGGGAAGCGTTCGGCGAATTCCCGATAGAAGCGCCAGTAGGTGGTCGCTTCCTTGCCATCCAGCAGGCCTGCCTGGGCCAGCCAGAAGACCCCGGTCGCCTCGCCGCAGAGGGCGGTTCCCTCGGCATGGCTGCGGCGCAACCAGGGAACGATTTGCGGATAGCGCCGTTCGAGCGCGTCGAAGTCGCCCCAGAAGGCGGGCAGGACCACGATATCGCAGGCGGCGAGGGGACCGTCCACGGCGATGCTGTCGCCGCTGAAGCTGCGTACCGGCTGGCCGTCGGGGCTGAGGATGCGGGTGCGGAAGGCCGGCTGGAGACCGAGGCCCTGCTGCTTGCCGTGGCGCAGGCTGGCCATGTGGAAGAAGTCCTTGGCCTGCATCAGGGTCGAGGCGAAGACGCCGTCGATGGCGACGATGCCGACATGTTTCAGCACCGGAGCGGATTGAGCGCGCATGGATTTTTATCGTTGTTGTGAGTAAGGGAAAGCGGTCAAAAGGCGGCTGGATCGTCTTATTTTTTGGCGCAACTGTCCAGTGCGTCGGTCGGGGCATTTCCCTACAGTCGAAGACCTGCCGCGTGCAGCCAACCCGATCCCAGACCGTTTCCAGGTGACCACGATGATACCGAGAACCCTGTTCAGCTCCGACCACGAACTGTTTCGCGACAGCGTGCGCAAGTTTCTCGAACAGGAAGCCGTGCCTTTCCATCACCAATGGGAAAAGGATGGGCATGTCGACCGCGCGCTCTGGAACAAGGCTGGCGAGGCCGGAATGCTCTGTTCGCACCTGCCGGAAGAGTATGGCGGGATGGGCGCGGACTTCCTCTACAGCGCCGTGGTCATCGAAGAGATCGGTCGGGCCGGCCTGACCGGGATCGGTTTCTCCCTGCATTCGGACATCGCTGCGCCCTACATCCTCCACTACGGCAGCGAGGCGCTGAAGCGCAAGTACCTGCCGAAGCTGGTATCCGGCGAGATGGTCGCGGCCATCGCCATGACCGAGCCGGGGGCCGGTTCCGACCTGCAAGGGGTGAAGACCACGGCGGTACTGGATGGCGACGAGTATGTCATCAATGGCTCGAAGACCTTCATCACCAACGGCTTCCTCGCCGACCTGGTGATCGTGGTGGCGAAGACCGATCCGAAGGCTGGCGCCAAGGGCATAAGCCTGTTCGTGGTCGAGGCGGGTACGCCGGGCTTCAGTAAGGGCAAGCGCCTGGAGAAGGTCGGGATGAAGGCCCAGGACACCTCCGAGCTGTTCTTCCAGGATGTGCGGATTCCCCGGGAGAACCTGCTCGGCAAGGACGGCCAGGGATTCATCTACCTGATGCAGGAGCTGCCGCAGGAGCGCCTGACCGTCGGTATCGGCGCGCTGGCGTCGGCCGAGGCGGCCCTGCAATGGACGCTCGACTACACTCGCGAGCGCAAGGCGTTCGGCAAGTCGGTGGCGGACTTCCAGAATACCCGCTTCAAGCTTGCCGAGATGGCTACCGAGATCCAGGTCGGCCGGGTCTTCGTCGATCGCTGCATGGAGCTGCATCTCCAGGGCAAGCTGGACGTACCCACCGCCGCCATGTGCAAGTACTGGACGACGGACCTGCAATGCAAGGTGCTCGACGAATGCGTGCAGTTGCACGGCGGCTACGGCTTCATGTGGGAATATCCGGTGGCGCGGGCCTGGGCCGATGCCCGGGTACAGCGGATCTACGCCGGTACCAACGAGATCATGAAGGAGATCATCGCGCGGGCCCTGTGAGGCGCTCCTGGCCACCGGGAGGGGCGAACGACCGCATCGCGCGGTTGTCCGCCGAACCCGCCGGCACCGCCAGGCCCCTGGAGCCTCAGGGAGCCGGGTTCGGTTGCTCCCGGTGGATCGCATCGATACCGGCGAGCACCTCCTCGTCCAGCCTCAGGTCGACGCTGCCGAGATTGGTTTCCAGCTGTTCCAGCGAGGTCGCGCCGATGATGTTGCTGGTCACGAACGGCCGCGAAGTGACGTAGGCCAGTGCCATCTGCGCCGGTTCCAGTCCATGTTCGCGGGCCAGCGCCACGTAGCGCGCGCAGGCCGCTTCCGCCTGCGGGTTGGTGTAGCGGGTGAAGCGACTGTAGAGACTGATGCGCGCGTTGGCCGGGCGGGCGCCGTCCGCGTACTTGCCGGAAAGCATGCCGAAGGCCATCGGCGAGTAGGCCAACAGGCCGCACTGCTCGCGGATGGCGATTTCCGCCAGGCCCACCTCGAAGCTGCGGTTGAGCAGGTTGTAGGGGTTCTGGATCGATACCGCGCGCGGCCAGCCGCGCTCCTCGGCGAGCCTGAGGAAGGTCATGGTGCCCCAGGGTGTCTCGTTGGACAGGCCGATGTGGCGGATCTTGCCGGCGCGCACCTGCTCGTCGAGCACTTCCAGGGTTTCCTCCAGCGGTGTGAAGCTCTCTTCCTGGTGCTGGTAGCCGAGCTGGCCGAAGAAGTTGGTCCGCCGCTCCGGCCAGTGCAACTGGTAGAGGTCCAGCCAGTCTGTCTGCAGGCGCTCCAGGCTGGCATCGAGGGCGGCGACGATGTGCTGGCGGTTGAACTTGAGGTTGCCGTCGCGCACATGGCTGATGCCGTTGCCGGGGCCGGCGATCTTGCTGGCGAGGATCCAGTCGGCGCGGTCGCCGCTGCGGCGGAACCAGTTGCCGATGATGCGCTCGGTGCTGGCGTAGGTCTCGGCGCGGGGCGGCACCGGATACATTTCGGCGGTATCCATGAAATTGATCCCGGCGGCCTTGGCCCTGGCGATCTGGGCGAAGGCGTCCTGCTCGCTGTTCTGCTCGCCCCAGGTCATGGTGCCGAGGCAGAGGACGCTGACTTTCAGATCGGTGCGGCCGAGCGGGCGATACTCCATGCGGGTGTCCTCGTGAAATTAAGTGGTTAATGCGGTTGTAAATTCTGGCGAAATCTGCATAATTCCGCAGCCTTTCATCGGTGGGGGATGCCAAGCCTGCCGATCGATGTATCTAGTCGTTACGGACGCACACCGACCCGAGCCCCAATTCGTGTCTGTTTTCGGCTGTCCTTGACTTGTCAAGGCAACCACTGTCCAGTAAGATTCGCCGTCTTATTTTCAGGCGGCCCCTGAGGCTATAACGAATGAAAACCTATACCGCGAAACCGGAAACTGTACAGCGCGACTGGTTCGTCGTCGACGCTGCCGGCCAGACCCTGGGTCGTCTGGCGACCGAAATTGCCCGCCGCCTGCGTGGCAAGCACAAGCCTGAGTACACTCCGCACGTTGACACCGGCGACTACATCGTCGTCATCAACGCCGAGCAGGTGCGTGTGACCGGTGCCAAGACCACCGACAAGATGTACTACCACCACTCCGGCTTCCCGGGCGGCATCAAGTCGATCAACTTCGAGAAGCTGATCGCCAAGGCCCCTGAGCGCGTCATCGAGACCGCTGTAAAAGGCATGCTGCCGAAGAACCCTCTGGGTCGCGATATGTATCGCAAGCTGAAGGTGTACAAGGGTGCCAGCCACCCGCACACCGCTCAGCAGCCCCAAGAACTGAAGATTTAACGGGATAGCTCATTATGTCGGCGACTCAAAATTACGGCACTGGCCGTCGTAAGACCGCTACCGCTCGCGTCTTCCTGCGTCCGGGTACTGGCAAGATTTCCATCAACAACCGTGGTCTCGATCAGTTCTTCGGTCGTGAAACCGCTCGCATGGTCGTGCGTCAGCCGCTCGAGCTGACCGAGACCGTCGAGAAGTTCGACATCTTCGTTACCGTCGTTGGCGGTGGCGTAAGCGGTCAGGCCGGTGCGATCCGTCACGGCATCACCCGTGCCCTGATCGAGTACGACGAAACCCTGCGTAGCTCGCTGCGCAAGGCCGGCTACGTGACTCGCGATGCCCGTGAAGTCGAGCGTAAGAAAGTCGGTCTGCGTAAAGCGCGTAAGCGTCCGCAGTACTCCAAGCGTTAATTCGACGCTTGCTGAAAAACGCCCACCTCTTCGGAGCTGGGCGTTTTTTTATGTCTACGCTTTAACTCTGCGGCAAGGTGTCGCATGGCCGAAGGGCGCGCCCTACAAGGGTTTCGGGCGTTTTGTGTCAGGCTATTACCTTGTCATCAAAGGGGGTTTTCTTTACCATTTGGCGAATTTTTTGCGCGGCTCGAATTTTTACTTAAAGGCCTGATTAGAACAGGTCTGAAGCTGATGGGAGACGACTGAATGAGTAATGACGGCGTGAATGCAGGCCGGCGTCGCTTCCTCGTCGCGGCCACCTCTGTGGTTGGCGCGGCGGGAGCGGTGGGTGCTGCGGTCCCGTTCGTAGGGTCATGGTTCCCCAGTGCCAAAGCCAAGGCTGCTGGCGCGCCGGTGCAGGTGAACGTGGGCAAGATCGATCCAGGTCAGCAGATCATCGCTGAATGGCGCGGCAAGCCTGTATTCATCGTGCACCGCACGAAGGAGATGCTGGACGCCCTGCCGAGCCTCGAAGGACAACTGGCCGACCCGGACTCCAAGGCCTCGGAGCAGCCGGAGTACGTCGATCCCAAGCTTCGCTCGATCAAGCCGGAACTGGCGGTGATCGTCGGCATCTGCACCCACCTGGGCTGCTCGCCGACCTTCCGTCCCGAAGTCGCCCCCGCCGACCTCGGTCCGGACTGGAAGGGTGGCTACTTCTGCCCTTGCCACGGCTCCCACTACGACCTCGCCGGTCGTGTCTACAAAGGCCAGCCAGCGCCGCTGAACCTGCCGATTCCGCCTTATACGTTCGATGCTGACGACGTCATCACCATCGGCGTGGACCAGGAGAAAGCCTGATGAACAAGTTCATGGCTTGGGTCGATGCGCGTTTTCCCGCGACCAAGATGTGGGAAGACCATCTGAGCAAGTACTACGCACCGAAGAACTTCAACTTCTGGTATTTCTTCGGTTCCCTGGCGCTGCTGGTGCTGGTCAACCAGATCCTCACCGGCATCTGGCTGACCATGAGCTTCACGCCGTCGGCCGAAGAGGCGTTCGCTTCCGTCGAATACATCATGCGCGATGTCGACTACGGCTGGATCATTCGCTACATGCACTCCACCGGTGCATCGGCGTTCTTCATCGTGGTCTACCTGCACATGTTCCGCGGCCTGCTCTACGGCTCCTATCAGAAGCCGCGCGAGCTGGTGTGGATCTTCGGCATGCTGATCTACCTGGCGCTGATGGCCGAGGCCTTCATGGGCTACCTGCTGCCTTGGGGTCAGATGTCCTACTGGGGCGCCCAGGTGATCATTTCCCTGTTCGGCGCGATTCCGGTGGTCGGCGAAGACCTGGCCCAGTGGATCCGCGGTGACTTCCTGATCTCCGGCATCACCCTGAACCGCTTCTTCGCCCTGCATGTGATCGCCCTGCCGATCGTCCTGCTCGGCCTGGTCGTGCTGCACATCCTGGCGCTGCACGAAGTCGGTTCGAACAACCCGGACGGCGTTGACATCAAGAAGAAGAAGGACGAGAACGGCGTACCGCTGGACGGCATCGCGTTCCATCCGTACTACACCGTGAAGGATATCGTCGGTGTGGTGGTGTTCCTGTTCATCTTCTGCACCGTGATCTTCTTCTTCCCGGAAATGGGCGGCTACTTCCTCGAGAAGCCCAACTTCGAGATGGCCAACCAGTTCAAGACCCCCGAGCACATCGCTCCGGTCTGGTACTTCACCCCGTTCTACGCGATCCTCCGCGCGGTTCCGGACAAGCTGATGGGCGTGGTGGCGATGGGGGCGGCGATCGCCGTGCTGTTCGTCCTGCCGTGGCTGGATCGCAGCCCGGTTCGCTCGATCCGCTACAAGGGCTGGCTGAGCAAGCTGTGGCTGGTGATCTTCGCGGTGTCCTTCGTGATCCTCGGCTACTACGGCGCCCAGGCTCCGAGCCCGCTGGGTACTACCCTGTCGCGCGTTTGCACCGTCCTGTATTTCGCCTTCTTCATCCTGATGCCGTTCTACACCCGGATGGAGAAGACCAAACCGGTTCCGGAAAGGGTGACTGGCTGATGAAAAAGCAATTCGCTGCACTGATTCTGGCGGTACTGCCAGTCCTGGGTTTCGCCGCTGGCGGCCATGGGCCGCAACTGGATCATGTCGACATCGACCTGACCGACAAGGCGGCCATGCAGGATGGCGCGCGTACCTTCGCCAACTACTGCATGGGCTGCCATAGCGCCAAGTTCCAGCGTTACGAGCGTGTCGCCACCGACCTGGGCATTCCTACCGATCTGATGATGGAGAAGCTGGTGTTCACCGGCGCCAAGATCGGCGACCACATGGACATCGGCATGAAGCCGGCCGACGCCAAGACCTGGTTCGGCGCTGCTCCGCCGGACCTGACCCTGGTTGCCCGCGTACGCGGCACCGACTGGCTGTACAGCTACCTGCGCTCGTTCTACGAGGATCCCAAGCGTCCGTGGGGCGTGAACAACGTGATCTTCCCCAACGTCGGCATGCCGAACGTCCTGGCGCCCCTGCAGGGACGCCAGGTGATCGGCTGCAAGCAGGTACAGGTGGTCGAGGATGGCAAGAAGCAGTTCGATCCGTTGACCGGTACCCCGCTGACTCACGAAGCTTGTGACCAGTTGACCGTGGTCCCGAAGACCGGCGAGCTGAACGAAGCCCAGTTCGACGAGAAGGTCAAGAACCTGGTGACCTTCCTGGCCTATTCGGCCAACCCGAACAAGCTGGCCTCCGAGCGTATCGGTACCTACGTCCTGCTCTACCTGGCCTTCTTCTTCGTATTCGCCTATCTCCTCAAGCGCGAGTACTGGAAGGACGTGCACTAACCCGCACGTTGGTCTTCGAAGCGCGCGCCCTACGGGGCGCGCGCGTCTTTTCACCTCCCACAAGTCGACCTGCGAGGAGGGCTCCATGGCTTCAATCAACAAGCTGACCTGCTATTCCGACCCTGCCGATCATTACTGCCATCGCATCCGCCTGGTCCTGGCCGAGAAGAACGTGGCGGTAGAGGTGATCGATATCGAGGCGGGCCGCTGTCCGCCGATGCTGGCGGAGGTCAACCCCTACGGCAGCGTACCGACCCTGGTCGATCGCGACCTGGCGCTGTACGAGCCGACGGTGGTCATGGAATACCTCGACGAACGCTATCCGCATCCGCCGCTGCTGCCCGATTATCCGGTGAAGCGTGCCAACAGCCGCCTGTTGATCCATCGTATCCAGCGGGACTGGTGTTCCCTGGTGGACCGGATCCTGGATGCGCGCAGCAAGGAGGCCGAGCGGGTCCAGGCGCGCAAGGAGTTGCGCGAGAGCCTGACCGGGGTTTCCCCGCTGTTCGCCGACAAGGCATATTTCCTCAGCGAGGATTTCAGCCTGGTGGATTGCTGCCTGTTGCCGATCCTCTGGCGTCTGCCGTTGCTGGGCATCGAGTTGCCGCGGCAGGCCAAGCCGTTGCTCGACTATATGGAGCGCGGATTCGCCCGGGAAAGCTTCCGGGCCAGCCTGTCTTCCGTTGAACGAGATATGCGTTAAGGAACATGAAGATGAATTCCAGCCGTCCCTATCTGGTCCGCGCGCTCTATGAATGGATCGTCGACAACGATTGCACGCCGCATATCCTGGTGAACGCAGAGTTCGCCGGGGTAAAGGTGCCTCCGGGCTATGCCAGCGATGGGCAGATCGTGCTCAATGTCTCGCCCTCTGCCGTGCGGCATCTGCACATGGACAACGAGGCGGTCAGCTTCGAGGGGCGTTTCGGCGGCGTGGCGCAGAGCCTGTACATTCCAGCGCTGGCGGTAATGGCCATCTACGCCCGGGAAAACGGCCAGGGCATGGTCTTCGATCTGGAGCAGCCGGGTCCGGTGGACGACGAGCCGGGCGATGACGATGGCGGACCGTCCGATGAGCCGCCGCGTCCCAGTGGCAGGCCATCCCTGAAGGTGGTCAAGTAAACGGCGAGCAATGAAAAAGGCGATCGAAGGATCGCCTTTTTTTCGTTCGCTGTTCTTCAGTTTATGTATTCGAACAGCTTGACGATCTTCTGCACCCCGTCGACGCCCTGGGCGACGCGGACAGCCTGGGCGGCTTCCTGCTGGTTGACCAGGCCCATCATGTAGACGATGCCGTTCTCGGTGACCACCTTGATCCGCGACGAGGGCACGTTGGGATCGCTGAGCATCTGGGTCTTCAGCTTGGTGGTGATCCAGGCGTCGTTGTTGCGGGCGAGCAGGGAGGAGGGCGAGGTCACCTGCAGTTCGTTATGCACGTTCTTGACCTTCTGCACCGTGCGTGCGGCCTGCTCGGCCTTGCTCTTGAGGTCGGCGCGCGGGGTCTGGCCGGCGATCAGCACGATGCCGTTGTAGCTGACCACGACGATGTGAGAGTCCTTGTCCAGGGCCGGATCGGCCTTGGCGATGTTCACCGCGGCCTTGGTCTCGATCAGCGAGTCGTCGATCTTGCTGCCGATGGTTCGGGTCCCGCGATCGTCGTCGATCGGTTTGTCCCGGGTGGCGCTGAGGAAACTGCTGCAGCCTCCCAGGGCCAGGCTCAGGGCCAGGGTGGCGGCGACGAAGGCGGTACGGCTCATTCTTCACTCCCGAACAGTTGGCGGTCGATCAGGTCGCAGAGGCAGTGGATGGCCAGCAGGTGGACTTCCTGGATGCGTGCGGTGATCTTGGAAGGAACGCGGATCTCCACGTCTTCCGGCAGCAGCAGCGAAGCCATGCCGCCACCGTCGCGGCCGGTCAGGGCGACCACCAGCATCTCGCGGTCGTGGGCAGCCTGGATGGCCTGGATCACGTTGGCCGAATTGCCGCTGGTGGAAATCGCCAGCAGGACGTCGCCCGGCTGGCCCAGGGCGCGGATCTGCTTGGAGAAGACTTCGTTGTAGCTGTAGTCGTTGGCGATCGAGGTGATGGTCGAGCTGTCGGTGGTCAGGGCCACGGCCGGCAGGCTCGGACGTTCGCGCTCGAAGCGGTTGAGCAGTTCGGAGGAGAAGTGCTGGGCATCGCCGGCCGAGCCGCCATTGCCGCAGGAGAGGATCTTGCCCTCGTTGAGCAGCGCATTGACCATCACCAGGCTGGCTTGCTCGATATAGGGAGGCAGTACTTCCAGGGCCTGCTGCTTGGTCTCGATGCTGGCCTGGAAGAGCTGGCGGATACGGTGTTGCATGTCCATCGGTAATGACCTTCGGTGGGGCGGCTGATCAGGCGTCGAATGCGTTCTGAATCCAGTCCAGTCGCGGTGGTGATTGTCCGTCGCTGGTATCGACGGTGACCACATCGAAGCGACAGGGGCGTTTGGCCCAGCGCGCCTCCTGTTGCAGAAAAAGTTCGGCGGAGAGAATCAGGCGTTGCCGCTTGCGCGCGTCGATGCTCTCCAGGGCTCCGCCCCAGGCGCGATGCCGGCGGGAGCGGACTTCGACGAATACTACTGTATCGCCGTCGAGCATGACCAGATCGAGCTCTCCGCGGCGACAGGTCCAATTCTTGCCAAGTGTGGCAAGGCCCTGTCGCCGTAGATGGGCGCAGGCCAGTTCCTCGGCCTGGCGCCCCTTGTCCCGGGAGCTTTCCCTATCGGTCAAAAGCTGGTGGTCCCCAGCGGCTGGGCCTGGCCATTGCGGAATTCGGCCCATTGCAACTGGCGTTCGATGCGCTGGGTCGGATTCAGGCTCAGGGTACCGGTCAGGCCGTCGATCTGCAGGCTCGGCACGGCCTTCAGTTCAGGCAGTCGCGGAGCGAGGCGGTAGGCGTCGACGCCCATGGCGTAGAGGCGGCCCATGCTGCCGTTGGCCTGGGGCCATTGGGCGGCGACCTGCTGGCGGGTCGGGTCGCTGGGGTTGAGCAGCCACGGGGTCTCGCAGAAGCGGATGCCGTTGAGGTCCTGGTCCTGGGTCGGGTTGTTGGTCCCGGTGTAGAGGTGCGAAGTGGCGTAGACCGGAAGGTCGCCGGCGTACTGGAAGGCCAGGGTCGGCTTGATCTGGCGGGCCTGCTGCGGGGTGGCGGCGAGGAACACGAAGTCGATGTCCTGGCGGCGCGACGGCTGGGTGGCGATCTGGCTGCCGAGGGCGCCTTGCAGGCGCTGGGCGCGGCCTTCGCTCTGGCGCAGTTGCAGCAGGTCGGCGATCTGTTGCGCCAGTTGTACCGGCTGGTCGACATGCTCGGCGGCGATCAGGCTGCCGCCCGCGGACTGCCAGCTCTGGCTGAAGGCGGCCAGCACGCGGTCGCCCCATTCGCCGCGCGGCACCAGCGCCACGGCCCGGCGCATGCCGTCGCCCCAGGCCCGGCTGGCCACCGCGCGCGCTTCGTCCTCGGCGGCGAGGCCGAACTGGAACAGCTGCGCCGGGCCTTCCTGGCTGTTGTCGCTGTAGTTGAGTGCGAGGGTGGTGATCGGTAGTTGCTCGCGGCTGGCGAGTTGCTTGACCAGCGGCTTCTCCAGTGGACCGACGACCAGTTCGACGCCATCGGCCTGGACCTGGCGGTAGAAGTCATCTAGCGAGCGCACCTGGGTACTGTCGTAGAGTTTGATCGAAGGAGGGTTCTGGCCGGCCTGCTGGGCCTGGAAGTGGGCGGCGAGGAAGCCGTCCTGCAGGGCCCGGGCGACGTTGGCCAACTGTCCCTGCTGGGGCAGCAGGAGGGCGATGCGGGTCAGCGGCTGCTGGGACAGCGTCTTGAGTTTCTCCAGCGCCGCCGGCAAGTGCTTGGCCGCCGGGTGCTCGGGGTTCTGCTGTTGCCAGCTCTCGATGCTGGCCTGCTGTTGCTGCAGGGTCGGCGAGGTCTTGGTGATGCGGGCCAGGGCCAGCCAGCCACTGAGGTCGCCTTCGTTGGCGCTCGGTTGCAACTGGTCGACCGGCAGGCTGCTGACCAGGGTCCAGATCTTTTCCTGGTTCTCGATCACCGCCGGGCCCTCGAGCAGCGGGGCGAAGTAGATGCGCTCCTTGGCTGCGGCAAGGACCTGGCCGTCGGCGGCGAGGGCCTGGGCCTTGGCGCGCTGGGTACGAACCTGCTGGGTCACCGGCAACTCGCTGAGATGCTGCATGCTCGGATGCTGCAATGCCTGCAGGGCGGCCTTGGGCTTGCTGCGGGCGAGGGCCAGTTCGGCGTTCAGGGTGCTGGCGAAGACCTGCTGGGCCGGTTTCAGGCTTTCCAGCGGGATCTGTCCCAGGATGGCGGTGGACCTGGCGAGGTCCTTCTGCTGGTAGGCAAGGTCCGCTGCCGAGAGGCGCAGCAGCGCCGCTTCCTCGGGCTTGCTCTGGCTGGCCTGTTGCAACAACTGCTCGATGCTGGCATTCGGCGTACGGGGAAGTTCGCCCAGTCCGGAATTGGACGAGGTCGCGCAGGCGGTCAGCAGACCGGCCAGGATCAGAGCAGAAAGCGGACGCAGGCAAGCGATCATATAGGGCTTCTCATGGCGCATTCACGAAGAGTCGCCGATTGTACCGGAGGCCCGCCTCGGGTGCGATGGCGGCACCCTGAATCGCGATACAATGCCGCCTTTTCAGATAGCTCCCGAGGTATTTTCGTGTCAGCAGGCACTCTGTTCGTAGTGGCGACCCCGATCGGCAATCTCGACGACATCACCCCGCGCGCCCTGCGGGTGCTGCGGGAGGTGGCCCTGGTGGCTGCGGAGGATACCCGCCATTCGATCCGGCTGTTCCAGCACTTCGGCATCGAGACGCCATTGGCGGCCTGCCACGAGCACAACGAGCGCGAGGAGGGCGGGCGCTTCATCTCCCGGCTGCAGGGGGGGGAGGACGTCGCGCTGATCTCGGACGCCGGTACCCCGCTGATTTCCGATCCCGGCTTCCACCTGGTGCGCCAGGCACAGGCGCTGGGTATCCGGGTGGTCCCGGTGCCGGGCTCCTGCGCGCTGATCGCGGCGCTGTCGGCGGCGGGATTGCCGTCGGACCGGTTCATCTTCGAAGGTTTCCTGCCCGCCAAGGCTGCGGGACGACGCAGCCGCCTCCAGGCGGTACAGGAAGAGCCACGCACGCTGATTTTCTACGAGGCGCCCCATCGTCTGCTGGAAAGCCTGGCGGACATGCGCGATGTGTTCGGCGGGGAGCGCCGTGCGGTGCTGGCGCGGGAGCTGAGCAAGACCTTCGAGACCATTCGCAGCCTGCCGTTGGCCGAACTGCATGATTGGGTCGCGTCGGACAGCAACCAGCAGCGCGGCGAGTGCGTTGTGCTGGTGGCGGGGTGGCAGGCGCCGGAAGGCGAGGAGTCGATCGGTGCAGAGGCGCTCAGGGTGCTCGACCTGCTGCTTGCCGAGCTGCCGTTGAAGAAAGCCGCGGCGCTGGCGGCGGAAATCACCGGGGTGCGAAAAAACCTTTTGTATCAACAGGCTTTGCAACGCCAAGGGAAGAGTTGAGCTTGTTCTTCGCGCCTGCTCCCGCTAACCTTGTCGGCGGAGAGTCGATTGGACAGTCGCTGTCGCGCAATAGCGCGGTGGAGGAAAGTCCGGGCTCCATAGGGCAGAGTGCCAGGTAACGCCTGGGAGGCGCGAGCCTACGGAAAGTGCCACAGAAAATAACCGCCTAAGCGCAACAGCGCCGGTAAGGGTGAAAAGGTGCGGTAAGAGCGCACCGCACGGCTGGCAACAGTGCGTGGCTAGGTAAACCCCACTCGGAGCAAGACCAAATAGGAATCCATTGGCGCGGCCCGCGTTGGATTCGGGTAGGTCGCTTGAGGCGTACAGTGATGTGCGTCCCAGAGGAATGGCTGTCCTCGACAGAACCCGGCTTATAGATCGACTCTCCCACTTCTTCCCACTCTCTTCGCTTTTCCCGGTTTTATCCGTCCGTCGCAAAA
The DNA here is from genome assembly GCF_001813485.1 of Pseudomonas sp. HMSC067G02. NCBI lineage: Bacteria > Pseudomonadati > Pseudomonadota > Gammaproteobacteria > Pseudomonadales > Pseudomonadaceae > Pseudomonas > Pseudomonas sp. HMSC067G02. The sequence goes on from NZ_KV812698.1 coordinate 75,570, forward strand.
GCGAAAAGCCGCAACTCTTGATAAATCACTTTAAGTTCGAAGGCTAAGACTTTGGGCTTATTGTGTTTTGTCATCTCTTTTACTTCTAAAAGCGCTCCGCAACCTTCCAAAAGCACGCTAAATCTCCGTCCTGTAAGGATTTTTCACTTCTGACGCGCCTTGACGGTGGGGAGTGTGGATTTCTATAGTGTGCAGAAGTGGTATGAAGTGGGTAAAAGTGGGATCAATTGGCATGGAAAGCCAACCACAGGGGAAGCGCTGACGTGTTTCGCGGAGCTAATGCCATAAGTCTTGACGCCAAAGGGCGCCTCGCGATGCCGAGTCGGTATCGTGACGAGCTCGTTTCGCGTTGTGCCGGCCAGCTCATCGTCACTATCGACGCAGTCGACCCCTGCCTCACCGTTTACCCCTTGCCCGAATGGGAACTGATCGAAGCCAAGCTGCGCGAGCTGCCTTCTTTGCGAGAAGAAACGCGGCGCCTGCAGCGGCTGCTGATCGGTAATGCCGTCGATCTGGAACTGGACGGAAACGGGCGTTTCCTGATTCCGCCGCGCCTGCGCGAGTACGCCAAGCTGGACAAGCGGGCGATGCTGGTGGGGCAACTGAACAAGTTTCAGTTGTGGGATGAGGATGCCTGGAACGCCATGGCTGAAGCCGACCTGGCGGCAATCAAACAACCCGGTGGGCTGCCGGACGAACTACGCGACCTGATCCTTTGACTATGAATGCCACCTACCGCCATATCACCGTTCTGCTCGAGGAGGCCGTTTCCGCACTGGCCCCGCGGGAGGACGGCTGCTATCTGGACGGTACCTTCGGAAGAGGGGGCCATAGTCGAGCCTTGCTCGAGAAACTGGGCGCCGGGGGACGCCTGCTCGGATTCGACAAAGATCCCCAGGCCATCCAGACAGGAAAAGCATTGGCGGCCGAAGACGGCCGCTTCGTCATTGTGCAGCGCTCGTTCGCCGAACTGGGCGATGAGGTGCGCGCACGCGGTCTCGAAGGGCGGGTCGATGGCGTCCTGCTCGACCTTGGCGTGTCGTCGCCGCAACTCGACGATCCCGAGCGCGGCTTCAGCTTCCTCAACGATGGTCCGCTGGACATGCGCATGAATCCCGGCCAGGGCATCAGCGCAGCGGAGTTCATCGCCAACGCCACCGAAGAGGAAATCGCCCGGGTCTTCAAGGAATATGGCGAAGAGCGCTTCGCCAAGCGGATGGCCCGCGCCATCGTGCAGCGCCGTCAGGAGCGGCCGTTCGAACGGACTGCCGATCTCGCCGAAGTGATCACGGTTGCCAACCCCGCCTGGGAGAAGGGCAAGAATCCGGCGACCCGCGCATTCCAGGGCCTGCGCATCCATGTGAACAATGAGCTGGGCGATCTCGAGCGTGGCCTTGACGCCGCGCTCGAATCGCTGGCCGTCGGCGGCCGGCTGGTGGTGATCAGTTTCCATTCCCTGGAAGACCGCATCGTCAAGCTGTTCATGCGCAAGCACGCCAAGGGCGAGGCGGACAACCTGCCGCGCGACCTGCCGATCCGTTCCAAGGTCTTCGAGCCGCGCCTGAAGCTGCTGGGCAAGCCGCAGTACGCTTCGGAAGAAGAACTCAAGGCCAACCCGCGCTCGCGCAGCGCGGTCATGCGCGTGGCGGAGAAGCTGAGATGAGCCGTCTCTTCGTCAAGCGCCTGCCTACCGGCAGCTTCCTCATGTTGCTGCTTTATATAGGTCTGCTGCTCTCGGCGATTGCCGTGGCCTACAGCACCTACTGGAACCGGCAACTGCTCAACTCGCTGTATTCCGAGCTGAGCGTGCGCGACAAGGCGCAGGCCGAGTGGGGCCGGTTGATTCTCGAGCAGAGCACCTGGACCGCCCATAGCCGCATCGAAAGCCTGGCGGTGGAACAGTTGCGCATGCGCGTTCCCGACCCGGCCGAGGTCAGGATGGTGGCGCCATGAAACTGAATTATTTCCAGGGCGCCCTCTACCCATGGCGGTTCTGCGTGATCGTCGGCCTGCTGCTGGCGATGGTCGGCGCCATCGTCTGGCGAATCGTCGACCTGCACGTGATCGACCATGACTTCCTCAAGGGCCAGGGCGACGCGCGTAGCGTGCGGCATATCGCCATCCCTGCGCACCGGGGCCTGATCACTGACCGCAACGGCGAACCGCTGGCGGTGAGCACCCCGGTCACCACCCTGTGGGCCAACCCCAAGGAGCTGATGACCGCCAAGGAACGCTGGCCGCAACTGGCGGCGGCGCTCGGGCAGGATACCAAGCTGTTCGCCGACCGCATCGAGCAGAACGCCGAGCGCGAGTTCATCTATCTGGTCCGTGGGCTGACCCCGGAGCAGGGCGAAGGCGTGATCGCCCTGAAGGTGCCGGGCGTGTACTCCATCGAGGAGTTTCGGCGTTTCTACCCGGCTGGCGAAGTGGTGGCCCATGCGGTCGGCTTCACCGATGTCGACGACCGCGGTCGCGAAGGTATCGAGCTGGCTTTCGACGAATGGCTGGCCGGCGTGCCGGGCAAGCGCCAGGTGCTCAAGGATCGCCGTGGCCGCGTGATCAAGGACGTGCAGGTCACCAAGAATGCCAAGCCGGGCAAGACCCTGGCGCTGTCCATCGACCTGCGCCTGCAGTACCTGGCTCATCGCGAACTGCGCAACGCTCTGCTGGAGAACGGCGCCAAGGCCGGCAGCCTGGTGATCATGGACGTGAAGACCGGGGAGATCCTGGCCATGACCAACCAGCCCACCTACAACCCGAACAATCGTCGTAACCTGCAGCCGGCGGCCATGCGCAACCGGGCGATGATCGACGTGTTCGAGCCGGGCTCGACGGTCAAACCGTTCTCGATGAGCGCGGCGCTGGCCAGCGGGCGTTGGAAACCCAGCGATATCGTCGACGTCTACCCGGGCACCCTGCAGATCGGCCGCTACACCATTCGCGACGTATCGCGCAATTCGCGGCAACTCGATCTCACCGGCATCCTGATCAAGTCGAGCAACGTCGGCATCAGCAAGATCGCCTTCGACATCGGCGCCGAATCCATCTACTCGGTCATGCAACAGGTCGGCCTCGGGCAGGACACGGGGTTGGGCTTCCCCGGCGAGCGCGTCGGCAACCTGCCCAACCACCGCAAGTGGCCGAAGGCGGAAACCGCGACCCTGGCCTACGGCTACGGTCTCTCGGTAACCGCGATCCAGTTGGCGCATGCCTATGCGGCCCTGGCCAACGACGGCAAGAGCGTGCCGCTGAGCATGACCCGAGTCGACCGCGTGCCGGATGGCGTGCAGGTGATCTCGCCGGAAGTGGCTTCCACCGTGCAGGGCATGCTGCAACAAGTGGTCGAGGCCCAGGGCGGGGTGTTCCGCGCCCAGGTGCCGGGTTACCACGCCGCCGGCAAGAGCGGGACCGCGCGCAAGGTCTCGGTCGGCACCAAGGGCTACCGGGAAAACGCCTATCGCTCGCTGTTCGCCGGTTTCGCCCCGGCCACCGATCCGCGCATCGCGATGGTCGTGGTGATCGACGAGCCGAGCAAGGCGGGCTACTTCGGCGGCCTGGTGTCGGCGCCGGTGTTCAGCAAGGTCATGGCTGGCGCGCTGCGCCTGATGAACGTGCCGCCGGATAACCTGCCGACGGCCACCGAACAGCAGCAGGTCAATGCTGCGCCCGCAAAAGGAGGGCGTGGCTGATGCCTATGAGCCTGAACCAACTGTTTCCCCAGGCCGAGCGCGATCTGCTGATCCGCGAGCTGACCCTGGATAGCCGCGGCGTTCGTCCGGGCGACCTGTTCCTGGCGGTGCCGGGCGGGCGCCAGGATGGTCGTGCGCACATCGCCGATGCCCTGGCCAAGGGCGCGGCTGCCGTGGCTTACGAGGCGGAAGGCGCCGGAGAGCTGCCGCCCAGCGATGCGCCGCTGATCGCGGTGAAGGGGCTGGCCGCGCAACTGTCGGCGGTCGCCGGGCGTTTCTACGGCGAGCCGAGCCGCGGGCTGGACCTGATCGGCGTCACCGGCACCAACGGCAAGACCAGCGTCAGCCAACTGGTGGCCCAGGCCCTGGATCTGCTCGGCGAGCGCTGCGGCATCGTCGGCACCCTCGGCACCGGTTTCTACGGCGCCCTGGAGAGCGGCCGGCACACCACGCCGGACCCGCTCGCGGTGCAAGCCACGCTGGCCACGCTGAAGCAGGCCGGCGCCCGCGCGGTAGCGATGGAAGTGTCTTCCCACGGCCTCGACCAGGGCCGCGTGGCGGCGCTCGGTTTCGATATCGCGGTGTTCACCAATCTGTCCCGCGACCACCTCGACTATCACGGCTCGATGGAAGCCTATGCCGCCGCCAAGGCCAAGCTGTTCGCCTGGCCGGGCCTGCGCTGCCGGGTGATCAACCTGGACGACGATTTCGGCCGTCGACTGGCCGGCGAGGAACAGGACTCGGAGCTGATCACCTACAGCCTCACCGACAGCTCGGCGTTCCTCTATTGCCGCGAAGCGCGCTTCGGCGACGCCGGCATCGAGGCGGCACTGGTCACTCCGCACGGCGAGGGCCTGCTGCGCAGCCCGTTGCTCGGCCGCTTCAACCTGAGCAACCTGCTGGCGGCGGTCGGTGCGTTGCTTGGCCTGGGTTATCCCCTGGGCGATATCCTCCGCACCTTGCCGCAACTGCAGGGGCCGGTCGGCCGCATGCAGCGCCTGGGAGGCGGCGACAAGCCGCTGGTGGTGGTGGACTACGCGCATACTCCCGACGCCCTGGAAAAAGTCCTGGAGGCCCTGCGTCCGCACGCGGCCGCGCGCCTGCTGTGCCTGTTCGGCTGCGGTGGCGATCGCGATGCCGGCAAGCGTCCGTTGATGGCTGCGATCGCCGAACGCCTGGCGGATGGGGTGCTGGTCACCGACGACAACCCGCGCACCGAGGCCAGTGCGGCGATCATCGCCGATATCCGCAAAGGCTTCGCTGCCGCTGACAAGGTTACCTTCCTGCCGTCGCGCGGTGAGGCGATCGCCCATCTGATCGCTTCCGCTGCGGTGGATGACGTGGTGCTCCTGGCTGGCAAGGGTCACGAGGATTATCAGGAGATCGACGGCGTACGCCATCCGTTCTCCGACATCGAGCAGGCCGAGCGCGCCCTGGCCGCCTGGGAGGTGCCGCATGCTTGAGCCTCTTCGCCTCAGCCAGTTGACGGTCGCGCTGGACGCCCGCCTGATCGGCGAGGACGCCGTCTTTTCGGCGGTTTCCACCGACAGTCGCGCCATCGGGCCCGGCCAACTGTTCATTGCCCTGAGTGGGCCGCGTTTCGACGGCCACGACTATCTCTCCGAGGTTGCCGCCAAGGGCGCGGTGGCTGCGCTGGTGGAGCGCGAAGTCGCCGACGCGCCCCTGCCGCAATTGCTGGTGCGCGATACCCGTGCGGCCCTGGGGCGACTGGGCGCGCTGAACCGGCGCAAGTTCACCGGCCCGCTGGCGGCCATGACGGGCTCCAGCGGCAAGACCACGGTCAAGGAGATGCTCGCCAGCATCCTGCGTACCCAGGCCGGCGATGCCGAGTCGGTGCTGGCTACCCGTGGCAATCTGAACAACGACCTCGGCGTACCGCTGACCCTGCTGCAACTGGCGCCGCAGCACCGTAGCGCAGTGATCGAACTGGGCGCCTCGCGCATCGGCGAGATCGCCTACACGGTCGAGCTGACCCGCCCCCACGTGGCGATCATCACCAATGCCGGCACCGCCCATGTCGGCGAGTTCGGCGGACCGGAGAAGATCGTCGAGGCGAAGGGCGAGATACTCGAAGGGCTGGCCGCCGACGGCACCGCCGTGCTGAACCTGGACGACAAGGCCTTCGACACCTGGAAGGCCCGTGCCAGCGGCCGTCCGTTGCTGACTTTCTCCCTCGACCGGCCCCAGGCCGATTTCCGCGCCGCCGATCTGCAGCGCGATGCGCGCGGCTGCATGGGCTTCAGGCTGCAGGGCGTAGCGGGTGAAGCGCAGGTCCAGCTCAACCTGCTGGGGCGGCACAATGTCGCCAATGCCCTGGCTGCCGCCGCTGCCGCCCATGCACTGGGCGTGCCGCTGGATGGGATCGTCGCCGGGCTGCAGGCGCTGCAGCCGGTCAAGGGCCGCGCGGTAGCGCAACTGACCGCCAGCGGGCTGCGTGTGATAGACGACAGCTACAACGCCAACCCCGCGTCAATGCTGGCGGCGATTGATATACTGAGCGGCTTTTCCGGGCGCACCGTCCTGGTCCTCGGAGACATGGGCGAACTCGGTTCCTGGGCCGAGCAGGCCCACCGCGAGGTGGGCGCCTACGCCGCTGGCAAGGTGTCCGCGCTCTATGCGGTCGGACCGCTGATGGCCCACGCCGTACAGGCGTTCGGCGCCACGGGCCGGCACTTCGCCGACCAGGCCAGCCTGATCGGGGCGCTGGCCACCGAACAACCGACAACCACCATTTTGATCAAGGGTTCCCGCAGCGCGGCGATGGACAAAGTCGTCGCGGCGCTGTGCGGTTCCTCCGAGGAGAGTCACTAATGCTCCTGCTGCTGGCCGAATACCTGCAACAGTTCTACAAGGGCTTCGGCGTCTTCCAGTACCTGACCCTGCGCGGCATTCTCAGCGTGCTCACCGCGCTGTCGCTGTCGCTGTGGCTGGGGCCCTGGATGATCCGTACCTTGCAGATCCGCCAGATCGGCCAGGCCGTGCGCAACGACGGTCCGCAGTCGCACCTGTCGAAGAAGGGCACCCCGACCATGGGCGGCGCCCTGATCCTTACCGCCATCGCCATCAGCACTCTGCTGTGGGCGGATCTTTCCAACCGCTACGTGTGGGTGGTGCTGGTCGTTACCCTGCTGTTCGGTGCCATCGGCTGGGTGGACGACTACCGCAAGGTGATCGAGAAGAACTCCCGCGGCCTGCCGAGCCGCTGGAAGTACTTCTGGCAGTCGGTGTTCGGCATCGGCGCCGCCGTGTTCCTCTATATGACTGCCGAAACCCCGATCGAGACCACCCTGATCGTGCCGATGCTGAAGAGCGTCGAGATCCAGTTGGGCATCTTCTTCGTGGTCCTGACCTACTTCGTCATCGTCGGTTCGAGCAATGCGGTGAACCTCACCGACGGTCTCGACGGCCTGGCGATCATGCCGACGGTAATGGTTGCCGGCGCGCTGGGCATCTTCTGCTACCTGTCGGGCAACGTGAAGTTCGCCGAGTACCTGCTGATTCCCAACGTACCGGGCGCCGGCGAGCTGATCGTGTTCTGCGCCGCGCTGGTCGGCGCCGGCCTCGGCTTCCTCTGGTTCAACACCTATCCGGCGCAGGTCTTCATGGGCGACGTCGGCGCGCTGGCGCTGGGCGCCGCGCTGGGCACCATCGCGGTGATCGTGCGCCAGGAGATCGTGCTGTTCATCATGGGTGGGGTGTTCGTCATGGAAACCCTCTCGGTGATGATCCAGGTCGCTTCCTTCAAGCTGACCGGACGCCGCGTCTTCCGTATGGCGCCGATCCATCACCATTTCGAACTGAAAGGCTGGCCGGAGCCGCGCGTGATCGTGCGCTTCTGGATCATCACCGTGATCCTGGTGCTGATCGGCCTCGCCACCTTGAAGCTGCGTTGAGGACGAAGAGAGCATGAGCCTGATCGCCTCCGACCACTTCCGCATCGTTGTCGGCCTCGGCAAGAGCGGCATGTCCCTGGTGCGCTACCTGGCGCGCCGCGGCTTGCCTTTCGCCGTGGTCGATACCCGAGAGAACCCGCCGGAGCTGGCCACCCTGCGTGCCCAGTATCCGCAGGTGGAAGTGCGTTGCGGCGAACTCGACGCCGAGTTCCTCTGCTCCGCCCGCGAACTCTACGTCAGCCCCGGCTTGTCGCTGCGCACCCCTGCGCTGGTACAGGCCGCCGCGAAAGGCGTGCGCATCTCCGGTGACATCGATCTCTTCGCCCGCGAGGCGAAGGCCCCGATCGTCGCCATCACCGGTTCCAACGCGAAGAGCACCGTGACCACCCTGGTGGGCGAAATGGCGGTGGCCGCGGACAAGCGTGTCGCCGTCGGCGGCAACCTCGGCACCCCGGCGCTCGACCTGCTGGCCGACGACATCGAGCTGTACGTGCTGGAGCTGTCGAGCTTCCAGCTGGAAACCTGCGATCGCCTCAACGCCGAGGTGGCGACCGTGCTGAACGTCAGCGAAGACCATATGGATCGCTACGACGGCATGGCTGACTACCACCTGGCCAAGCACCGGATCTTCCGCGGTGCCCGCCAGGTCGTGGTGAATCGCGCCGATGCCCTGACCCGACCGCTGATCGCCGATACCGTGCCGTGCTGGTCGTTCGGCCTGAACAAGCCGGACTTCAAGGCTTTCGGCCTGATCGAGGAAGACGGCCAGAAGTGGCTGGCGTTCCAGTTCGACAAGCTGCTGCCGGTCGGCGAACTGAAGATCCGTGGCGCCCACAACTATTCCAACGCGCTCGCCGCGCTGGCGCTGGGCCATGCGGTCGGCCTGCCGTTCGACGCCATGCTCGGCGCGCTGAAGGCGTTTTCCGGCCTGGCTCATCGCTGCCAGTGGGTACGCGAGCGGCAGGGCGTGAGCTACTACGACGATTCCAAGGCCACCAACGTCGGCGCCGCCCTGGCGGCGATCGAGGGGCTGGGTGCCGACATCGACGGCAAGCTGGTGCTGCTCGCCGGCGGAGACGGCAAGGGCGCCGATTTCCATGACCTGCGCGAGCCGGTCGCGCGCTTCTGCCGGGCGGTGGTACTGCTCGGCCGCGACGCCGGGCTGATTGCCCAGGCGCTGGGCAACGCGGTACCGCTGGTGCGCGTCGCAACGCTGGACGAGGCAGTCCGGCAGGCCGCCGAGCTGGCCCGCGAAGGCGATGCGGTGCTGTTGTCGCCGGCCTGCGCGAGCCTGGACATGTTCAAGAACTTCGAAGAACGCGGACGCCTGTTCGCCAAAGCCGTAGAGGAGCTAGCGTGATGCTGTCGGTGTTGCGCCCCTTCCCGTCGCCGCTGTTGAGCCGGCACGGCATCGACCTGGACTTCCCGCTGCTGGCGGGTTGCCTGGCGCTGCTCGGCCTCGGCCTGGTGATGGTGACTTCCGCCTCTTCCGAGGTGGCGGCGGCGCAGTCGGGCAACCCGCTGTACTTCTCCGTCCGTCACCTGATCTACCTGGTGATCGGCCTGATTTCCTGCGGCCTGACCATGATGGTCCCGATGGCCACCTGGCAGCGTTGGGGCTGGAAGCTGTTGCTGGTCGCCTTCGGCCTGCTGGTGCTGGTGATCACCCCCGGTATCGGCCGCGAGGTGAACGGCTCGATGCGCTGGATCGGCTTCGGCCTGTTCAACATCCAGCCTTCGGAGATCGCCAAGGTCTGCGTGGTGATCTTCATGGCCGGCTACCTGATCCGCCGCCAGCAGGAGGTCCGGGAAAGCTGGATGGGCTTCTTCAAGCCCTTCGTGGTGTTGCTGCCGATGGCCGGCCTGCTGCTGCGCGAGCCGGACTTCGGCGCCACCGTGGTAATGATGGGCGCTGCCGCGGCCATGCTGTTCCTCGGCGGGGTGGGGCTGTTCCGCTTCGGCCTGATGGTGCTGCTGGCGGTCGGCGCGGTGGTCCTGCTGATCCAGACCCAGCCCTACCGGATGGCACGCCTGACCAACTTCACCGACCCCTGGGCCGACCAGTTCGGCGCCGGCTATCAGTTGAGCCAGGCGCTGATCGCCTTCGGCCGCGGCGGCTGGTTGGGCATGGGACTGGGCAACAGCATCCAGAAGCAGTTCTACCTGCCGGAGGCGCACACCGACTTCGTCTTCGCCGTGCTTGCAGAGGAGCTGGGCATCGTCGGCGCCCTGGCGACCGTCGCCCTGTTCGTGTTCGTCAGCCTGCGCGCGCTGTACATCGGCATCTGGGCCGAGCAGGCCAAGCAGTTCTTCTCCGCCTACGTGGCCTACGGCCTGGCCTTCCTCTGGATCGGCCAGTTCCTGATCAACATCGGGGTGAACGTCGGCCTGCTGCCGACCAAGGGCCTGACCCTGCCGTTCCTCAGCTACGGCGGCAGTTCGCTGGTGATCTGCTGTGCCTGTCTGGGGATGTTGCTGCGCATCGAATGGGAACGGCGAACCCACCTGGGTAGCGAGGAATATGAGTTCAACGAAGAGGACTTTGCCGATGAAAGGTAATGTCCTGATCATGGCGGGTGGCACCGGCGGACACGTGTTCCCGGCGCTCGCCTGTGCGCGGGAGTTCCAGGCGCGCGGCTATGCCGTGCACTGGCTGGGGACGCCGCGCGGCATCGAGAATGACCTGGTACCCAAGGCCGGCCTGCCGTTGCACCTGATCCAGGTCAGCGGGCTGCGCGGCAAGGGCCTGAAGTCGCTGGTCAAGGCGCCGCTGGAACTGCTCAAGTCGCTGTTCCAGGCGCTGCGGGTGATCCGCCAGCTGAGGCCGGTCTGCGTGCTCGGCCTGGGTGGCTATGTCACCGGCCCGGGCGGCCTGGCCGCGCGCCTCAATGGCGTGCCGCTGGTGATCCACGAGCAGAACGCCGTGGCCGGCACCGCCAACCGCAGCCTGGCGCCGATCGCCAGGCGCGTCTGCGAGGCATTCCCGGATACCTTCCCGGCCAGCGACAAGCGTCTGACCACCGGCAATCCGGTGCGCGGCGAGCTGTTCCTCGACGCGCACGCCCGCGCGCCGCTGACCGGCCGTCGGGTCAATCTGCTGGTGCTCGGCGGCAGCCTTGGCGCGGAACCGCTGAACAAGCTGTTGCCAGAGGCCCTGGCGCAGGTGCCGCTGGAAATCCGTCCGGCAATCCGCCATCAGGCCGGTCGTCAGCATGCCGAGATTACCGCCGAGCGTTATCGCACAGTGGCGGTCGAAGCGGACGTCGCGCCCTTCATCAGCGATATGGCCGCGGCCTATGCCTGGGCCGACCTGGTGATCTGCCGCGCCGGCGCGCTGACCGTCAGCGAGCTGACGGCGGCGGGATTGCCCGCCTTCCTGGTGCCGTTGCCTCACGCGATCGACGATCACCAGACCCGCAATGCCGAATTCCTGGTACGCAGCGGCGCCGGCCGCCTGCTGCCGCAAAAGTCTACCGGCGCGGCCGAACTGGCCGCGCAGCTGTCCGAGGTCCTGATGCATCCCGAAACCCTGCGCTCCATGGCAGACCAGGCACGCAGCCTGGCGAAACCCGAGGCTACCCGGACGGTGGTCGATGCCTGCCTGGAGGTGGCCCGTGGTTAAAGAACCGAATGGCGTCACCCGGACCATGCGCCGTATCCGCCGCATCCATTTCGTCGGCATCGGCGGCGCCGGCATGTGCGGGATCGCCGAAGTGCTGCTGAACCTCGGCTACGAGGTATCCGGCTCGGACCTCAAGGCCTCGGCGGTGACCGAGCGCCTGGAGAAGTTCGGCGCGCAGATCTTCATCGGCCACCAGGCGGAAAACGCCGACGGTGCCGACGTGCTGGTGGTGTCCAGTGCCATCAACCGGGCCAACCCGGAAGTGGCCTCGGCCCTGGAACGGCGGATTCCGGTGGTGCCGCGTGCGGAGATGCTCGCCGAACTGATGCGCTACCGGCACGGTATCGCGGTAGCCGGCACCCACGGCAAGACCACCACTACCAGCCTGATCGCCTCGGTGTTCGCCGCCGGCGGCCTGGACCCGACCTTCGTCATCGGCGGCCGACTGAACGCCGCCGGGACCAACGCCCAGCTTGGCGCCAGCCGCTACCTGGTGGCCGAGGCCGACGAGAGCGACGCCAGCTTCCTGCACCTGCAACCGATGGTCGCGGTGGTCACCAATATCGACGCCGACCACATGGCGACCTACGGCGGCGACTTCAACAAGCTGAAGAAGACCTTCGTCGAGTTCCTCCACAACCTGCCGTTCTACGGACTGGCAGTGATGTGCGTGGATGACCCGGTGGTGCGCGAGATCCTCCCGCAGATCGCCCGCCCGACCGTGACCTACGGCCTCAGCGAAGACGCCGACGTGCGCGCGATCAACATCCGCCAGGAAGGCATGCGCACCTGGTTCACCGTGTTGCGCCCGGAGCGCGAGCCGCTGGACGTCTCGGTGAACATGCCCGGACTGCACAACGTGCTGAATTCCCTGGCGACCATCGTCATCGCTACCGACGAGGGCATCTCCGACGAAGCCATCGTCCAGGGGCTGTCCGGCTTCCAGGGCGTGGGCCGGCGCTTCCAGGTCTACGGCGAGCTGCAGGTCGAGGGTGGCAGCGTGATGCTGGTGGACGACTACGGCCACCATCCGCGCGAAGTCGCCGCGGTGATCAAGGCGATCCGTGGCGGTTGGCCGGAGCGTCGCCTGGTGATGGTCTACCAGCCGCATCGCTATACCCGTACCCGCGACCTGTACGAAGACTTCGTGCAGGTGCTGGGCGAAGCCAACGTGCTGCTGTTGATGGAGGTCTATCCGGCCGGCGAAGAGCCGATCCCGGGAGCCGACAGCCGCCAGCTGTGCCACAGCATCCGCCAGCGCGGCCAGCTCGACCCGATCTACTTCGAGCGCGACGCCGACCTGGCGCCGCTGGTCAAGCCGCTGCTGCGCGCTGGCGACATCCTGCTTTGCCAGGGCGCTGGCGATGTCGGCGGCCTGGCCCCGCAACTGATCAAGAACCCGCTGTTCGCCGGCAAGGGAGGGAAGGGCGCATGAACCTTTGCCTCGATAGCCTGCTGAACGGCACCCAGGATCCCAAGGCGTTCGGCCGTGTCGCCGTGCTGTTCGGTGGCAAGAGCGCCGAGCGCGAGGTGTCGCTGAAGTCCGGCGCGATGGTCCTGCAATCCCTGCTGGCCGCCGGGGTCGATGCCTTCGGCATCGATGTCGGCGAAGACCTGCTGCAACGCTTGGTCGAGGAGAAGATCGACCGTGCCTTCATCATTCTCCACGGTCGTGGCGGCGAGGATGGCAGCATGCAGGGCCTGCTCGAGTGCGCGGGCATTCCCTACACCGGCAGCGGCGTGCTGGCCTCGGCGCTGGCGATGGACAAGCTGCGGACCAAGCGGGTCTGGCTCAGCCTCGGCCTGCCGACCCCGGACTACGCGGTGCTGGCCAGCGAGGATGACTGCCGCGACGCGGCGCAGCGACTGGGTTTCCCGCTGATCGTCAAGCCGGCTCACGAAGGCTCGAGCATCGGCATGGCCAAGGTCGGCGGGCTCGACGAATTGATCGCGGCGTGGCGCGAAGCGGCCCGCTACGACTCGCAGGTGCTGGTCGAGCAGTGGATCAGCGGCCCGGAATTCACCGTGGCGACCTTGCGCGGGCAGGTGCTGCCGGCGATCCGCCTGGGCACGCCGCACACCTTCTACGACTACGACGCCAAGTACCTGGCCAGCGATACCCGCTACCAGGTGCCCTGCGGTCTCGACGAGGCCAAGGAACGCGAGCTGAAGGAACTCACCGCGCGCGCCTGCGACGCCCTGGGCATCCAGGGCTGGGGGCGGGCGGACGTGATGCAGGACGCCGAAGGGCGTTTCTGGCTGCTTGAAGTCAACACCGCACCAGGCATGACCGACCACAGCCTGGTGCCTATGGCCGCTCGGGCCGCCGGCCTGGATTTCCAGCAACTGGTGCTGGCGATCCTGGCCGATAGCCGCGAGGCGAGGGGATAAGCCATGAACGGCGTACTGCTCCGTCATCAGCAACCCGGTGGACTCGGCCGCGCTCCGCGCAAGCCGATGCCGCGCGGCGCCAGCCGTCTGGTGGCCAAGGAACCGCTGAGCGTGCGCCTGCCGAAAGCCGACTTCAGTTTCCTCAAGTACCTGGCTTGGCCGCTGTTGCTGGCCGTTCTCGGCTATGGCGCCTATCGCGGCGCCGAGTACATCCTGCCGTACGCCGACCGGCCGATCGCCAAGGTCAGTGTCGAGGGCGACCTCAGCTACATCAGCCAGCGCGCGGTGCAGCAGCGGATTTCCCCGTACCTGGCGGCGAGCTTCTTCACCATCGACCTGGCGGGCATGCGCGGGCAACTGGAACAGATGCCCTGGATCGCCCACGCCGAGGTGCGCCGGGTGTGGCCGGACCAGGTGGTGATCCGCCTGGACGAGCAACTGCCGATCGCCCGGTGGGGCGACGAAGCGCTGCTGAACAACCAGGGACAGGCTTTTACGCCAAAGGAGCTGGCGAATTATGAACATCTGCCCCGCTTGCATGGTCCACAGCGGGCGCAACAGCAGGTGATGCAGCAATACCAGTTGCTCAGCCAGTTGCTGCGTCCCCTCGGGTTCTCCATTGCCCGCCTGGAAATGAGCGATCGCGGCGGTTGGGCGCTGACCACGGCCCAGGGCGTCGAGATCCAGATCGGGCGCGACCACGTGGTAGACAAGATTCGCCGCTTCGTAAGCATCTACGACAAGGCACTCAAAGATCAGATTTCGAACATTGCGCGGATCGACCTGCGTTACCCCAACGGCCTCGCCGTTGCGTGGCGCGAGCCGGTCACGCCCGCGACGGTGGCCACGGCCAGCGCCGTGCAGTGAGTTGAGGAGACAGTAATAACCATGGCAAGCGTGCAGAGCGGCAAGATGATCGTCGGCCTCGACATCGGTACCTCCAAGGTGGTGGCGCTGGTGGGCGAGGTGACGGCCGATGGCCAGCTGGAGGTCGTTGGCATCGGTACTCATCCGTCCCGCGGCCTGAAGAAGGGCGTGGTGGTGAACATCGAGTCCACCGTGCAGTCGATCCAGCGCGCCATCGACGAGGCCCAGCAGATGGCCGGTTGCCGTATCCACTCGGCGTTCGTCGGCATCGCCGGCAACCACATCCGCAGCCTCAATTCCCACGGCATCGTGGCGATCCGCGATCGCGAGGTGAACCCGGCGGATATCGAACGGGTACTGGATGCCGCCCAGGCGGTGGCGATCCCGGCGGACCAGCGGGTGCTGCATACCCTGGCCCAGGATTACGTGATCGATAACCAGGAAGGCGTGCGCGAGCCGCTGGGCATGTCCGGGGTGCGCCTGGAAGCCAAGGTGCACGTGGTGACCTGCGCGGTGAATGCTTCGCAGAACATCGAGAAGTGCGTGCGCCGCTGCGGCCTCGAGGTCGACGACATCATCCTCGAGCAGTTGGCCTCGGCCTATTCGGTGCTGACCGAGGACGAGAAGGAACTGGGCGTGTGCCTGGTGGATATCGGCGGCGGCACCACCGATATCGCGATCTTCACCGAAGGCGCGATCCGCCATACCGCGGTGATCCCGATCGCCGGCGACCAGGTCACCAATGACATCGCCATGGCCCTGCGTACGCCGACCCAGTACGCGGAAGAGATCAAGATCCGCTACGCCTGCGCCCTGGCCAAGCTGGCCGGTGCCGGCGAGACCATCAAGGTGCCCAGCGTCGGCGACCGGCCGCCGCGCGAACTGTCGCGCCAGGCCCTGGCCGAAGTGGTCGAGCCTCGTTACGACGAGCTGTTCACCCTGGTCCAGGCCGAGCTGCGCCGCAGCGGCTACGAGGACCTGATCCCGGCCGGGATCGTCCTCACCGGCGGCACCTCGAAGATGGAAGGCGCGGTCGAGCTGGCCGAGGAAATCTTCCACATGCCGGTACGCCTCGGCGTGCCGTATAGCGTGAAGGGCCTCACCGACGTGGTGCGCAACCCGATCTATTCGACGGGCGTCGGCCTGCTGATGTACGGACTGCAGAAGCAGTCCGATGGCATGTCGATGTCTGTGTCAGGCAGCAGCTACAGCAGCGACGAACCCAAGGCACCTGTCCTGGAGCGGCTCAAACGCTGGGTCCAGGGCAATTTCTGATTCAACGCGGTAACAGTAGGCGACAAAACTAGAAAGGAAGGAGAGGGGAAATGTTTGAACTGGTCGATAACATCGCACAAACCGCCGTCATAAAAGTGATCGGTGTAGGTGGTGGTGGCGGCAACGCCGTCAATCACATGGCCAAGAACAACGTCGAGGGCGTCGAGTTCATCTGCGCCAACACCGACGCACAAGCGCTGAAGAACATCGCGGCGCGCACCGTTCTGCAACTCGGCCCGGGCGTCACCAAGGGGCTGGGTGCCGGCGCCAATCCGGAAGTCGGTCGTCAGGCGGCTCTGGAAGATCGCGAGCGCATTTCCGAAGTGCTGGAAGGCGCCGACATGGTCTTCATCACCACCGGCATGGGTGGCGGCACCGGTACCGGCGCCGCGCCGATCATCGCCGAAGTGGCGAAGGAAATGGGCATCCTCACCGTCGCGGTGGTGACCCGTCCGTTCCCGTTCGAAGGTCGCAAGCGCATGCAGATCGCCGACGAGGGCATCCGCGCGCTGGCCGAGAGCGTCGATTCGCTGATCACTATCCCGAACGAGAAGCTGCTGACCATCCTCGGCAAGGATGCCAGCCTGCTGGCTGCCTTCGCCAAGGCCGATGACGTGCTGGCCGGTGCCGTGCGCGGTATCTCCGACATCATCAAGCGTCCGGGCATGATCAACGTCGACTTCGCCGACGTGAAGACCGTCATGAGCGAAATGGGCATGGCGATGATGGGTACCGGCTGCGCCAGCGGTCCGAACCGTGCCCGCGAGGCCACCGAGGCGGCAATCCGCAACCCGCTGCTGGAAGACGTCAACCTGCAGGGCGCGCGCGGCATCCTGGTGAACATCACCGCGGGTCCGGACCTGTCCCTGGGCGAGTACTCCGATGTCGGCAACATCATCGAACAGTTCGCTTCCGAGCACGCCACTGTGAAGGTGGGCACCGTGATCGACGCGGACATGCGCGATGAACTGCACGTCACCGTAGTCGCCACCGGCCTGGGCGCGCGCCTGGAGAAACCGGTGAAGGTCGTCGACAACACCGTGCAGGGCAGTGCAGCCCAGGCAGCCGCTCCGGCCCAGCGCGAGCAGCAGTCGGTGAACTACCGCGACCTCGACCGTCCTACCGTGATGCGCAACCAGTCTCACGGCAGCGCGGCGACCGCGGCCAAGCTGAACCCGCAGGATGACCTGGATTACCTGGATATCCCGGCGTTCCTGCGTCGTCAGGCCGATTGAAGTAATTAATCAGGAGTAGAGATGTGATTGGTGTTCAGCAAAGGCCGGTTCTGCTATCATCGCCGGCCATTGTTGAAAACAGTTCGCAGTCAGCGCTTAAGCGGCCAAAGCCATGATCAAACAACGCACCTTGAAGAACATCATCCGGGCTACTGGCGTCGGTCTGCACTCGGGGGAAAAGGTTTACCTGACCCTGAAACCGGCGCCGGTGGACACCGGTATCGTGTTCTGCCGCACCGACCTGGATCCGGTAGTGGAAATCCCGGCCCGGGCCGAGAACGTCGGCGAAACCACCATGTCGACCACCCTGGTCAAGGGTGACGTCAAAGTGGATACGGTGGAGCACCTGCTCTCGGCCATGGCCGGCCTGGGTATCGACAACGCCTACGTCGAGCTGTCCGCTTCGGAAGTGCCGATCATGGATGGCAGCGCTGGTCCGTTCGTATTCCTGATCCAGTCCGCCGGATTGCAAGAGCAGGAAGCTGCCAAGAAGTTCATCCGCATCAAGCGCGAAGTCAGCGTGGAAGAGGGCGACAAGCGCGCCGTCTTCGTTCCGTTCGACGGCTTCAAGGTCAGCTTCGAGATCGATTTCGATCATCCGGTCTTCCGTGGTCGCACCCAGCAGGCCTCGGTCGATTTCTCCAGTACTTCCTTCGTCAAGGAGGTCAGCCGCGCCCGTACCTTCGGGTTCATGCGCGACATCGAGTACCTGCGTTCGCAGAACCTGGCACTCGGCGGTAGCGTGGAGAACGCGATCGTGGTCGACGAGAACCGCGTGCTCAACGAAGACGGCCTGCGTTACGAGGACGAGTTCGTCAAGCACAAGATCCTGGATGCCATCGGCGACCTGTATCTGCTCGGCAACAGTCTTATCGGCGAGTTCCGTGGCTTCAAGTCCGGTCATGCCCTGAACAACCAACTGCTGCGTACGTTGATCGCAGACAAGGATGCTTGGGAAGTGGTGACCTTCGAAGACGCGCGTACCGCGCCTATTTCCTATATGCGCCCGGCGGCGGCAGTGTAGGAAAACTCTCCTTTCCATATTTGGAGGCCACCTCAGGGTGGCCTCTTTTTATTTCGGGATTTATTCTTGCCGGCTTTTCTCGGCGCGGCTTGCCAACCGCTCGAGCGCTTCCCGCAGGCGTGGATTGCCGACGATGTCGGCGGATTCGCGAAGGTTTTCCGCCGCGACGGCAGACAGGGTCAAGCTGCGACGTGCCGCACGTTGTGTGGACGTGGTGGGTTGCACCTTGAAAAGGATTTTCGCTAAGTTCGCGAATTCTTCGAAAGCCTGCAGCTGCCGCTGCAGGCGCCGCTGCTGATAGCGCAGGCGTGTGGCCCAGTGGCCATCGGTGACGATCAGCAGCAGGCAACCGCCGCGCCACGAAGCCACATGGCAGTACGGGCGCGCCGCCGGTTGCAACTGGCTTTCCAGCAGTTGCTGCAGGCGGCAGATGCGCTGGGCTTCGGCGAACAGCATCTGCAGCGGCCTGGCCTGGCGCAGCAACTGGGTCGATGCCTGGGCGGGCAAGGGACGAAAAGACATGGCGGGAAGCCTGGGGGTTACTGAGTCGGAATGGTAGCAGAAAGCGTTTCGCTACTGCCGGCCCGTATGAAGGATAAGTCATGCACATCATTTTTCTGAGCCGGCACCATGGGGCCGCTCGCTCCGTTCATCTGCAGCCGCGGTTGCTGATGCTGGCCGGGGCCTGCGTGGTCGGTGCCAGCCTGTTGGCCGGGGGCTTCATGGGCGCCTGGCTGTTCCGCGCGCCGGCTCCGGTGGCCGGCATCGAAGTCGATGCCGCGCTGCAGGCGCAGAGCGCCGAGATCAGCAGCGCCCGCGAGGACGCGCAGCGGCAGATGGACGCACTGAGCGTGCACCTCGGCGAACTGCAGGCGCGCCTGGTTCGGCTGGATGCCCTCGGCGAACGTCTCACCGAGTTGGCCGACGTCGACCCCGACGAGTTCGACTTCTCCCTGAGCGTCGGCCAGGGTGGCGTCGACGAACCGCTGGAGGGCAGCGCCTATGCCCCGCCGTCGTTCATGGCGACGCTGGACGAACTGGCGGCACGCCTGGATACCCGCGAGCAGCAGCTCGAGGTGCTGGAGCAACTGCTCGCCGACAAGCACATCAGCCAGTCGACCTACCTGGCCGGCCAGCCGGTGCGCCAGGGCTACATCTCCTCGCCGTTCGGGCGCCGGGTCAATCCGGTGAGCGGCCGCCTGAGCATGCACAAGGGCATCGACTTCGCCGCGCCGGCCGGCAGCGACGTGGTGGCCGTGGCGGCGGGGGTGGTGACCTGGTCCGGGCGCAAGAACGGCTATGGCAACGTGGTCGAGGTCGGGCACGCCGATGGCTACACCACGTTGTATGCCCATAACCAGAAGAACCTGGTCGAGGTCGGTGACCTGGTCAAGCGCGGCCAGGTGCTGGCCAAGGTCGGCAGCACCGGACGCTCCACCGGCTACCACGTACATTTCGAAGTGATGAAGGATGGCCGGGTAATGAATCCGCAAAGCTTCATCGCACGCGCGTCTGTTTCCGAGTGAGCGACGCGCATTGATCTGCTGTACTTTTCTCATACCCGTTTCCGGGTAGAATGTTCCCTTTCATGCCGTTGATCGGCACGGGCCGCCGGATGGGTGAGCCTTCCATTCCCCACGTGTGGATGACCAAGTCGATATGTTTGCGCCTTTGTTGAAGAAACTCTTTGGAAGCAAGAACGAGCGTGATGTAAAGCGCATGGCCAAGGCTGTACAGGCCATCAATGCGCTCGAGCCCCAGATGGTGGCGCTCTCCGACGAGCAGTTGAAGGCGAAAACGGCTGAATTCCAGCAGCGCTACGCCAAGGGCGAAACGCTCGACCAATTGCTGCCCGAAGCCTTCGCCGTGGTTCGCGAGGCTGGCAAGCGGGTGATGGGCATGCGCCACTTCGACGTCCAGCTGATCGGCGGCATGACCCTGCACGACGGCAAGATCGCCGAAATGCGTACCGGCGAGGGCAAGACCCTGGTGGGCACCCTGCCGGTCTACCTCAACGCGCTGTCCGGCAAGGGCGTGCACGTGGTCACGGTGAACGACTACCTGGCGCGCCGCGACGCCAACTGGATGCGCCCGCTGTACGAGTTCCTCGGCCTCAGCGTCGGCGTGGTCACTCCCTTCCAGCCGCCGGAAGACAAGCGCGCCGCCTACGCCGCCGATATCACCTACGGCACCAACAACGAATTCGGCTTCGATTACCTGCGCGACAACATGGCCTTCAGCCTGGACGACAAGTTCCAGCGCGAGCTGAACTTCGCCGTGGTCGACGAAGTGGACTCGATCCTCATCGACGAGGCGCGTACCCCGCTGATCATCTCCGGCCAGGCCGAAGACAGCTCCGAGCTGTACATCAAGATCAACAAGCTGATCCCGCGTCTCAAGCGCCAGGTCGAAGAGGTCGAGGGCAAGCCGACCGAGGAAGGCCACTACAGCATCGACGAGAAGACCCGCCAGGTCGAACTCAACGAGCAGGGCCACCAGTTCATCGAGGACCTGCTGAGCCAGAACGGCCTGCTCGGCGAAGGCGAGAGCCTCTACTCGGCGCACAACCTGAGCCTGCTGACCCACGTCTACGCAGCGCTGCGCGCGCACACCCTGTTCCACCGCAACGTCGAGTACATCGTCCAGGGCGACCAGATCCTCCTGATCGACGAGCACACCGGCCGCACCATGCCTGGCCGTCGCCTGTCCGAGGGCCTGCACCAGGCCATCGAGGCGAAGGAAGGCCTGCCGATCCAGGCCGAGAGCCAGACCCTGGCCTCCACCACCTTCCAGAACTACTTCCGCCTGTACAACAAGCTGGCCGGCATGACCGGCACCGCCGATACCGAGGCCTTCGAGTTCCGCCAGATCTACGGTCTCGACGTGGTGGTGATCCCGACCCACCGGCCGATCGCGCGCAAGGACTTCAACGACCTGGTCTACCTGACCCAGGAAGAGAAGTACGCGGCGATCATCACCGACATCAAGCAGTGCCAGGCCCTCGGCCGGCCGATCCTGGTCGGCACAGCGTCGATCGAGAGTTCCGAGTACGTTTCCAAGCTGTTGCAAGAGGCAGGCATCGAGCACAAGGTGCTCAACGCCAAGTACCACGAGAAGGAAGCCGAGATCATCGCCCAGGCTGGCGCGCCCGGTTCGGTGACCATCGCCACCAACATGGCCGGCCGCGGTACCGACATCCTCCTCGGTGGCAACTGGGAAGTCGAAGTCGCGGCCCTGGAGAACCCCACCGAGGAGCAGATCGCCCAGATCAAGGCCGAATGGCAGAAGCGCCACCAGCAGGTGATCGAGGCGGGTGGCCTGCACGTGATCGCCTCCGAGCGCCACGAATCCCGCCGGATCGACAACCAGTTGCGCGGCCGTGCCGGTCGTCAGGGCGACCCGGGTTCCAGCCGCTTCTACCTGTCGCTGGAAGACAACCTGATGCGGATCTTCGCCTCCGACCGGGTGAAGAACTTCATGAAGGCGCTGGGCATGCAGTCCGGCGAGGCGATCGAGCACCGCATGGTGACCAACGCCATCGAGAAGGCCCAGCGCAAGGTCGAAGGGCGCAACTTCGACATCCGCAAGCAACTGCTGGAATTCGATGACGTAGCCAACGAGCAGCGCAAGGTGATCTACCACATGCGCAACACCCTGCTGTCGGCAGAGGACGTGGGCGAGACCATCAAGGAGTTCCGCGAGGAAACCCTCAGCGCCACCATCAACCAGCACATTCCGCCGCAGTCGCTGCCCGAGCAGTGGGACATCGAAGGCCTGGAGGCCGCGCTGTACAGCGACTTCGCCGTGCGCCTGCCGATCCAGCAGTGGCTGGACGAAGACGACAAGCTGTACGAGGAAACCCTGCGTAGCAAGATCCTCGAGCAGATCGTCGCCGCCTACTACGAGAAGGAAGAGCTGGCCGGCGCCGAAGCCCTGCGCGCCTTCGAGAAGCAGATGCTGCTGCGGGTGCTGGACGACCTGTGGAAGGACCACCTGTCGACCATGGACCACCTGCGGCACGGCATCCACCTGCGTGGCTACGCGCAGAAGAATCCGAAGCAGGAATACAAGCGCGAGTCCTTCACCCTGTTCCAGGAGCTGCTGGACTCGATCAAGCGCGACACCATCCGCGTGCTGTCCCACGTCCAGGTCCGTCGCGAAGACCCGGCCGAAGAGGAGGCCCGCCTGCGTCGCGAGGCGGAGGAACTGGCCAAGCGCATGCAGTTCCAGCACGCCGAGGCTCCCTCGATGGAGCAGGCCGTGGCCGGCGAGGAAGAAGCGCTTCCCGAGGGCCCGGCTCCGGTCGTGCCGCTCGAGCCTGTGCGCAACGAGCAGAAGATCGGCCGCAACGAGCCTTGCCCGTGCGGTTCCGGCAAGAAATACAAGCACTGCCACGGGCAGCTGGACTAAGCTTCCCGCCTGGTTCACCAACGCCGCGACCGGTCCTGCCGCTCGCGGCGTTTGTTCGAATTGGCGCCAGACCGGCGCCGATGCGTTTTCCGTCACGCCGTCGCAGACGGCATCGAGTCCACTGTTTGGTAAAGGAGCGCGTTCCCATGGCTGTCGGTCTTGGCCCCCTGTCCACCCTGCACCCGGTCCCCGGTTTCGAACTCGGCATCGCTTCCGCCGGCATCAAGCGACCGGGGCGCAAAGACGTGGTGGTCATGCGCTGCGCCGAAGGCTCCAGCGTGGCCGGGGTGTTCACCCTGAACGCGTTCTGTGCCGCGCCGGTGACCCTGGCCAAGCAGCGTTTCCTCGGTGAGGTGCGCTACCTGCTGACCAATACCGGCAACGCCAACGCCGGTACCGGCGAGGCCGGCCTCGTCGCCGCCGCGCAAACCTGTGCCAAGCTCGCCGAACTGGCCGGGGTCGCCGAGACTTCGGTGCTGCCATATTCCACCGGGGTGATCGGCGAGCCCCTGCCGGTGGCCAAGATCGAGGCGGCGTTGCCTGCGGCCCTGGCCGACCTGGCCGAGGACCGCTGGGCCGAAGCTGCCGCGGGAATCATGACCACCGATACCCTGCCCAAGGGCGCCAGCCGCCAGTTCGTGCACGATGGCGTGACCGTCACCGTCACCGGGATCAGCAAGGGCGCCGGGATGATCAAGCCGAACATGGCGACCATGCTCGGTTATATCGCCACCGACGCCAAGGTCGCCCAGGGCGTGCTGCAGGATCTGTTGCGCGACGCCGCCAACAAGTCCTTCAACCGCATCACCATCGACGGCGATACCTCCACCAACGACTGCTGCATGCTGATCGCCACCGGTCGCGCGGCGCTGCCGGAAGTCACCCAGGCCAGCGGCGCGCTGTTCGCCGCGTTGAAGCAAGCGGTACTGGAGGTTTCCATGGAGCTGGCCCAGGCCATCGTTCGCGATGGCGAGGGCGCGACCAAGTTCGTCACTGTTCAGGTCAACGGCGGCGCCACCCACCAGGAGTGCCTGGATGTCGGCTATGCCGTGGCCCACTCGCCGCTGATCAAGACCGCGCTGTTCGCCTCCGACCCGAACTGGGGACGCATCCTCGCCGCGGTCGGACGTGCCGGCGTGGCCAATCTGGACGTGAGCAAGATCGACGTGTTCCTTGGCGACGTCTGTATCGCCAGCCGTGGCGGCCGGGCGGCCAGTTACACCGAGGAGCAGGGTGCGGCGGTGATGGCCCAGGCCGAGATCGGCATCCGCATCGAACTGGGACGCGGCACCTGCAGCGAGACCATCTGGACCACCGACCTGTCCCACGAATACGTGAAGATCAACGCAGAGTACCGCACCTGAAGCCAGGCATTCCGATCCTTCATCGATGGATGAAAATCGGGAATTTGCCATCGGTCCGTGCGCCTCTTAAGTTCTCTGGTGCATGGCCGTCCGCGTCGGGCGGCCGAAGAGGAGAGGCGCATGGCCCTGACCATCGTGATTGGCAATCGCAATGACTCGTCCTGGTCGCTGCGGGGCTGGCTGGCCCTGCGCATGAGCGGGGCGGCGTTCGACGAGATCCTCGTCCCGCTGGGGCGGCCCGATACCCGGGAGCGGATCCTGCAATATTCGCCGACCGGCAAGGTGCCCTTGCTGAAAAGCGAGGATGGCGACATCTGGGATTCCCTGGCCATCGCCGAGTACCTCGCCGAGCGCTTCCCCGAGGCCCACCTGTGGCCGCGCGGCGAGGCGGCGCGGGCGCTGGCCCGTTCGGTCTGCGCGGAAATGCACAGCGGTTTCGCCGCGTTGCGCGGCGAGCTGCCGATGGACCTGCGGCGCCAGCAGCCATTGGTGGAATTGTCCGAGGCGACACGACAGGATATTCAACGTATCTGCGAAGCCTGGGCGGATTGCCGGCGGCGCTTCGGCCAGGACGGTCCGTTCCTGTTCGGCCACGCCAGCCTGGCGGATGCGTTCTACGCACCGGTGGCGGCGCGTTTCCGCAGTTATGCGGTGGAGTTGCCGGATATCGCCCGGACCTATGTCGAGACGATTTATCAGTGGCCTGCGTTCCGCACCTGGTACGACGCGGCATTGCGCGAGCAGGCCGGTAGTTGATGGCCGTCCGCCGCTTCCGGCGGTGCGTGACGGCAGTAGCGAGGAGATGATCCGTGAAACGAGTACATGTCGCCGCGGCCGTGATTCGTGGCTCCGATGGCCGGGTGCTGATCGCCCGGCGGCCGGAAGACAAGCATCAGGGCGGCCTGTGGGAGTTTCCCGGGGGCAAGGTGGAGGACGGCGAGCCGGTGCGCGCGGCGTTGGCCCGTGAGCTGGAAGAGGAACTGGGCATCCGTGTCGAGCGGGCCCGGCCGCTGATCCAGGTCCGTCACGACTATGCCGACAAGCACGTCCTGCTCGATGTCTGGGAGGTCGACGGGTTTTCCGGCGAAGCCCACGGCGTCGAGGGCCAACCGCTGGCCTGGGTGGAGCCGCGCGAGCTGGCGGACTACGAGTTCCCCGCTGCCAACGCGCCGATCGTCCAGGCCGCGCGCCTGCCGGCGCACTATCTGATCACTCCGGACGGCCTGGAGCCGGGCGAGCTGATCAGCGGCGTACGCAAGGCGGTGGAGGCGGGCATCCGCCTGATCCAGTTGCGCGCGCCGAACATGTTCAGTCCCGAATACCGCGATCTCGCCATCGATATCCAGGGACTCTGCGCCGGCAAGGCGCAACTGATGCTGAAAGGCCCGCTGGAGTGGCTGGGCGACTTCCCGGCTGCCGGTTGGCACCTGACCTCCGCTCAACTGCGCAAATACGCCAGCGCCGGTCGGCCGTTCCCCGAAGGGCGCCTGCTGGCCGCCTCCTGCCACGACGCGGAGGAACTGGCCCTGGCCGCCTCGATGGGAGTGGAGTTCGTCACCCTTTCGCCGGTACAGCCGACCGAGAGCCATCCCGGCGAGCCGGCGCTGGGGTGGGACAAGGCCGCCGAACTGATCGCCGGCTTCAACCAGCCGGTCTACCTGCTGGGTGGCGTCGGTCCGCAGCAAGCCGAGCAGGCTTGGGAGCATGGAGCCCAGGGCGTGGCGGGTATCCGTGCGTTCTGGCCGGGCGGCCTTTGACGGTGGAATGAAGAAAAAAGGAGGCTTCGGCCTCTTTTTTTTCGTCTCGATGCCGAGCCCTCGCTCGCCGTCAGTCCGGTTTTGCCGCCGCTTCCCAGAGAATCTCCGCCACGCCCTGGCGCCGGGCGATGGCGCGGGCGGCGACGAACAGCAGGTCGGAGAGCCGGTTCAGGTAGCGCAGGCCGACGCCCTCCAGCGTTTCCTCCTGGTCCAGCGCCTGGCAGCGCCGTTCGGCACTGCGCGCCAGGCTGCGGCAGACATGGGCCTGGGCGACCAGGCGGGAACCGCCGGGGAGGATGAAATTCTTCAGCGGGCCCAGCTCGTCGTTCCAGCGGTCGATGCAGCTTTCCAGGCGTGCCACTTCCGTCTCGTCCAGGGCCCGATACTCCGGCATCGCCAGCTCCCCGCCGAGGTCGAACAGGCGGTGTTGCACTGGCGCCAGCGCCTGGACGATCTCCTCCAGGCCGGGATGTGCGCCACGCGCTTCCAGCAGCTCGGCAAGGAGCAGCCCCAACTGGCTGTTCAATTCGTCCACCGCGCCGATCGCCTCGATGCGTGGATGGCTCTTGGGCACCCGGCGTCCGCCGGCCAGGCCGGTCTCGCCACGGTCGCCGGTACGGGTGTAGATCTTCGACAATCGATTGCCCATGGTTTCAACCTTCCTCTTCGTCGCCCCGCCGCAGGCTGCTACCGGGTTGCGGCAGAGCGGGCGGCAGGGCCTTGGCTTGTGCCGGGGCGACCGCTTCGGAGCTTTCCAGCGGCAGGCGGATGCTGAAGCATGTGCCGCGGCCCAGTTCCGAGCGTACTTCCATCTGGCCCTTGTGATTGTTGGTGATGATGAAATACGAGACGGACAGGCCGAGACCGGTGCCCTGGCCGACTTCCTTGGTGGTGAAGAACGGCTCGAAGATACGCTTGCGCACCAGTTCGGGCATGCCGCTGCCGTTGTCTTCCACCTGGACTTCCGCCCAGGGCGGCGTCAGGCGCGTGCGCAGGACGATCCGACCCTGTTCGCCTTCCTCTTCGTCGTCGCGCTGGTGGATGGCCTGGGCGGCGTTCTTCAGCAGGTTGAGCAGGACCTGCTCGACCTCGTTGGCGATCACCGGCACCGGGCCGAGGTTGGGGTCGAACTCGTGGACGATCTGCAACGACTTGAAGTCGAAGCCTTCGGCCAGGTCGAAGTCGTTACCGGCGATTTCCACCGCCTGTTCGAGCAGTGCGGGCAGTTCGCAAGCGGTCATCTGCCGGTGGCTGCGGCGGCTGAAGGCGAGCATGTGGGTGACGATCTTCGCTGCCCGCGAGCCGGCGTGCTGGATGCCTTCCAGCAGGCGCGGGATGTCGCGGCCGTCGAGGTAGTGATTGATATCTTCCAGCGGTACTCCGACCTCGGCCGCCAGCTCGACGTTCTTCGCCAGCTCCGGGGACAGGCGCCGCTTGATGTTCTGCACGTTGTGCAGGATCGCGCCGAGCGGGTTGTTGATCTCGTGGGCCATGCCGGCGGCGAGGCTGCCGACCGAGAGCATCTTCTCCGATTGCACCATCACTTCTTCCAGGCTCAGCCGCTGGGTGATGTCATCGATGCGGATCACCGCGCCGCGGCCGGTGCCGCCCATCAGCGGGTAGAAGGTCAGGGCGTAGTGGCGTGGCGTGTCGATCAGCGCCCAGGTGACCCGTTCGACACGCTCCACGCTGTGCTTCTCGGCAGCCCGGGTGAGCTGCGGAAGGAACGGCTTTAGCGAGGGAAAGGCGAGGAACACCGGCTGGTTGACCGCATCGTCCAGGCTGGTGCCGGAAAGCTGGCTGGCCTCCTGGTTCCACTGCGTGACGTAGAGTTGCTCGTCCACCGCGATCAGCGCCGAAGGCATGGAGTCGATGATGCTGTTGAGGTAGTGCTGGAAACCGGTGAGCTTCTTCTCGATCTTGCTGCGCACCTGCACTTCCAGTTCCAGCTTGCGGTTCGAGCGGCGGGTTTCCTCGGCCAGGCTCTGGGCCTGCTCGACCGCTTCCTGGGCATCGTCGCGGGCGCGCTTGAGCTGCTGCTCGCGGGCCTCGATGCGGGTCAGCATGGTGTTGAACGCGTCGGCCAGGCGGCCGATTTCGTCGCCGTTGCCGCGCTGGGCGCGGAGGGCGTAGTTCTCCTCGCGGGTGACCTGTCGCGACAGTTCCTCGAGATCGCGGATCGGCCGGGTGATCAGGCGGCGTATCTGCTGCGCCACCAGCAGCCAGAGCAGCACGCTGACGCCGAGGATCGCCAGGCTGGCGGTGAGGGTTCCGGTGTAGAACGCGCTCGGCAGTTCGCCGCTGGCCACCAGCAGCAGGTAGCCGGGGCGGGCGTTTTCCTGGGGCAGTTCGATCAGCGCGTTGAGGCGGTACTCGCCGCGCCTCCAGTGCTCCAGGCGGTCCAGGCGGGCCGGCAGCTTGAGGGTGTCGCCGCGTTGCAGGTCGGCTAGCATCAGCCCATTGCTGTCGTACAGGGCCGCGGCGCGCAACGGCTGGTAATCGTTGAGCTGGCGCAGCAGGACCTCGGCGGTCTGCGGCGAACTGAGCGCCGGCTGGCTGAGCGCCGGGTTGGCGATCAGCCGGCCGATGGTCTGCATCGCCTGGGGGGCGACGCTTTCCTGGGAAATCCAGTAGGCGGCGCTGATGAACGCCAGGTTGGCCACCAGCAGCACGGTGGCCAGCAGGATCAGCAGGGCGGCGAGCAGTTTCTGCCCTACGGGCAGGTTGTCGAGGCGCTGGCGCAGGTTCATGGGCTCTGGCGGTCCGCGGCGAAAAGGAATGGCGGGCAGGGTAACGCGCTTTAGCGGTCGGGCAAACCGCGCTGGCGCAGATGGGCCTGGAGGCGGGCGAGCAAGGTTCCCAGGCGCGGCAACGGTAGTCCCAGGCGCTGCCCGTGCTGGCAGGCGTAGCCGAGCAGATAGCCGATTTCCGTGCGCCGGCCCCGGGTGACGTCCTGATGCATCGAGGAATAGTTGGCCGCGGTGGCGTCGATCACCGCCCGGACATCCTCCAGCAGGCTCCTGGCGGCGGCGTCGTAGCCGCTGGCGTGGAGCAACTGGCCGAGTTCGTCGCAAAGCGCGGCGATCTCTTCCGGGTGCTGCCGCAGGCCGCCGTTGCGGCAATCGTGAAGGACGGTCAGTGGGTTGATCGCGCAGTTCAGGGCCAGCTTGCGCCACAGGCGTTCGAGGATGTCGTCGCTCCAGCTGTGCGGGATCCCGGCCTGGGACAGCTGCGTCAGCCAGGCGGGGGCGCTTGTGTCGCGCGGATCGCCGAGCCAGGTGTGCCCGCGGCCGGCGAAGACCACGCGGAAATCGCCATCGCGGAACGCGCCTTCGGTGCTGGAGGCGAACAGGCAGCGGCTGCGCGGCAGGCGGGCGGCGACCGCCTGCTGGCTGCCCAGGCCGTTCTGCAGCAACAGCAGTTCGGCGTTTCCGGCCAGGCGATGGGCCACGCTGGAGGCGGCTTCCTCCGCGTCGTAGGCCTTGCAGGCCAGCAGCAGGCGCTGGATGGGTTGCCCGCCGTCCGGGGTTTCCGCGGCGATCGGGTAGAGGCTGGCCTGGCCGTCTTCCACCAGGCTCAGTCCGCCGGCCTGTTGGTAGCGGCGCAGGCGCTGGCGGTCGCGCAGGATCAGGCGGACGGGCAGGCCGGCGCGCCCGAGGCGCGCGGCCCATAGGCTGCCGAGGCTACCGGCGCCGAGGATATGCCAGGTCATGGTGGCTACTGCGAATGGCTGACGATAGAGCGAAGTCTAGCGCAGTGCCGGTAGCCGGCAGGTTGCGATCCTGCCGCTGGCATAGGCATCGGGCAACAGGGCCTCGGTGCGCTGCAGCAGTTCGTCGATGCCCAGCGGCAATGCCCCGCTGTCGAGGCCTAGCATGGCGATGCCGGCTTTCAGGCTGATGAAGCCTTCGCTGGTCTTGAAGGCCTTCAGGTTGAGCCCGTCGTGCAGCCGCTTGAAGCTGCTCGACGAGCATTCGTGCAGGTCCTCCACCAGGGTGATCAGGGCGAAATGCTGCTCGTCCAGGCGCACCAGCACGTCCAGCGGCCGGACCAGCTGTTGCAGGCGCCTGGCCACGCCGAGCAGCAGCTCGCGATGGAAGGCCTCGCCGTGCCGCTGGCGCAGGACCGGTGCCTCGGGCATGCCGACCAGCAGGTAGCACAGCGCTCCACCGCGGGTTTCCACCTGGCGCAGGCTGTCGGCCAGCTTCTGGCGCAGGTAGCGGGGATTGCCGAGGCCGGTGAGGGTATCCACCAGGTTGCGTTCTTCCATCCGCGCGATGTTTTCGGTGAGCAGGCGGTTTTCCACCAGCAACCGTTGCAGGGTGTTGCACAGGCGGTCGGCTGCGTAGATGCGCGGCACCAGTTGCTCGTTCATTGCGGCCTTGCTGACGAAGTCGTCGACGCCGCGGTCGAAGGCCTCGCCGAGGACGTTCTCGCCTTCCTTGCCGGTGAGCAGGACGATGTAGGTGTAGTGGTTGATGCTTTCGTCCAGTTGGCGGACCCGGGCGGTCAGTTCCAGGCCGTCCATCTCCGGCATCAGCCAGTCGGCCAGGAGCACGCTGACCGGGCGTTGTTCGAGCTGCTGCAGGGCCTCGCTGGCGCTGCTGGCGAAGCGGATGTCCTGGTAGCCGGCCTGGCTGAGGGCGCGGCCGATCATGGCGCTGGAAAACTTGGCGTCGTCGACGACCAGGATGCTGAGATCGGGGTTGGGCATGAACGGACTCGAGAAGAGGATGGGCGCCGGTACGCTGCCGGCAAGGGCCCGGTTCGTCGCGGGAGGCCGGGTCCCGGCCGCGGTCGCGCGCGCCATCGGGAAGAAATCGTCGGTCTCCGCCACACCGGCGGGCATTCGCTCGCGAGGGCTCGGTTATAATGGGCGGGCATTTTTTACCGTCAAGCCAGGCGCGGTTCCGTCTGTGAACCCTGTCGCGCCGTCCATCTGGAGAGATGACATGCCTTCGTTCGACGTGGTGTCCGAACTGGACAAACACGAGTTGACCAACGCCGTGGACAACGCCATCAAGGAACTGGATCGCCGTTTCGACCTGAAAGGCAAATGCAGTTTCGAAGCCAAGGACAAGTCGGTGACCCTCACCGCCGAAGCCGATTTCATGCTCGAGCAGATGCTCGACATCCTGCGTTCCAACCTGGTCAAGCGCAAGGTCGACAGCCAGTGCATGGAGATCAAGGATGCCTACCCGTCGGGCAAGGTGGTCAAGCAGGAAGTGAACTTCCGCGAGGGCATCGACAAGGACCTGGCGAAGAAGATCGTCGGCCTGATCAAGGAGCGCAAGCTCAAGGTCCAGGCCGCCATCCAGGGCGAGCAGGTACGCGTCACCGGCAAGAAGCGCGACGATCTGCAGGAGGCCATCGCCCTGCTGCGCGGCGAATCCCTCGGCATGCCGCTGCAGTTCACCAACTTCCGCGATTGACGAGGTTTTTCGGAACCTCTCGCCATCCCGGGCATCGCAATAGGGAGTAGCGCCGCCGCGACCTCTCCCGCGTTGTCCGCCCCTGTCGGCGCAGCGTCGGTTCGTCCGCGCTGCGCCGATTCGTATCCAGGCCCGGGAACGTCGGCCCACGGCGTCCGGGCAGGAATCTGCAAGCCCGTCCCGTTTCCGTTGCGGAAGGGAGGGGTGTTTTTTCGAGAAATGGAGGTAATGCATGGAATTGAACTACGACCGACTGGTGCAGCAGACCGAGTCCTGGCTGCCGATCGTGCTGGAGTACAGCGGCAAGGTCGCCCTGGCGCTGCTGACCCTGGCGATCGGCTGGTGGCTGATCAACACCCTGACCGGCCGGGTCGGCGGCCTGCTCGCCAGGCGCAGCGTCGACCGCACCCTGCAGGGCTTCGTCGGCAGCCTGGTGAGCATCGTCCTGAAGATCCTGCTGGTGGTCAGCGTGGCTTCCATGATCGGCATCCAGACCACCAGCTTCGTCGCCGCCATCGGCGCCGCCGGCCTGGCCATCGGCCTGGCCCTGCAGGGCAGCCTGGCTAACTTCGCTGGCGGCGTGCTGATCCTGCTGTTCCGCCCGTTCAAGGTCGGCGACTGGATCGAGGCGCAGGGCGTGGCCGGTACCGTGGATTCGATCCTGATCTTCCACACCGTGCTGCGTAGCGGCGACAACAAGCGGATCATCGTGCCCAACGGGGCGCTGTCCAACGGAACGGTGACCAACTACTCCGCCGAGCCGCTGCGCAAGGTGATCTTCGACGTCGGCATCGACTACGACGCCGACCTGAAGAATGCGCAGAACATTCTCCTGGCCATGGCCGACGACCCGCGGGTTCTGAAGGACCCGGCACCGGTGGCGGTGGTTTCCAATCTCGGCGAAAGCGCGATTACCCTGTCCCTGAGGGTCTGGGTGAAGAACGCCGACTACTGGGACGTGATGTTCATGTTCAACGAAAAGGCCCGCGACGCGCTGGGCAAGGAAGGTATCGGCATTCCCTTCCCGCAGCGGGTGGTCAAGGTTGTGCAGGGCGCGATGGCCGACTGAGGGCCCGCACGATCCACGAAAAAGGCCGGCGAATGCCGGCCTTTTTCATTCTTGCCTCAGTGCTGCTCGGCGTTCTGGTGACCCGGCGCCGGCGTCTCGCTGGACGGCGCGCGGCGCAGCCACAACCAGCCGATCAGCAGCAGGGTGGGAATGCCCATCACCGCGGTGACGTAGAAGAAGTGCTCGTAGCCGAGGCTCTCGACCATGGTTCCGGAGTAGCCGCCGATGAAGCGCGGCAGCAGGAGCATGGTCGAGCTGAGCATGGCGTACTGGGTGGCGGAGAACTTCAGGTTGGTCAGGCTCGACAGGTAGGCGACGAAGGCCGAGGCGGCGAGGCCGCCGCTGAAGTTGTCGAGGGTGATGGTCATCACCAGCATCAGCACGTGCGGCTCGAGCGCCATCACCAGGCTGATCACGTCATGGCTGGGCAGGGCCTCGGCGTGCAGCGGGCCGAGCTGGGCGAGCATGGCGAACAGCAGGTTGGTGGCAGCCGAAGCGGCACCGCCGATGAACAGGATGGAGAGGATGCTGAAGCGGGCGATCAGCACCCCGCCGGCGGCGGCGCCGATCAGGGTCATGAGTACGCCGAAGACCTTGCTGACACTGGCGATGACTTCCTTGGAGAAGCCCATGTCGATGTAGAAGACCCCGGCCATCACCCCCATCACCGTGTCCGACAGGCGATAGGTGGAGATCAGGCCGAGCAGCAGCAGGGCCTGCCAGCGATAACGCTGGACGAACTCGGTGATCGGCGTCAGCACCGGGGCCATCAGCAGGCGTCCGGGTGCCGACAGGCAGGACGCGGCGATCAGCAGGAACAGCGTGCCGCGCGGCCAGGCGCCGGAGTAGTAGGCGCGGCACATGGCGGTGACGGTGACGAGGAGGATGATCAGCACCATCACCGAGACCGCCTGGTGGACGAAATCGAACAGCGGCACTTCCTTGCCGCGCGCCGCCACCAGCAGCGGCCTACGCACGGTGGCGAGCAGTTCGCGGACCGGGCGGATCTGCTGGCGTCCCCACGGCGACAGGCAGATCCCCATGAGCAGCGCGTAGAGGCCGGCGCGCGGCCAGGCGCGGTCGAGGAGGGCGGTGATCATCGCCGGCAGCGAAATCAGCAGGATCAGCAGCAGGAGCACCGAGAGCAGTTGGTGGTTGAAGTCGAAACGCGACGGGTTGACGTGGATCGGCACGTCCACCGCCGGCTCGCGGATCAGCAGGCTGGTGACCAGCCCAGGCAGGATCAGCAGGGCGAACAACGCATAGGTCAGGCCCCAGGCCGACTGGCTGTAGTTGAGGCTGGTGGAGCCGAACCATTCGGCGAGAATCAGCGCGCCGGCGCTGGCCAGCAGGATCGCCGCGCGGTAGCCGGTCATGTAGCAGGCAGCGAGGGCGGCCTGGCGGCTATCCTCGGCGATTTCCAGGCGGTAGGCGTCGATCGCGATGTCCTGGGTGGCGGAGGCGAACGCCACCAGCAGGGCCAGGCCGATCAGCCAGGGCAGGTGGCTCTGCGGATTGCACAGGGCCATGCCGAGCAGTCCCAGGGCGATCAGCACCTGCGAGAACACCAGCCAGGAACGGCGCCGGCCGAGACGGCCGACGAAGGGCAGGCGCCACTGGTCGAGCATCGGCGACCAGACCCACTTGAAGGCGTACACCAGCCCCAGCCAACTGGCGAAACCGATGGTATCCCGCGCCACGCCGGCTTCGCGCAGCCACACCGACAGGGTGTTGAACACCAGCATGGTCGGCAGGCCGGCGGCGAAGCCGAGCAGCAGGAGGGCCAGGCTGGCGGGAGACTTGTAGGCGACCAGGGCCTCTCGCCAGGATTGCTGAGTCATGGGGTAACCGTTCCGCAAAAAATAACGCGCACTCTAACCGCTCTACTTCGCTGTAAGCCAGCCATGCCGACGTATGTCCACCCTGTCGTTGTGCAGGAGAACGCCTTCCTCGCGCAAGCGTGCGCGCTGTTCGCGACCGCCGGGACTGTCCGCCGGCAGACTGATGCGACCGCCGGCGCCGAGAACCCGATGCCAGGGCAGGCGGGTATCCACCGGCAACTGGCTGAGCGTCCTGCCGACCCAGCGGGCGGCGCGGCCTAGGCCGGCCAGTTCGGCCAGTTGCCCGTAGCTGACCACCTGCCCCGGCGGCACCTGCGCCAGCACCAGGTACAGGGCCTCGCGGCGCGCCTGGGCACTTGCCGGGTCGCTGCCGGCCCAGGCATGCTCATCGGTTTTCCCTTTCCTGTCCGCCTTGTGAACGCCCATGTCGCTCAGAGCCCTCTGTTCAATCGTCGTGATGCTCCTGGCCGGCCCCGCGCTGGCCGACACCGTATGGCTGGACAACGGCGACCGCCTGTCCGGTGAGATCGTGCTGATGGACGGCGGCAAGCTGGCGCTGAAGACCCGTTATGCCGGCCAGGTGCTGATCGATTGGAAGGATATCGACACCATCAGTTCCGACAAACCCCTGCTGATCAAGCAGCAGGGCGTATCCGGGCAGCGTAGCCGAACCCTGGAGGCGGCGGGCAAGGGCATGGTGCGGATCGTCGATGGCGGCAGCCATACCGTCCCGCTGGCCAGTATTCGCCAGATGGTGCCGCCGCGACCGCTGGTGGAGGACCTGGTCTGGGAGGGCAATCTCGACGTCAAGCTGGATAGCAAGCGCAACGACAGCGACAAGGACGAATGGAAGCTCAAGGGGGATACCCGGCTTCGCCATGGTGCCTGGCGCCACGTGCTGGCGGGGGAAGTGGAGCGGGAAAAGAAGGACGGGCGCAAGGTCGAGGACAACTGGGAGCTGGACTACGACCTCGATCGCTTCTTCGACGAACACTGGTTCTGGCGCGGCAGCTATTCGCAGAAGCACGATGCGATCGACAACCTGGAGCGCCAGAGCGCGCTGGGAACCGGCCCCGGCTACCAGTTCTGGGACGACGAACTCGGGCGTTTCGACCTGGTCGCCGAGATCAGTCGCTGGCAACTGGAGTGGCGCGATCAGCCGCGCGAGGATTTCACCTCCTATTCGCTGGAGTGGGACTACAAGCGGCTGCTCGCCGGCACCCGGCTGGAGCTGTACAGCAAGGGAACCGTGCTGGTTCCCGGCATCGAGCGGATCGACTACCTGCTCGACAGCGAATACGGCCTGCGCTATCGCCTGAACAGTTGGGCGCGTCTTTCGTTCCTCTATGAACTGGACCAGTTGCGCACCGAGGGGGGCACCCAGTCCGACCGGCATTACCTGATCGGGGTCGGCGTCGGCTGGTGATGCGGCTCACCTTTCGGTCGATCCGGCTGAACTTTACCGCCCGTGCCCCGGTCCTTGCTCTGCCGCCCGGCATTTGGATAATGCCGGCCTCTTCGAACCCAACTCAGTTGATTTGTGCTCATGTTGTCGAGAATCCTGCTGTGCCTCGCTGCCCTTGCAAGTTCCACCTCTGCCCTTGCCGATACGGTCTGGATGAAGAACGGTGACCGCCTTACCGGCAAGATCACCCTGTTCGACGGCGGCAAGCTGCTGCTGAAGACCGACTATGGCGGCGACATCACGCTCAAGTGGGACAAGATCTCCACCTTCGAGAGCGAGCAGAACCTGCTGGTCAAGCAGGATGCCGAGACCGGCGAGCATTCCAAGGGCATCAGGGCCGCCGGGCCGGGCCAGGTGACCCTGGTCAATGGCGAGCCGAAGACCGTGGAGCTGGCCAGCATCCAGCAGATGATGCCGCCCAAGCCGATCCTCCAGGACTGGGTATGGAACGGCAACGTCGATTTCTCGCTGGACCGCAAGCAGGCCGAGAACGATGTGTCCGACTACGACATCGATTTCAAGACCCACGCCCGCCACGGACTCTGGCGCCACAACGTGCAGGGCGAGTACAACCGCGAGAAGAAGAACGGCCTGGTCAGTACCGACAATTATTCCGGCCAGTACGCGCTGGACCGCTTCATCGACGACCACTGGTTCTGGCAGGGCCAGGTCGCCTACAAGCGCGACATGATCGAGGACCTGGCGAAGAAGCGTACCGTCGGTACCGGCCCTGGCTACCAGTTCTGGGACAACGAGCTGGGCGCGTTCTCCATCGCCACCCTGGTCAACCGCAACGACTACGAGTTCGCCGACGGCGAGAAGGAACACTTCTATTCGTCGAGCTTCAAGTGGGACTACAACCGCTACCTGCTGGCCAAGCAGTTCGAGCTGTTCACCAACGGCGAGGTCAGCAAGCCGCTGCAATCCGGCCTGGACTACGAGCTGCAGACCGAGGCGGGGATCCGCTACAAGCTGACCAGTTGGGCTTCGCTGAGCATGAAGGCGGAATGGGACAAGTTCAGCGGCAACGACGGCAACGTCAACCAGCGCCGCTATACCTTCGGCCTCGGGGTCGGCTGGTAAGCCGGCCTGCACGAAAAAGCCCCGCGATAGCGGGGCTTTTTCCTTGCCGGGCCGGGATCTACAGGCGCAGGCCGCCGTCCAGTTCGAGAACGCGGCCGGTGTAGTAGTCGTTCTCGAAGATGTAGGCCACCGAATGGGCGATCTCCACCGGCTTGCCCATGCGCTTCAGAGGGATGCCGGCGGTCATCTTCTCCAGCGCCTCGGGTTTCATCCCGGCGGTCATCTCGGTCTCGATGAAGCCCGGCGCCACGCCGGCCACGCGGATGCCGTAGCGCGCCAGTTCCTTCGCCCAGACCACGGTATCCGCGGCGACCCCGGCCTTGGCTGCCGAGTAGTTGGCCTGGCCCATGTTGCCGGCGCGGGAGATCGAGGAAATGTTGACGATCGCGCCTTCGTTCTTCAGCTCGATCATCTTCGCCGCCACTTCGCGGGTGCAAAGGAACACACCGGTGAGGTTGACGTCGATCACCGATTGCCATTGGGCCAGGCTCATCTTGCTCAACTGGCCGTCCTTGACCTTGATGGTCAGGCCGTCGCGGAGGATGCCGGCGTTGTTGACCAGGCCGTTGATCGCGCCGAAGTCGCTGGCGACCTGGGCCACCATGTGGGTAACCTGTTCCTCGTCCGCCACGTTGCACACGTAGGCGCGAGCGTCGCCGCCGGCGGCCTTGCAGGCAGCGACGGCTTCGTCGAGACGTTCGCGGTTGAGATCGACCAGGGCCAGCCTGGCGCCCTTGCCGGCGAGATATTCGCCCATTGCCCGACCGAGCCCCTGGCAGCCGCCGGTGATGATGATGACCTTGTCTTTCAATTGCATTGCTTGGAACCCCACGAGCAGTTTCTGGAAGCGGACCTTGCCGGCACCTGCGAACGTACTTTGATATGCCCGTCCGTTTACGACGGATTCTATGCAAGGAGTCATAAATTGAGCGTTGAAGCTGCAAAGAATGCCCGAGAATTGCTGCTCAAGGAATACCGTGCGGTCCTTTCCACCCACTCGAAGAAATGGCCGGGCTTTCCCTTCGGCTCGGTGGTTCCCTATTGCCTGGATGCCGAAGGCCGGCCGCTGATCCTGATCAGCCGGATCGCCCAGCACACCCACAACCTGCAGGCGGACCCGCGCTGCTCGATGCTGGTAGGCGAGCGCGGCGCCGAGGATATCCAGGCTGTCGGCCGCCTCACCCTGCTGGCCGAGGCGCGGCAATTGGCGGAGGAGGAGGTCGCCGCGGCGGCCGAGCGTTACTACCGCTATTTCCCCGAGTCCGCCGACTACCATCGGGTCCACGATTTCGATTTCTGGGTGCTGCAGCCGGTCCAGTGGCGTTTCATCGGCGGTTTCGGCGCGATCCACTGGCTGGCCGCCGAGCGCGTGCCGCTGGCCAATCCGTTCGCCGGAGAAGCCGAGCGCGGCATGGTCGAGCACATGAACAAGGACCACGCCGCCGCCATCGCCCACTATGTGGAACTGGCCGGACTGCCGGCGCATGCCGCGGCGCAGCTGGCGGGAATTGATACAGAAGGTTTCCACCTGCGCATCGGCCAGGGCCTGCACTGGCTGCCGTTCCCCGCCGCCTGCGGCAACCCCGGGGCCGTGCGCCAGGCGCTGGTGCAACTGGCCAGGGCCGAGCGCTGGCCGACCGTCGAGCCGGAGCAGGGTTGAATTCTTCCCCGGCTGGCGCCAACTACTGGTGGTACCGGGGGCAAACGGGCCCCGCCAAGGACTCTGAAATGCGCGCTTTCCTCTTTCTGCTGTTGCTCTTCCCGCTGGTCGAGCTGGCCGTCCTGATCAAGGTCGGCAGTGTCATCGGGGTCGGCTGGACCCTGTTCCTGATCGTCGCCAGCGCCTTCATCGGTGCCGCATTGTTGCGCGTGGCCGGTGTGGCCACCGCCTGGCGCGCCCGCGAACGACTGGCCCGTGGCGAACTGCCGGAGCAGGAAATGCTCGAAGGCCTGTTGATCGCCGTCGGCGGCGGCCTGCTGATGCTGCCGGGTTTCATCAGCGACATCTTCGGCATCCTCTGCCTGATTCCTTTCACCCGTCGCCTGATGCTCGGCGGCCTGCGCCGCCGCGTCGAACAGCAGGCGCTGCGCCGGCGCGCCTTCGCCGACGACCTGAACGCCCGCTACGGACAGGGGCCGTCGCGGCCGAACGTCATCGAGGGTGAGTACGAGCGCCGCGACGATTCGCGCAACTGAAAAAAATTTTCACTGCATGCCCTTGAAATGGCTTGTGGCGACCTTATGTAACGGTCACCGCAAGGTCCCTGCCACAAGGGCAGGCTGTCTTACGCGGCTCGCGCGTCGAGTCGCAACCCGGCAACGCCGGCTTCAACAAAACCCGCCGGACTTCGATCCGGCCGTTGGAAACCACTGTTTGGGAGAGTTACGACTATGAAGCTTCGTCCTCTGCATGATCGCGTCGTTATCCGTCGCAGCGAGGAAGAGACCAAGACCGCAGGCGGCATCGTGCTGCCGGGTTCCGCCGCCGAGAAGCCGAACCGCGGTGAAGTGGTAGCCGTAGGTACCGGTCGTGTACTGGACAACGGCGAAGTGCGCGCTCTGGCAGTGAAGGTGGGCGACAAGGTGGTCTTCGGGCCTTACTCCGGCAGCAACGCCATCAAGGTCGATGGCGAGGAACTGCTGGTGATGGGCGAGTCCGAAATCCTCGCCGTCCTGGAAGACTGATCGGTCTCACCACTCCGTTTTCACCGAATTCGATTTAGAGGAAAGAGAACATGGCTGCCAAAGAAGTTAAGTTCGGCGATTCCGCTCGCAAGAAAATGCTGGTCGGCGTGAACGTGCTGGCCGATGCCGTCAAGGCCACCCTCGGCCCGAAAGGCCGCAACGTGGTTCTGGACAAGTCCTTCGGCGCTCCGACCATCACCAAGGATGGCGTTTCCGTCGCCAAGGAAATCGAGCTGAAAGACAAGTTCGAGAACATGGGCGCGCAACTGGTGAAAGACGTTGCCTCCAAGGCCAACGATGCTGCCGGTGACGGCACCACCACCGCGACCGTCCTGGCCCAGGCCATCGTCAACGAAGGCCTGAAGGCCGTTGCCGCCGGCATGAACCCGATGGACCTGAAGCGTGGCATCGACAAGGCCACCGTGGCCATCGTCGCCCAGCTGAAAGAGCTGGCCAAGCCCTGCGCCGACACCAAGGCCATCGCCCAGGTAGGCACCATCTCCGCCAACTCCGACGAGTCCATCGGCCAGATCATTGCCGAAGCCATGGAAAAAGTCGGTAAAGAAGGCGTGATCACCGTCGAGGAAGGCTCGGGCCTGGAAAACGAACTGTCCGTCGTCGAAGGCATGCAGTTCGATCGCGGCTACCTGTCCCCCTACTTCGTGAACAAGCCGGACACCATGGCTGCCGAGCTGGATAGCCCGCTGCTGCTGCTGGTCGACAAGAAGATCTCCAACATCCGCGAAATGCTGCCGGTGCTGGAAGCCGTCGCCAAGGCCGGCCGTCCGCTGCTGATCGTCGCCGAGGACGTCGAGGGCGAAGCCCTGGCCACCCTGGTGGTGAACAACATGCGTGGCATCGTCAAGGTCGCGGCCGTCAAGGCTCCGGGCTTCGGCGACCGCCGCAAGGCCATGCTGCAGGACATCGCCATCCTCACCGGCGGTACCGTGATCAGCGAAGAAGTCGGCCTGAGCCTGGAAGGCGCTACCCTGGAGCACCTGGGCAACGCCAAGCGCGTCGTGATCAACAAGGAAAACACCACCATCATCGATGGCGCCGGTGTGCAGGCTGATATCGAAGCCCGCGTCCTGCAGATCCGCAAGCAGATCGAGGAAACCACTTCCGACTACGACCGCGAGAAGCTGCAAGAGCGCCTGGCCAAGCTGGCCGGCGGTGTTGCCGTGATCAAGGTAGGCGCTGCCACCGAAGTCGAGATGAAAGAGAAGAAAGCCCGCGTCGAAGACGCCCTGCACGCTACCCGTGCAGCGGTGGAAGAGGGCGTGGTTCCCGGCGGCGGCGTAGCCCTGGTTCGTGCCCTGCAAGCCATCGAAGGCCTGAAGGGTGACAACGAGGAGCAGAACGTCGGTATCGCCCTGCTGCGTCGCGCCGTCGAATCGCCGCTGCGCCAGATCGTGGCCAACGCCGGCGACGAGCCGAGCGTAGTGGTCGACAAGGTCAAGCAGGGTTCCGGCAACTACGGCTTCAACGCTGCTACCGGCGTGTACGGCGACATGATCGAGATGGGCATCCTGGACCCGGCCAAGGTCACTCGTTCCGCTCTGCAGGCTGCGGCCTCCATCGGCGGTCTGATGATCACCACCGAAGCCATGGTTGCCGAGATCGTGGAAGACAAGCCGGCCATGGGCGGCATGCCTGACATGGGCGGCATGGGCGGCA
Organism: Pseudomonas sp. HMSC067G02; assembly: GCF_001813485.1. NCBI lineage: Bacteria > Pseudomonadati > Pseudomonadota > Gammaproteobacteria > Pseudomonadales > Pseudomonadaceae > Pseudomonas > Pseudomonas sp. HMSC067G02. The sequence continues at coordinate 116,370 of NZ_KV812698.1, forward strand.
TGGGCGGCATGATGTAAGCCGACCGGCCCCTGTGGTTGGAAAAGCCCCGCTTCGGCGGGGCTTTTTTATTCCTCAGTGCGGGCAGTCCTGGCGGTAGCCCGGCAGCTCCCTTGCCGCCGGTTCGCAGGCCAGGCGCAGTGCCTGCTTCAGGTCGTCGGGCAGAGTGGCGCGGCTGATCGGCCGCCAGTGCATGCGTTCGCCGAAATAGCGCGCCCAGTGGAATTCGATGAAATAGCTCTGCCGATCCTTGTCGAAGGCGTTCTCGTCCTCGGCGTAGCCGGCCAGGGCGCGGTAGGGATCGTCGCCAAGCCCGGCGAGAGCGTCCGGCAGGGCCTCGGGCGGGATCTCCGCGCCACGCGCATCGTGCAGCCAGACCCAGTGGTTTTCCTGCATCTTCTCCCAGAAGTCGCTGGCCTGGGGTAGCCGGCCGATCACCTTCACCGGCACGCCCTGTTTCGGGTCCAGGCGCCAGAGCGCGCTACTCAGGTGATGGCGATCGGTGAGGTAGAAGCGGCCGCCGGGGCCGATCACCACCGGAATCTCCTTCTTGCGCAAGTAGCGCTCGAGAGCCTTGGGCTTCTTCCCGGCGAGCTTGGCCTGGTCATCCTCGACCTGCAGCAGGCCGACATTCTGCTGGGTCGGGTGGAGAGCCGCGAGCGGCAGCTCGCACCAGCTACCGACAGAGGTTTGCGGCGAGCAATCCTCGGCCTGGGCGGTGGCGGACAGGAACAGGCAGCAAAGCAGCAGGGCTGGGCGCATGGGGGACTCCGGCGAAGGAAGGGGAAAGGTTCCCTAGACTGGCACGCTTCGGGCGATCCGGCGTACTCCGGCCTTTGATAGGTGCCTCGCTTTGTGCCAATCTTGCCGACAGGAGATGGCATTCCTCCTTCAACCGCCCCTGGGGCTGATGATGCCTACGCATGAACCTGGAAAGGCGCGTAGGCGCTCGCCTGCCGCCTGTCCGAATCGCTCCTACAAGGACAGGACTATGTGGAAATCCATTCTCGCCATCGCCCTCGGCGCCGCCCTGGGGGCGTTGCTGCGCTGGTTCCTCGGGCTCAAGCTGAACAGCCTGCTGCCCAGCATTCCCCCCGGCACGCTGCTGGCCAACCTGGTCGGCGGCTATGTCATCGGCGCGGCGATTGCCTATTTCGCCCAGGCGCCGGGCATCGCTCCGGAATGGCGGCTACTGATCATCACCGGGTTCTGCGGCGGCCTGACCACTTTCTCCACCTTTTCCGCCGAGGTCGTCAGCCTGCTTCAGGAGGGCCGCCTGGGCTGGGCCGCCGGGGCCATCGCGACGCACGTCAGCGGCTCGTTGCTGATGACTCTGCTGGGGTTGTTCTCGATGAACTGGATGCTGGGCAAATAGCGCAGCGGGAGGACCGACCATGCAAGGCTATCAACTGACCTTCATCACCCAGCAGGGGCGCTGCCACCAGGGCCAGCCGATCTGCGACTGGCTGCTGCAAGAGGCGCGCCGCCTGGGCGTGCGCGGTGCCACCGCGTTGGCTGCCAGCGAAGGCTTCGGCCAGAGCGGCCGGCTGCATTCGATGCATTTCTTCGAGCTGGCCGACCAGCCGCAGGAAATCCTCATGGCGGTCGATCCCGAGCAGGCAGAACGGCTGTTCGAGTCGATCCGCCAGGCCGGCGTGCGGCTGTTCTACATGAAGGTGCCCATCGAGTTCGGCGTGCTGGGAGCGGACGAACCGTCTCCCTGAACGCGGTTTTCGTCGGCGCCGCCGTTGCGCTGTCCTCGCTTCTCCGGTCGGTAGAGCATCAGGCGGTACAGGCCGAGGCAGATCAGCCAGTCGAACAGCATCGTCCACAGGTTGTGCGAGAGGAAGTGCGCACCTTGCAGCATGCGCGACAGCGACAGCAGGCAGCCCATGGCGAAGGCGAAGGCCAGGGCGTAGCGCGCCAGCCTGGGCTTGCGGTCGCGCAGGGCGAAGAACAGCGCGAACAGGACGAATCCGGACGATGCGTGCCCGCCCGGCCAGCAGCGTCCGGGGTGCTCGGTCGGCGGCCGCGGGCTGAGCAGCGAACTGTAGGTTTCCTCGCCGCCGAACTGCGCCAGGCTCCAGGGGCACTGCACGGCGGTGAGCGCCTTGAGCGGAGTGACTATGCTGGCTGCAAGGCTCATGGCGAGGAACACATAGGCCAGCGGCCTGCTCAGTGCGCGCCATGGCCGGTGGAACAGTCCGGCGATGGAGACCAGCAGGCCGAGGACGCTGATGGCGATCACCAGTTGCTTGACCCGGTCGTGCAGGATGTTCTCCAGGAACCAGCTGTGCCGGCCGATGAAGCCGGCGCCCGGGTCGTACATCAGGTTGGCCAGGGCGAGGTCGAGGGTCACCGGCTCGAAGGCCAGCAGCAGTGCCGCCAGGCCCAGCGGCAGGGCGAGGAACAGCCAGGGGTTGAATGGACGGGAAGGGGAATGGACGGCGGCCTGGGTCATGCGATCTCCAACGCTGGCGTTGACGTTCTCTTGACTTCGACGCTGGTTAAATCCACCGCCGGGGTTCGTGCGCATCCGCAAAGCCGCTATGATCGGCGGCCATGGAAGACGCCATGCAGTCTCTGGTGGCGAGCGTAGAGCCGGTGTGAATCGCCGGTGAAGAATCCGTAAATGCGCGAGAGGCGCTCGATCGGTCTTCCTGCGAAGGAGTGGGACATGCGAATACTGGTGGTCGAAGACAACCGCGACATCCTGGCCAACCTGGCCGATTACCTGTCGCTCAAGGGCTATACCGTGGATTGCGCGCAGGACGGGCTGTCCGGCCTGCACCTGGCGGCCACCGAGCACTACGACCTGATCGTGCTCGACGTGATGCTGCCGGGAATCGACGGCTATGCCCTGTGCCGGCGCCTGCGCGAAGACGCACGGCGCGATACGCCGGTGATCATGCTCACCGCCCGCGACCAGTTGGACGACCGCCTGCAGGGGTTTCGTTCCGGCGCCGACGATTACCTGGTCAAGCCCTTCGCCCTTTCCGAACTTTCCGCACGCATCGAGGCGGTGCTGCGTCGCGCCCAGGGTGGCGGCCGCCGCGAGCTGAGCGTGGCCGATCTGAGCTATGACCTGGACACCCTGGAGGTCAAGCGCGCGGGCAAGTCGCTCAAGCTCAACCCGATCGGCCTCAAGCTGCTCGCCGTGCTGATGCAGAAGAGCCCCCATGTGGTGCGCCGGGATGCCCTGGAAGAAGCGGTCTGGGGCGACGACTGCCCGGACAGCGACAGCCTGCGCAGCCACGTCCATCAACTCCGTCAGGTGATCGACAAGCCATTCTCCGTGGCCTTGCTGCATACGGTGCATGGCGTTGGCTACCGCCTGGCGGAGGAGCCGAATGGAGTATAAGCAGAGCCTCGCCCGCCGGATCGTCATCGCCTTCATGTTGATGACGGTCGCTGTGGGAGGACTGTTCTCCGCCGGCATCGTCGGCGTGGTCCACATCATCGAGGAGCGCCTGATTTCCCGCGACCTGGGCGGCGAACTGGAGCGCATCCTGCGCGACGACCTGGCCCAGGGACGCAACCCGGTGCTCGATCCCGGCATGCGCTTCTTCATCAGCGACGGCCAGGGCTCCTACGCCATGCCGCCGGCGCTGGACCAACTGGATGTCGGTTTCCACGAAGTGTTCGAGGGCGACTTGTCGTTCCATGCGCTGGTGCGCGATATCGATGGTCGCCGTTTCGTCCTGCTGCAGGACCAGAGCGATTTCGAAGCGCGCGAGCAGGTGCTCTACGCCTCGGTGCTGACCGGCTACGTGCTGAGCATCGCCCTGGCCGGCCTGCTTGGCTGGATGCTCGCGCGCAAGGTGATGGAGCCGGTGGTGCGCCTGGCGCGCCAGGTGCGGCATCGCGAACAGTTGCTCGGTCTGGCGCCGCCGTTGGCGCCGGACTACGCCAACGACGAGGTCGGCGAGCTGGCCGCTTCCTTCGACGAGACCCTTGGCCGCCTGCGCGACGCGCTCAAGCGCGAGCAATTGTTCACCAGCGACGTCAGTCATGAGTTGCGTACGCCGTTGATGGTCATCGCCACCTCGTGCGAACTGCTGGCCGAAGAACCCAGCCTCGGCCCGCGCGCCCGTGGCCAACTGGAGCGGATGACCAAGGCCACCGAGGAGATGCGCGACCTGGTGCAAACCTTCCTGTTGCTGGCGCGTGCGCAGAAGGGCGAGGAAAGCCTGGCGCCCCACGGTAGCCTGGAGAGCATCGCCGACGACCTGGTCCAGGTCTGGCGCGAACAGGTCGAGGCGCGAGGACTGACCCTGCACTACCGCAACGAAGGTGCCTGCGCCGGCCAGTTCAACGCGCCACTGCTGCGCGCGGTGATGGGCAACCTGTTACGCAACGCGACCCACTACACCGATGCCGGGAGCATCACGCTGACCCTCGACGAGCATGGTTTCAGCGTCGAGGACACCGGGGCGGGCGTCCCGGAAGAACAACGCGAACGCATCTTCATGCCCTTCGTTCGCGGCAGTTCCAGCTCCGGGCGCGGCGAAGGCCTTGGCCTCGGGCTCTCGCTGGTGAAGCGGATCTGCGCGGCCGAGGGCTGGAGCGTAACCCTCAGCGCGGTGGAGCCGCACGGCTGCCGGTTCGAAGTTTTACTCGATGTTGCTTGACGAAAAATTCACCACCCCTTGACCCGAGCTTGACGGCTGGATTCATACCGTTCGTCTCATGAATCCTGGAGTTCCCGTCATGAACAATCCGCCTGTCGACCTCGACTTTTCTCACAAGTATGATCGCGAGCATGCTGAGGCCTACCTGAAGAAGCATCAGGACGGCCTCGCCCGGAAACTTTCCCACCGGCGCGACGTCCAACTCGCCCGGCACGCGCTGAAGCTCGCGGGGCAGCCCAACCTGGTGCTCGACCTGCCCTGCGGCGCCGGACGCTTCTGGCCGCTGCTGGCGGAAAAGGACAACCGGGTGATCATCGGCGCCGACAATTCCGCGGACATGCTGGCGGTCGCCTGCGCCGGTCAGCCGGACGGTGTGGTGAAACGGGTACGGCCCTTGCAGACTTCCGCTTTCGCCATCGACCTGCCGGACAGCTCGGTGGACAATATCTTCTGCATGCGGCTGCTCCACCACATCGGCGAGGCGGATGATCGACGCGTCCTGCTCCGCGAGTTTCACCGGGTCACGCGGGACAGCGTGATTCTTTCCCTCTGGGTCGATGGCAATTTCAAGGCCTGGAAGCGTAGGCGCATGGAGGCACGGCGGGTAGCGAACGGGGAACAGACCGGCTACCAGAACCGCTTCGTGTTACCAGCCGAAACGGTCGAGCGCGAGTTCCGCGACGCCGGCTTCGTCGTCCAGAAGCATCTCGATTTCATCCCGCTGTATCACATGTGGCGGGTCTATATCTTGCGAAAGGAATAACGATGGCTCCCGATCTGGCATCCCTGCAACGTATCTCCGGCGACTCCGCCATCGACCAGTGGTTGCAGGTACCCGGCAGCTGGGTCGAGGAGCCCAACGAGCGGCGCGGCGGGGCCAGCGGCGTGCAGCGGGTGTACACCGGCGATGGACGGCTGCTCTATCGCAAGCAGCAGACCGGCCACGTCTACCGCGACTGGCAGCGCCCTTTCGGCTATCCCACCGCCATGCGCGAGCGCGATGCGCTACGGGCCTTCGAGTCGCTTGGTATTCGCGTGCCGCGCCTGGTCTATTCCGGCTGCCGCAAGGTCGACGGACAATGGCAGGCGCTGCTGGTGACCGAAGCCCTGGAGGGTTTCTCCAGCCTCGACGAGTGCTATGCGCGCGGTGACCAGGACCGCTGGGGCGAAGCGAAGCACCAAAGAATTCTGCAACAAATCGGCGCTACCATTGCCCGGATGAATCTCGCCCACTGGCAGCACGGTTGTCTCTATCCGAAGCACATCTTCGTCCGCGTCGAGGGCGAGGCCATCGAAGTAGCGCTGATCGACCTGGAGAAGAGCCGCCGCCGCCTTACGGTGAACAAGGCGTCCCAGCACGACCTGAAGCAGTTGAAGCGCCGTTCGTCGTGGACTGGCGCGCAGTGGCAAGCCTTCATCTATGGTTACCAGACGGCGTTTGGCAGCGCCATCAAAGGGTTGCAGACATGAAATTAGAAATCACTCGAGGTTTGTTGCTGGTCGGCGCTCTCGCCGTGGCTACAGCCGCGGCTGCCGCCTGGCACGAACCCGCGCCGAACGTGGTGCAGATGAGCGGCGGTCATGAGTACTGCCCGACGCCTTCGGCGCTCAAGGCCGAGCGGCCGACGCGCCAGGAGGTCCAGCCGAACAAGGACATCCTGCTGCTGATGTTCGGTCTTTCCCAGGGGGGAGCCAGCCTGTCGCGCTGAGTCTCCTTGTCGAAAAAGCCCCGCCTTGGCGGGGCTTTTTCATGGGCGATGAGATCGTCGGAGGCATGGGCCGAATAAGGACCAGGCCTCATGCGCCACCTTGCCGCGGCGCGCCAGGCTTGCCCTAGGCGACCTGGAACACGTGCTTGAGGTAGTGGATGAAGTCCGGGTCCCGGCATTGCGCCTTGCCGGGCGTATCGGAGATCTTCGCCACCGGATGGCCGTTGCAGGCGCTCATCTTCACCACGATGTTCATCGGCTCGACGCCCGGCAGGTCGCAGGTGAAATGCGTGCCTATGCCGAAGCTGACGTTGATCCGGCCCTGCAACGCGCGATAGATCTTCAGGGCCCGCGGCAGGTCGAGGCCGTCGGAGAACACCAGGGTCTTGGTCAGCGGGTCGATGCCCAGCTTGAGGTAGTGGGCGATGGTCTTTTCCGCCCACAGCAACGGGTCGCCCGAGTCGTGGCGGAGGCCGTCGAAGAGCTTGGCGAAATAGAGGTCGAAGTCGCGCAGGAAGGCATCGGTGGTGATGCAGTCGGTCAGCGCGATGCCGAGCAGCCCACGGTATTCGCGGACCCAGCAGTCCAACGCGGCACTCTGGCTGTCGATCAGGCGCGGACCGAGCTGCTGGTGGGCCATCAGCCATTCGTGGGCCATGGTGCCGAGGGGCTTGAGGTCGAGCTTGCGTGCCAGGTGGACGTTGCTGGTGCCGACGAAGCAGCCCGGAAAGTCATCCTTCAGACCGCTCACCACCGCCTCGTGGACCCGATAGGAGAAGCGGCGGCGGGTACCGAAGTCGGCCATCTTGAAGCCGGCCAGTTCCTCGGCGCTGGCCTCCCGGCGCAGCCAATCGAACTTTTCCTGCAGGCGTTCGCGCGCCTGCTCGACGGTGGCGGCCGGGTAGCGGGCGCGGTTGCGCACCTCGCTGATCATCGCCAGCAGCGGCACTTCGAAGAGGATCACGTGCAGCCAGGGGCCTTTCAGGCGCAGGAAGAATTCGTCGTTCTCGATGCCGGTCTGCACGTAGCGCGGGTTGAAGCGGAACAACCCGAGGAAGCGGATGAAGTCCGGCGCGAGGAAGGGAATCCGTTCGAGGAAGGCCAGTTGCTCGTCGCTGATCGCCAGGCCCGCCAGGTATTCCAGTTGTTCGCGGATGGCCGGCAGGTACAGGCGCAGGTCTTCCTGGTTGCGGCAGCGGAACTCCCACTCCACCTCGGCGTTGGGATAGTTGTGCAGCACCGCCTGCATCATGGTCAGCTTGTAGAAGTCGGTATCCAGCAGGTTCTGCACGATACGTTCGGAAAAAGCGCTCTCGGCCATGCTCGTCTCACCACTGCGTTTCAGCGGGCAGTCTACTGGAGGCGGCTGCCGGCGGACATAGGATCGCGCCCGGAGGGCTGTGGGATGGGGCGACAGCGCCGGCGGACAGCGCTGTTGTCGCTATCCGCCGTTTCCGATCAGTGTGAGTTTGCCGCTTGCGTCACGCCTGGCGGGGCATCCGGCCTGGCCACCAGGGTGTAGATGCACGGCAGGACGAACAGGGTGAAGAGGGTGCCCACCGACATGCCGGTCGCGATCACGATGCCGATGTCGAAGCGACTGACCGCCCCGGCGCCGGTGGCGAGGATCAGCGGGATCACCCCGAGCACCATCGCCGCGGTGGTCATCAGTACTGGCCGCAGGCGGATCGCGGCGGCCTGCTCGATGGCCTCGCGACGCTCCAGCCCCTGTTCGTGGCGCAACTGGTTGGCGAACTCGACGATCAGGATGCCGTGTTTGCTGATCAGGCCGATCAGTGTCACCAGGCCGACCTGGGTATAGATGTTCAGGCTCGACACGCCGAGGAACAGCGGTATCAGCGCCCCGCAGATCGACAGCGGCACGGTGACCATGATCACCAGCGGATCGCGGAAGCTTTCGAACTGTGCGGCGAGGACCAGGAAGATGATCGCCAGGGCCAGTCCGAAGGTGACCAGCAATGCGCTGCCTTCCTGCACGTATTGCCGGGAAGCGCCGGCGTAGTCGACGGCGAAGCCGCGCGGGGCCTCCTCGCGGGCGATCTGCTGAACCGTCTCGATGGCCTCGCCCATGCTGACGATGGGGAAGCCGGAGATGATCGCCGAGTTGAGCTGCTGGAACTGGTTCAGTTGCCGCGGCCGTGCCCGTTCGTGGGTCTCGATCAGGGTCGAGAGGGCGACCAGTTGGCCGTTGCGGCTCTTCACGTAGTAACTGCCGAGCCAGCCGGGATTGTCGCGATAGGGGCGTTCGACCTGGGCGATGACCTTGTAGCTGCGCCCGTCGATGGTGAAGCGGTTGATCTCGCCCTCGCCGAGCAGGCTGGCCAGCGCCACCCCCAGGTCCTGCATGGAGACGCCCATCTGCGCGGCCTTCTCGCGGTCGATGTCGACCACCAGCTCGGGTTTGTCGAACGCCAGGTCGAGATCGAGGAAGGCGAACTTGCCGGACTCGCTGGCGCGCTGCTTCACCCGTTGCGCCACTTGCAGCAGCGACTCGTAGTCGTTGGCGGTGTTGAGCACGAACTGGAATGGCAGGCCCTCGCCGGTGCCCGGTAGCGACGGCAGGTTGAAGGCGAAGATCTGCACGCCGGGAATCTCGTTGAGCTTCGCCTGCACCGCATGGAGCAATTCCATCTGGCTCTTTTCGCGTTCGTCCCAGGGCTTGAGCAGCATGCCGCCGATGCCGGCCTGGACGCCGTTGTAGCCGTTGATCTGGAACGCCGAGTAATACTCCGGGAAGCTGCGGAAGATGCCTTCGAACTCGGCGGTATAGCGATTCAGGTAGTCGAGGTTGGCGGTCTGCGGCGAGTTGGTCATGAGGAACACGATGCCCTGGTCCTCTTCCGGCGCCAGCTCCTTCTTGGTGAACATCAGCAGTACCGGGATCAGCGCCAGTACCAGCACGGCGAACACCAGGACCACCGGACGGGTGTCCAGGGTGCCGTGGAGGGCGCGCTGGTAGCGTCGCTTCAGGCCCTCGAAGATCAGGTCGAGGCGATGCGCCAGGCCCGAGGGATTCTCCTCGTGGCGCAACAGGCGCGAGCACATCATCGGCGACAGGGTCAGGGCGACGATCCCGGAAATGATCACCGCGCCGGCCAGGGTGAAGGCGAATTCCTTGAACAGGGCGCCGGTGAGGCCGGTGAGAAAGCCGATCGGCGCGTAGACCGCGGCGAGGGTGATGGTCATGCTGACCACCGGCACTGCGATCTCCCGCGCGCCCTCCAGGGCGGCCTCGAAGGGCGGCTTGCCCTCCTCGATGTGGCGGTGGATGTTTTCCACCACCACGATCGCGTCGTCCACCACCAGGCCGATGGCCAGGACCATCGCCAGCAGGGTCAGCAGGTTGATCGAGTAGCCCATGGCCTGCATGAAGAACAATACGCCGATCATCGACAGCGGAATGGTCACCACCGGGATCAGTACCGAACGGAACGCGCCGAGGAACAGGAACACCACCACGATGACGATCAGCACCGCCTCGCCGAGGGTCTTAACCACTTCGTCGATGGAGGCCTGGATGAAGCGCGTGGCGTCGTAGGCGATGGACACCTTGAGGTTGGGCGGCAATTGCTCTTCCAGTTCGGGCATCTTCGCCCGCACTTCCTTGATCACGTCCAGCGGGTTGGCGCTGGGCGTGCCCTTGATGCCGATGTAGACCGAGGGAATCCCATTGAACGAACTGATCGCGTCGTAGCTGGCGGCGCCCAGTTCGACCCGTGCGACATCACCCATCAGCACCCGGCGGTCGCCGTCGGTCTTCACCGGGATGGCGGCGAAGGCCTGGGGCGACTTGAGGTCGGTGGAAGCATTGACGCTGGTGACCACCAACTGGCCCTTCACCTCGCCGGCGGCGGCGAGGAAGTTGTACTGCTGCACCGCCTGGTTGATCTCGCCGGCGGTGACGCCGAACGCGGCCATCTTCACCGGGTCCAGCCACAGGCGCATGGCGAACACCTGGTTGCCGAGGATCTCCGCCTCGGCGATACCGGGCAGGGTCGCCAGCTTGGGCTGGATCACCCGCGACAGGTAGTCGGTGATCTGCGGGTTGTTCATCTGCTCGCTGTAGAAGCTGATGTACATCAGCGCCGAGGCATCCGCGGCCTCCTTCTGCAGCACCGGGTCCTCGGCGTCCGGCGGCAGCTGGCTCTTCACTTCGTTGGACTTGGCCAGCAGCTCGGTGACCAGGCGATCGGTATTGGCGCCGATCCGCGCGTAGATGGAGATGGTCGAATAGTTCTGCCGGCTCACCGAGGTCATGTAGTCGATGCCTTCGGCGCTGGCCAGGCTCTGCTGCAGCGGCTGGGTGATGTAGCCCTGGATGGTCTCCGCGTTGGCTCCGGCGTAGAGCGTGGTCACCGTGATCAGCGCGTTCTCCATTTGCGGATACTCGCGGATCACCAGCTTGCTGAAGGCCTGCATGCCGAGCAGGACGATCAGCAGGCTGACCACGCTCGCCAGGACCGGACGACGGATGAACGGATCGGTAAAAGCCATGTTTCAGTCCCTTGGCAAGCCTTCCGCCTTGGAGCGGGAAGGCGCGCGACTCAGTGCTCTTGCTGGAGGTCCCGCTCGGCGACGATGGCCACCGCGGCGCCGTTGTCGAGCTTCAGTTGCCCGGAAGTCACTACCTGCTCGCCGCCCTCCAGGCCTTCGAGCACCACCGCCAGGCCTTCGCGGCGTTCGCCGATCCTGACGAAGCGGCGCTCGACGACCCGTTGCGGCTGGCCCTTGTCGTCCTTCGACACCTGGCCCTGCTCGTCCTTCTTCTGCTCGACGACGTAGATCGAGTCGCCGTATAGGGTGAAGGTGATCGCCGTCTCCGGCACCACGACGCGTTGTTCCTCGCCAGGCAACATCACCTCGAGGTTGGCGAACATGCCCGGCAGCAGCTTGCCGTCCGGGTTCTCCAGGGCGGCGCGGACCTGCAGGTTGCGGGTCTCGTTGTCGACCTTGGGGTTGATGGCGGCGATCTCGGCGTCGAACACCTGGCCGGGGTAGGCGGCGACCCGAACCTTCACCAACTGGCCGCGGCTGAGCAGGGGGAAGTCCTGCTCGGGCAGGTGGAAATCCAGGAGCAGGGTGGAAAGGTCCTGCAAGGTGGCGATCGGCGTCCCGGGCGAGACGTAGTCGCCGACGTCCACCTGGCGGATGCCGATGGTCCCGGCGAAGGGCGCGAGCACGCGCTTCTTCGCCAGCGCCGCCTTCAGCTCGGCGACGGTGGCGCTGGTCTTGGCCCACTGCGCGGCGAGACGGTCGAATTCGCTTTTCGAGATGGCCTTGCTGCCGATCAGTTCGCGGCCGCGCTGGTACTCGGCCCTGGCCAGGCCGAGATCGGCCTCGGCAGTGCGCAGGGTGGCTTCCTCGACGTCGCTTTCCAGCTGGATCAGCGGTTGGTCCAGCTTCACCTGGTCGCCGGAAAGGAACAGTACGTCGCGTACCGTGCCGGAGACTTCGGCGGTGAGGGTCACGCCCTGGAATGCCTTGAGGCTGCCGATGGCTGGCAGGCGGCTCTGCCAGGGACGCTTTTCGGCCAGGCTGGCGGTCACGCTGATCGGCGGTTTCGGTGCGCTGAAAAGGGCGATCTGCTGACGGATGGAGTAGACCTTGTAGCCGGCGAGAATCGCCACCACGGCGATCACCGCGGCGAGCATGATCAACATGCGGCGGAGCAACATAATCCTGGTCCCTGGTATGCCGAGAGCGCCCCGTTTCGGGGCGAATCCGACACATTACGTGCAGCTTTCAAGGCTTGTCAAAGCACAGGATTGGCGAAAGATTTCAAGCGTGTTGCAGGTCGCTTCCGACTTTCGCGGACCGGTATGGCGAGAGGTTGATGCCGCGCTCTCAGGCCAGGTGCAAGTGGTTGTCCCAGAGGCCGGAAGGCAGCTCCAGCGGTTGCGCGGCGATGCGCTCGCCCTGGCAGTCGTAGAAGCGGCAACGCCCCTGTCCGGACGTGACGACGAAGCCGTTCTTCACCGCGCCCACGCCGGCGCAGTCCGGCAACGGCGCGTCGAGGCGTACGGCACCGCTGTCCAGGTCCCAGATGAAGAAACGGTTGCCGCGCGGGGCGGTCAGGGCCACCAGGCGCAGGTCGTCGTGGATCGCCACGCTGGCGGTGTACTGGGCCATCGCCAGGCGCTGCTCCTCGGCCACCGGGAAGGCTTCGAAGGGACGGCCGGGGCGCTTGATCGCCAGCAGGTCGGCATGTTCGTGGGCATCGCCCATGAACTGCTGGCCGGCGACGATGGTGCCGTCGCGACCGATCGCCAGGTGGCGGACGCTGTTCATCTGCTGCGCCAGGGTTTCCTTGGACAGCAGGTTGCCGTCGCGGCGCATCAGCACCAGGCTGGGCTCCATGGCGTCGAGGTTCATCTCGACCCGGCTTTCCGCCTCGGTGCGAATGCCGCCGTTGGCCACTACCAGGGTCTCGCCGTCGGGCATCCAGGAAACCTGGTGCGGCCCGAGGCCGTGAGTAGAGATCTCGCCGCTGTGCTGCAGTCGCTCGCCGTCGAAACGGTAGACGCCGAGCACGCCGCGACCGGGATCGGTAGTGTCGTTCTCGGTGGCGTAGAGCCATTCGCCGCTCTGGTGGAACACGCCGTGGCCGTAGAAGTGGCGGTCTTTCTGCGAGACCAGGGTCTGCAGCAGGTGACCGTCGTTCAGGTCGATCAGGTAGCTTTCGGTGCCTGGCCGGCGGGCGACGAACAGCGCCAGCGGCAGGCTCGGGTGCTGGACGATGTCGTGGCAGCGCTGGGCCACGCGGGTGGCGAACTGGCACTTGCCGTCCAGGCGGTAGCCCACCGCGTAATGCTGGCCATCGGCGTCGTCGCGCGCCGACAGCACCAGCGGTTGGCTACCCTGGCGGCTGAAGCTCCAGCCGCCGAAGGACAAGGCGCCGAGCAGCAGGCTGCCCAGACCGATCACATGACGTCGCAGCATGGTGCCGACCTCAGTCGCCATCGTTGGCGTTGAAGCCCAGTTGCACGCTGAGGGCGCGGGCCAGGTCGCCTTCGTGCAGGCGGTGGACCACGTTCAGGCTGTCATAGAGGGCGTTGAGCTGGTTGCGCCCGTCTTCGCTGGCGAGCAGTTCGGAGAGCGGTTTCTGTTCCAGCGCCGCCAGCTTCGCGTGGCTGTCGGCGTAGGCGGCGTCGATCTTGCCGGCCAGGGCCTTCTGTTCGGCCGGCAGCAGGGTCTTCAGGCCCTTGCCGTCGATACCTTCCCAGAGCGCCTGGGCGCCGCTCAGGCTGGCGTCCAGGCTGGCCAGCGAGGCGTTGCTGCGCCAGGCCTCGGCCTGGTAGGGCTGGGGAATGCCCTTGCTCTGCCGGCCCAGCGGAGTACCGAGTTTCTTCTTCAGCATGTCCAGGGCGGTGACCTGGACCCGCAGCAGCTCGGCGATCGCCTCGTGGGCGTCGGCGTAGCGGTCGTTGGGGAACTTGCTCATCTGGGTGAGCATGCCGCCGTCGTTCTTCCAGCGCGCCAGGATGTCCTGGGCCAGTTGCTGCTGGTGGGTGCCGATGGCTTCCAGCAACGGGCAATAGCGGGCCTTGGTGGCGGCGTCGGCGAGGTCGATCTTGCTGTCGAAGAGGATGTATTCGTAGGCGGAGAGCCCCTGCACCACCACGCTGGCCTTGGCCAGGGCCGTGGCGTCGACCTGCGGGTTGTTCTTCAGCAACTGTTCGACCTGGCGCCCGACCAGATCCTTCTTGTCCGGCCAGAACTGCACCTGCCAGGCGCGGTTGCCCTCGGCCAGCGGGCCGATCAGCAGCGGTTGCAGCTCGGCCCAGGCCTTCTGCGCGGCGTGGAACGCGTCGCGGGCCTTGGCCAGGTCTTCCTTGCCCTGGCAGTAGGCCAGGGCGCTGCTGGCCAGGGCCTGGTCGGCCTCCACCCAGCGGCTGTAGGTCGGCAGGATCACCTGTTGCGCCAGGGCGGCACTGGTGACGGCCTGCGGGTCTTGCGGCGAGCAGGCGCCGAGGGCGATGGCGAGGCTGGTCAAGAGCAGTCGTGGGCGGAACATGTGGGCTCCTCAGAGTGAATTCAGGAAGGCCAGCAGGGCGCTGCGCTGGTCGGCGTCGAAGCCGAGCACGTGCCGCTTGGCCGCTTCGGCTTCGCCGCCGTGCCAGAGGATCGCCTCCAGCAGATTGCGGGCGCGCCCGTCGTGGAGGAACTGGGTGTGGCCGTTGACCGTTTCGGTCAGGCCGATGCCCCATAGCGGCGGGGTTCGCCAGTCCCGCCCGCTGGCGAGAAATTCCGGGCGATTGTCCGCCAAGCCGTCGCCCATGTCATGCAGCAACAGGTCGGAATAGGGACGAATCCGTTGGTTGGCCAGCTCCGGCTCGCTGGCGTCGGAACCGGTAGTGAAGGCGGGAACGTGGCAGGCCACGCAGTTGGCCTGGGCGAACAGGCGCTTGCCGGCCAGCACCTGCGGGTCGTCCACCTTGCGCCGCGCCGGGACCGCCAGGTTGCGGCTGTAGAACAGCACCTGGGCGAAGATGTTGTCGCTGACTTCCGGCTCGCCGCCGTCGGGCGCCCGGCGGCACTCGACCTGGGCGGCGCTGCAGTCGTCGTGGGGCAGCAGGCTGCTGGTCAGGCCCATGTCGTTGGCGAAGGCGTGCGCGTTCTGCTGCGGGATATCCGGCTGGCCGGCCTTCCAGCCGAAGCGGCCGAGCGCGGTGCGCTGCCGTGCGGCATCCCAGACCTGGTTGGCGCGCCCGCGGATACCGTCGCCGTTGCGGTCGTCCGGATCGGCATTGGCCAGGATCGCCTCTTCGGGAATCGCCTCGAGCAGGCCGAGGCCGATCATCGGCGGGGCGACGCGGGCGGAAAACATCGTCTGCGGATGCATCGGCCCATAGCCGAGCTGGCTGATACGCAGGATCGGCTTGCGCAGTTCGACCTCGGTGCCGTCCTCGAACCTCACCTTCATCGGCTCGTAGTCCATCCGCACCTTGCCTTCCGGGGCGACGCCGGGAATGCCGACGTCCTGCAACTGGCCGCCGTAGGTCGGCTCGGGAATCACCCCCTGGTGCAACAGGGTCTTGCCGTCCGCAGGGCCGGCCGGGATCGACAGGCGTACCAGCATCGACACCGCGCTGACCGCGTCCGCTCCCGGCGGGTGGCCGCGGCCGTCCTTCACATGGCAGTTCTGGCAGGCGTTGGTATTGAACAGCGGTCCCAGGCCGTCGCGCGCGGTGGTGGAGGAAGGGGCGATGACCCAGGGGTTGCGGAAGAAACTGTTGCCCACGCTGAAGTCCAGGCGCCGGCTCGGGGCGAGGTTGGCGGAGGGCAGGGAGAAGGCGTTGCGGTCGCTTTGCAGCACCGTGGTCGCGCCCCCGGACAGGTGTTCACCGGGCTCGGCGCGCAGCGGTTCGTCGTCGGCGCCGCATCCGCCCAGAAGGAGCGCCGTCAGGAGACAGGCGAGCGGCATGGAAGGTGACGGCAACGACATCGGCGAACATCCCGGACTGCGTAGAAACAGCCCGCAAGCTTACCAGTTGGAGCTAATCAAAATAAGAGGGATTTGCGTTTGTAAAGGCCCGTGAAGTCCGCTTTCGAGGCCCTGAAACGCAGCGTGCGGCCATGGGCCGCACGCTGTTGGCGCAGGAAGGAATCAGAACTCGTGGTCGGCGTTGTCCGGCTTCAGGTCCTGGATACCCAGCTTGCCCGCGGCCTGCTCGATGGCGCCGGTCTGCTTGACCAGGGCGGCGATGGCGTCGCGGATCTTCTGCTGGCCGTCCTTGTTGTCCGGAGCGATCATCTGGTCGAAGTGCACGCCATCCTTCTCGGCGCTGTCGACGATGGCCTGCAGCTTGGCCTCGGTGTCGGCCAGGTCGGCCTTCAGGGTGTCGTTGGCGGCGGCGTCGGCCTTGGCGACCAGGTCGGCCAGGCTCGGGCCCTTGACCACGCTGCCGTCGATGCGCTTGTACTCGCCGAGGTAGATGTTGCGGATGCTCTTGCCGTTGAAGAACAGGGTGTGGTGGGTGTCGTCGCTGAAGCAGTCGTGCTCGTCTTCGGTGGAGTTGGCCTCCAGCGCGACCTTCATGCGCTCGCCGGCCAGTTCGCCGAGGGACAGGCTGCCCATGCCGAAGAACATCTTGCGCAGGCCGGTATCCACCGGTTCGGCCTCCAGCTTGGCGCGGTAGTTGTCGGCGACGCCGGCTTTCCACTGTCCGGCCATGTATTCGAGGTCGCTGACCAGCAGGTCGGTGACGGCCTTCAGGTAGGCGGCGCGACGGTCGCAATGGCCGCCGGTGCAGTCCTTGCCCTGGGCATAGTCGGTGGCCGGACGATTGCCGGCGCCGGGACCGGTGCCGTTCAGGTCCTGGCCCCAGAGGAGGAACTCGATGGCGTGGTAGCCGGTGGCGACGTTGGCTTCGGAACCGCCCAGCTCGTTCAGGCTGGCCAGTTTCTCGCCGGTGATTTCCTTGACGTCGATCTTGTCTTCGCCGACCTGGATCTCGGTGTTGGCGACGATGTTGGCGGTGGCGCCGGGGTTGCCCAGGGCGTGCTGGTAGTCCTTGGCGACATAGTCGATCAGGCCTTCGTCCAGCGGCCAGGCGTTAACCTGTCCTTCCCAGTCGTCGATGATCGCGTTGCCGAAGCGGAAGGCTTCGCTCTGGGAGTAAGGGGTACGAGCGGCGAACCAGGCTTCCTTGGCGGCTTTCAGGGTCTCCGCGTCAGGCTTGGCGAGGAACGCGTCGATGGCTTTCTGCAGGTCCTTGGCGGTGCTCAGGGCATCGGCGAAGGTGGCTTCGGCGAGGTCCGCGTAGTTCTTGATCACTGCCTTGGCGGCGGCCTCGTCGACCTTGGCGGCCGGGGCGGCGGCGGGCGCGGCGGGCTGCGTGCTGGCCGCCGGTGTTGCGGGCGCTTCGGCTTTCTTGTCGTCGCCGCAGCCGGCGAGGGAGATGGCGAGGGCCAGCAGACTGGCGGTGGCCAGGGGCATACGAGTCATGGCGGATTCCTTTGCTTTATTGGTGGCGTGCCGAAGCGGCGTGCGCTTGTCGGAAACACCCGCGAGGGCGTTAAAAAACCGCCACATAATGCGAAAGATTTGCATTTTTGAAAAGGGCGCAGCGTGATCGCCGTCGTGCCTGGACATGTCGGGCGCAGCTAGAATGCCAGTATCTTCGTCCGGAGCTCCGTCCATGAGTCTGACCGCTATCGCTTTCTGGGTTGTCCTGCTGCTGCTCGCCGGCTACGCGGTGGTGCTCTACAACGGCCTGGTACGGCTGAAGCACGCCGTGGGCAAGGCCTGGGCCAACATCGACGTGCTCCTCAAGCAGCGCCATGACGAGCTGCCGAAGCTGGTCGAGGCCTGCAAGCAATACATGCAGCACGAGCGCGCCACCCTGGAGCGGGTCATCGCCGCCCGCAACGCCGTCGCCAGCGCCCGCGAGCGCGCCGACGTGAATGCCCTGGGCAAGGCCGAGAGCGGCCTGCGCGCCGGCCTGGGGCAGCTCTTCGCGCTGGCCGAGAACTACCCGCAGCTCAAGGCCAACGAAAGTTTCCAGTTCCTTTCCCAGCGCATCAGCGGCCTGGAGAACGGGATCGCCGATCGCCGCGAGCTGTACAACGAGGCGGTGAACCTGAACAACGTGCGCATCGAGCAATTTCCCGACCTGCTGATCGCTCGTGTCGCTGGCTTCAAGGCCGCCGAGCTGTTGCAGTTCAGCGAGGCGGAGAAGGTCGACGTCGATCTCAAGGCCCTGTTCGGCTGAGATGGACTTCGACCTGCGCTGGCTGTTCATCGCCGCCAGCCTGGGGCTCTGCGCCTGGGCCGGCTGGCAGTTCGTGCACCGCCTTGCCCGGGCGCGTCTGCTCGGCGACGTACCGACCTCGCGGATCCGTTCGGCGGCGCAGGGTTTCGTCGAACTCTACGGGGTGCTCGAGGAGGGCCCGGAAGGCCCGCTGCAGGCTCCCTTGACTGGCAAGCCGTGCCTGTGGTGGCGCTACCGCATCGAAGTCGAGGAAAAGCGCAGCGGCCGCGAGAAGGCCTGGCGCACCGTCGACAAAGGTGCCAGCGAGTCGCCATTCGGCTTGCGCGATGCCACCGATGCCTGCCTGGTCGACCCACGCGGCGCCGAGGTGCGACCCTTGACCCAGCAGCGCTGGGAGGCTTTTCGCGAAGCACCGATCGATACCCTGCGACTGCTGGAGAGCTTCGGCACCCTGGTCGGCGGAGAGCGGCTCTACCGCTACACCGAGGAGCGCCTGCATGCCGGCGAGCCGCTCTATGCGCTGGGCGAATTCCGCAGCAGCGGTGGCGGTCGCCAGGGACTCGATGCCGAACGGGCGCAGGGTGCGGTGATCCGTGAATGGAAGGGCGATTTCCACGGCCTGCTGGCGCGCTTCGACAGCGACGGCAACGGCGAGCTGGACGAGCGCGAATGGAACCGGGTGCGCCTGGCGGCACGGCTGGAGGCCGAGGATCGGCATCGGGCAAGCAGCGCCGCGCCGACCCGCCACCGGCTCGGCAAGCCGGGGGAGGTGCATCCCTTCATTCTCTCCAGCCAGGGCGAGGACGATCTCGCCGTGCAACTGCGCCGCCAGGCGGCGGGGGCCGCGTTGCTCTGCCTGGGCAGCGCGCTATTGGCGGGCTGGCTGTTCAGCCGCCTGTTCTGATCAGGGCCGTTCGCTGCTGGTGGCCTGGCTCAGGCGTCGCGCCTGCTTGAGGTACTGGGTCAGTTCCCTGGCCGGCAGCGGCTTGCTGTACAGGTAGCCCTGACCTTCGTTGCAACCTTCGGCGATGATGTACGCCTCCTGCTCGGCGGTTTCCACGCCCTCGGCGATCACCTGCATGCCCAGGCTCTTGCCGAGCTGGATGATGGCGCGAACGATGGTCGCGTCGTCCTCGTCCTGCAGCAGGTCCTGGACGAAACTCTTGTCGATCTTGATCTTGTCCAGCGGCAGGCTCTTCAGGTAGCTCAGCGAGGAATAGCCGGTGCCGAAATCGTCGATGGCGATCAGCGCGCCGGCGCGGCGCAGGCTGAGGAGGTGCTGGGCGGCAGTGGAAATGTCCTCCATCAGGCCGGTCTCGGTGACTTCCAGCTCCAGGCTGCGCGCCGGCAGGCGGTAGACCTGCAGCAGGTTGCTGACCACCCGTGGCAGGGCGTTGTGGTGGAGCTGCACGGTGGAAAGATTGACCGCCATGCGCAGGTCGTCGAAGCCCTGGTCGTGCCATTCGCGCAACTGCCGGCAGGCCTGGTCGAGCACCCACTCGCCGATGCTGAAGATGCTGCCGTTCTGTTCCGCCAGCGGGATGAACAGGTCCGGCGGGACGAAGCCGTGCAACGGATGTTGCCAGCGCAGCAGCGCCTCGACGCCGACCACGCGGTGGTCGCGGTAGTCCACCTGCGGCTGGTAGACGAGGTGCAGCTCGTGGCGCTGCAGGGCGTCGCGCAGGTCCTTTTCCAGTTCCCGGCGGCGACGCATCTCGCTGTCCACGCTGGCGATGTAGAACTGGTAGCGGTTGCGCGAGCGGGTCTTGGCCAGGGTCATGGTCTGCTCGGCCTTCTGCAGCAGTTTCTCCGTGGTCTCGCCGTCCTCGGGGAACAGGGTGATACCGATGGTGGCGCGCAGGCGCACCTCGTGCTGGTCGATCTCGAACGGCGCTTCCAGGCCGTCGAGGATGCTCTGCGCCAGTTCGGCCGCCTCGTAGGGTTGCTCGATGTCGGCCTGGACCAGGGCGAACTGGTCGCCGCCCAGGCGCGCCAGCGAACCGAGCCGTGCGCTGTGCCCGCGCAGGCGGTCGGCGAGGGCGATCAGCAGCTGGTCGCCGAGCTGGTAGGTGTACTGCTCGTTGATCCCCTTGAAATCGTCGAGGCCCAGGCACAGTACTGCCACCCGGCGCTGCTGGCGGCCGGCGCCGTCGAGGATCTGGTCGAGTTGCTGCTGCAGCAACTGGCGGTTCGGCAGGCCGGTGAGGAAGTCGTACTGGGAAATGCGCAGCAGGTTGTCCTCGGCCTCGCGACGCAGGTGGCTGTTGCTTTCGATCGAGGCGAGCAACTGGTTGGCGGTGGTCACCCAGAGCCCCAGCTCGTTGCGTTCGTGCCCCTTGAGCAGCGGCAACTGGTGCTGGCTGGGGCGGTCGGGATTGATGCTGACCAGGTGCTCGATGATCTTCGACAGCGGCTTGGTCAGCATCCAGTGGTAGACCAGGAAC
The DNA here is from genome assembly GCF_001813485.1 of Pseudomonas sp. HMSC067G02. Lineage (NCBI taxonomy): Bacteria > Pseudomonadati > Pseudomonadota > Gammaproteobacteria > Pseudomonadales > Pseudomonadaceae > Pseudomonas > Pseudomonas sp. HMSC067G02. The sequence goes on from NZ_KV812698.1 coordinate 136,886, forward strand.
AGTACCAGGCCCATGGCCAGGGCGCGGAGAATGCCGGAGATGAAGATGATTTCCGAAGTGGTGACGAAGTTCTCGCCGTAGGGCGCGGTGTCCAGGGTGATCTTCAGGTCGCCGTAGTATTCGCTATAGGGCGGGCGGCCGATCAGTCGAATGCTGAAGGTGCGTTCCTGGCCGAGGATCGGGTCGGTCAGCCAGCGCGTCGGCAGGTCCAGCAGCGGCCTGGATTTCTCCGCCAGCATCGGCTCGCCGGGATGGCCGATGCTCGCCTGGCGCACCGCCTCGTGCTGGAACAGGCCTTCGAGGACCTGCATCGCCATTTCCCGGTCGAGGCTGTAGACCGCCTGGGTGGAAGGGTCGCGGACCATCGCGAGGATGCGTTGGGCGTCGCTGCTCACCGCCTGCTTGGCCTTGTAGGCGTCGAAGACGATCTGCGCGCAACTGAGCACTACGCCAACGGCCAGCGCCGCCAGTAGCACGACACGCAGCAGCTTGAGCGAGAGGCTGTGTCGGGAGTCCAGTTTCAAGGGGCCTTCCTTGTTCGTCGCCAGGGCGAAAGACAAGCCGGTAGGAAGAGCTTGTTTACCTCAAGAGGCTATCACGAGCGAAGGTCTACCAGTTCCTGAGGGTAGACGATGGCTCCTGGACCGCAGATTAAAACGAAAAAGCCCGGCGAATGCCGGGCTTTTTCGTGGTTCTGATCAGACTCAGGCAGCGAAATTCTTCGCTACGAAGTCCCAGTTGACCAGGTTCCAGAACGCCTCGACGTACTTCGGACGCAGGTTGCGGTAGTCGATGTAGTAGGCGTGTTCCCAGACGTCGCAGGTCAGCAGCGGGGTGTCGCCGCTGGTCAGCGGGTTGCCGGCACCGATGGTGCTGGCCAGGGCCAGGGAGCCGTCGGCCTTCTTCACCAGCCAGCCCCAGCCGGAACCGAAGGTGCCGACGGAAGTCTTGGTGAACTCTTCCTTGAACTTGTCGAAGGAGCCGAAGGCGGCGTTGATGGCGTCGGCCAGGGCGCCGGTGGGCTGGCCACCGCCGTTCGGGCTCAGGCAGTTCCAGTAGAAGGTGTGGTTCCACACCTGGGCGGCGTTGTTGAAGATGCCGCCGGAGGAGCTCTTGACGATCTCTTCGAGGCTCTTGCCTTCGAACTCGGTACCCGGGATCAGGTTGTTCAGGTTCACCACGTAGGTGTTGTGGTGCTTGTCGTGGTGGTATTCCAGGGTTTCTGCGGAAATGTGTGGCTCAAGGGCGTTCTTTTCGTAAGGCAGCGGCGGCAATTCGAAAGCCATGGTGTCTCTCCTATTCTTCCTCAGGTCAGGACTGGCGCGGCTAGCGCGCGACCGGTTCACGGGGCCGGTCCGATGCCTGTCCGGGAGCCCGTCCTGGATCCCCGGGGGGACGTTCGGCGGAGCGCTCCGGAAAGGGCGCCGGGTGCGACTCGGAGCCTAGGCTCCCAGTGCCGCGAACTCCGGATCATAGCACCCGTGTCGGGGCATATCCACGCAGCAACTGTAGGGGCAAAGGCCGGCGGCGGCGCGCTGCGACGGGCTTCTGCAAGCTCGCCGGCGAACACCGCCGCATTCTTTCTGGACTGCCTGGCGGCGCGAGGGTTCGCTCGGGTAGACGGAAACCGCGTTATCCCCGGAACAGCAGTTGCGCGGCCATGCCCAGCATCATGGCCGCCACCATCAGGTCGAGCAGGCGCCAGGTGGCCGGGCGCGCCAGCCAGGGGGCCAGCCATGCCGCGCCGAGGGCGAGGGCGAAGAACCACATCAGCGAGGCGCTGGCCGCGCCGAGGGCATAGGCGCCCGGCGCGGCTTGCTGGGCGCCGAGCGAACCGATCAGAAGTACGGTATCGAGATAGACGTGGGGGTTGAGCAGGGTGACCGCCAGTGCCGCCAGAAGCACCGCCTTGCGCGAGCGTGGCCCGGTTTCCGCGGCGTTGCCGAGGGCGTCCGGGCGCAACGCGCGAAGCAGCGCCTTGAGCCCGTACCAGGTCAGGAAGGCGATCCCGCCCCAGCGGGCGATGGCCAGCAGCGTCGGGTTTTCCAGCAGCAGCTTGGCCAGGCCGAACACGCCGAGGCTGACCAGCACCGCGTCGCAGAACACGCAGAGCGCGGCCACCGAGAGGTGATGCTCGCGGCGCAGGCTCTGCGCGAGGACGAAGGCATTCTGCGCGCCGATGGCGATGATCAGGCCGGCAGCCACCAGGATGCCGTTGAGATAGCTCTGCCACATGTCAGTGTGCCTCCGCCGCCAGCCGCTGGAGCACGGCGAGGGCGCGCCGGCCCTCGTCGCGGGCGACGAACAGGTGGTCGTGGAAATAGCCGGCCATCACGTTGCAACTGATCCCGGCTTCGGCCAGCGCCGTGGCGAAGGCGGCGGTCAGGCCCACCGCCGCCAGCGAGGAGTGCACCGTCAGGGTGATCCAGGCCGCCACGTATTCGTAGGGCAGGCCCAGGCGTTCGGCCTGCCGGCGTTCGAGCACCAGGGTCAGGCCCTCGCGCTCGCGGAAGCTGGCGAGCGGCTCGGCGCCGTTCGGCAGCGCGCCATCGGCGCAGGTACAGAACACATAGTCGCCGGGATTGAGTTCGGGAGTGAGCGTGCGCAGCAGGGTGCGCAGCGAGGTTTCGCCAGCCATGGTCGGTCCGCGTCGGGTGAATCGGAAAAGTGCTGGCGAGTGTGGCCGCGGGCGGTTTATAAGGAAAACGAATCCTGCTGATCTCTCATTAGGAAAACTGATTTTGTTCGACTACAAGTTGCTCGCCGCGCTGGCCGCGGTGGTGGAGCAGGGCGGTTTCGAGCGCGCCGCACAGGCGCTGGGGCTGTCGCAATCGGCGGTATCGCAGCGGATCAAGCTGCTCGAGGCGCGGGTCGGCCAGCCGGTCCTGGTGCGCGAGACGCCGCCGCATCCCACCGATCTCGGGCGCCGCCTGCTCAACCATGTGCAGCAGGTGCGGCTGCTGGAGGGCGACCTGCAGCGCTGGGTGCCGAACCTGGATGAAGGCGGTGCCCCGGAGCGCCTGCGCATCGCTCTCAACGCCGATAGCCTGGCGACCTGGTGGGCCGCCGCGGTGGGCGATTTCTGCGCCGAGCGGCGGGTGCTGCTGGACCTTGTGGTGGAGGACCAGGAGGTCGGGCTCAAGCGCATGCGCGCGGGCGAGGTGGCCGGCTGCGTCTGCGGTAGCGCGCGGCCGGTGGCCGGCGCGCGTTCGCTGCTGCTCGGAGCCATGCGTTATCGCGGCCTGGCCAGCCCGGATTTCATTGCCCGGCACTTTCCCCGCGGGGTCGAGGCGGCCGCCCTGGCCGGCGTGCCGGCGATCGTGTTCGGCCCGGACGACCTGCTGCAACACCGCTTTCTCAAGGACCTCGGCGTCGAGGGCGGTTTCATCCACCACCTCTGCCCGTCCTCGGAAGGTTTCGTCCGCCTCACCGCCGGCGGTCTCGGCTGGGGCCTGGTGCCGGAGCGCCAGGTGCAAGGCGAGCTGGCGCGCGGCGAACTGGTCGAGCTGCTGCCCGGCCAGGTCATCGATGTACCGTTGTACTGGCACTACTGGCGCAACGGCGGCGAACTGCTCGCGTCGCTCACCGAGCACCTGCTCGCCCGCGCCGGCGACGGCTTGGTGCGGGTGTCAGGTTGATCAGCCGATAACGGTGATTCGTCCGGAGCCGGGCAACGATTCGACGCAGCGCGCGCCGAGCAACCGCGATGGCGTGAAGTAGCCGCCGGGACCCTGGTAGTCCAGCAGGTGGCGCACTGCCAGGAGCACGCCGTGCAGGGTCAGGTCGTACACGTTGGCCGTCTCCAGGCGCGCCGTGCGGCGTTCGCCGCGGGCGTTGCGCGCCTCGCCCCAGACCCAGGTGCGCAGGCGCTCGCGGGCCGCCTGGTCGGGACCGGCGATGCGTTTGTCGACCTGCCCCTTGAGCCAGTCCTGGACCCGTTGCCGACCGAGCAGCGGACGCAGCGGGTCGATCAGGCGCATGCCCAGGGCCAGCAGCGGCGGCGCCGGCAGGTAGACCTCGATGTCCGGGATGCCGGTGCTGTAGTAGGCGGTGGCCACGTCGCCCCAGGGAATCGTCACGGCGTGCCGCAGGCCGCGGCCGAAATCGATGTCGCGGCGCTTATAGCCCAGCGGCACGTCGCGCAGGCGGCCATTCTCGCGGATCTTGCCGCCGAACTTGAGGCCTTCGACGCTGGTCTTCGCGGTTCCCGTCGAAAGCCCGCTGCCGGTGTCGAAGCCCAGCGCCAGCCGTTGCGCGTCCGGCAGCGCCTCCTTCAGGCAGGCGGCCAGGCAATCGGTGGGGATCACATCGAAGCCCACGCCCGGGCAGACCACGATGCCGGCCTCGCGGGCCTCGGCGTCGCCGGCGTGGGCCTGCTCGAACACCGCGATCTCTCCAGTGATATCCACGTAGTGGGTGCCGGCGGCGCGGCAGGCGGCGATCATCGGCGTGCTGGTGGCGGAGAACGGACCGGCGCAATGGGCCACCACCTTCACCTGGTCCAGGGCTTCGCGGCAGGCCTGCGGATCCCCCAGGTCGAAGACCCGGCACTCCAGCCCGAGCTGGCTGCCGAGGGCGTGCAGGGCGGCCGGGTTGCGTCCGCCGAGGAGCGGCGTCAGGCCCTCGCGCTGCGCCTGTTCAGCGACCAGCCGGCCGGTGTAGCCGTTGGCGCCGTAGATCATCCAGTGACTGGCCATGGTGCGTCTCCCAGCGTGCAGGTGGCTTTCAGGTTAGACCTTGTAGCGCGCAGCGCCGCTTCTGTCGCCCAACGCAAGTCGTGCCGGCGGCCCGCAAGGTCGTTGTTCTGGCATGCTGTGCCAGTGGTGGCGTGGCTCCGGGTTGCTAGAGTCGCGGCACAAGAAGGACAACGGGAGAAACGCAATGCGGATTCTGGTAACGGGGGCGACGGGCTTCATCGGCGGGCGTTTCGCTCGCTTCGCCCTGGAGCAGGGCCTGTCGGTACGGGTCAGCGGTCGTCGTGCGGACGCGGTGGAGCATCTGGTGGCGCGGGGCGCCGAGTTCGTTCCCGGCGACCTCGCCGACCCGGCGCTGGTCCTGCGCCTCTGCGAGGATGTCGAGGCGGTGGTGCATTGTGCCGGCGCGGTCGGAGTCTGGGGACCGCGCGAACGCTTCCTGGCGGCCAACGTCGGGCTTGCCGAGAGCGTCGTCGAGGCCTGCATGCGGCAAAAGGTGCGGCGCCTGGTGCATCTGTCGTCGCCGTCGATCTATTTCGACGGGCGCGACCACCTGGACCTGAACGAAGAGTACGTACCCCGGCGTTTTTCCGACCATTACGGGGCGACCAAGTACCAGGCCGAGCAACTGGTGCTCAGCGCCCGCGACCTGGGCCTGGAAGTGTTGGCACTGCGTCCGCGCTTCGTGGTCGGCGCCGGCGACACCAGCATCTTCCCGCGAATGATCCAGGCCCACCGCAAGGGACGTCTGCGGATCCTCGGCAACGGCCTGAACCGGGTCGACTTCACCAGCGTGCACAATCTCAACGACGCGCTGTTCAGTTGCCTGCTGGCCGGCGAGCCGGCGCTGGGCAAGGTCTACAACATCAGCAACGGGCAGCCGGTACCGTTCTGGGATGCGGTCAACTACGTGATGCGCCAGCTCGACCTGCCGCCGGTCGGCGGTCACCTGCCGTATGCCGTCGGCTATGGCCTGGCGGCGCTCAACGAAGGCGTCTGCCGGATCCTGCCGGGGCGCCCGGAGCCGGTGCTGTTCCGCCTGGGCATGGCGGTGATGGCGAAGAACTTCACCCTGGACATCAACCGCGCCCGCGAATACCTCGACTACGACCCGCGGGTCAGCCTGTGGACCGCGCTCGACGAGTTCTGCGCCTGGTGGCGCGCCCAGGGACTCTGATCAGCCGCGTAGCGGGCCGGCGTATTGTCGGCTCGGCGCCTGCGCGGGCAACAGGGAAGGTTCCGCCGGCGGCAGCGCAACCCCGCTGAGCCTGCCGAGGCGCTGTCCCAGCTCCCGCGTCGTCGCATCGCCGGAGCGGGCGCAGGCCGCCTGCATCGCGGCGATCGCATCGCGTTGCTGGAAGTGGATATCCAGCGCCTGTTCCTCGCGCAGGCGTCGGCGCACGGCGCGCATGCAATCCAGCAAGGATTTGTTCAACTCCATGCATCCTCCGGCTCTCGAATCTGCCCGGCAATGCCCAGGCAAGCGACGTGCCATGCGGGCCGCGGACCAGCGCCGGCGTGCGGGGCGGGGAACCGCTGGCGGCCTGCGGCGGTCTGTGCCGGACAACGTTCGCTCCGTCTTGGGGCGCACGGCTTCGCGGTGGAGCGCCCCGGTCCGGCAATTTGCTTCGAGCAGACGCTGAAGGGGCGGGGCCGAACCGATATAATGCGCCATTCGGCCCTTTCTCCAGGCCTCCGGCAGGATGCCGTTCCCCTTCACAGGTTTTCACCATGCGTAACGATGCTTTCGACGAACTCGACGATGTGCCCAGCCTGACCACCGATGCCGCCGACCGCGACGAATTCGGCCACCACCCGCGGCACGTCTACGAACCGGAGCAGCGCCGGGTCGTCGACACCAAGGAGCGCCGTCCGGCCTCTACCGGCCCGCTCTGGGCCCTGCTCGGGGCGATGCTGATCGCCCTCGCCGGGGTGGGTTGGTGGAGCCACCAGCAAATCAGCCTGATGGAACAGCAGTTGGTGGCGACCCAGGAAAGCTTCGTGAGGATCAGCGAAGAAGCCGCCGGGCGCCTCGACGACATTCGCGGCAAGGTGGTCGCCAGCGAGTCCAGCGTCACCAGCGAACGCGAGGCGCTGCGCCTGCAGGTCAAGCAACTGCAGGAGAAACTCGGCAGCCAGGAACGCCAGCAGGCCGATGTGAGCAACCAGTTCGGCGGCCAGGGCAAACGCCTCGATCAACTGGCCAGCGATCTCAAGGCCCAGCAGGAAAGCGCGGCGCAACTGGTCGCGCAACTGGACGGCAAGCTGCAGACACTGGCCGCCGAACAGGAGAAGCTGAAAGCCCTGCAGGTCGAACTGGGCAAGACCAACGAGCAACTCAAGGCCCTCGGCGGCGATGTCGCGGCGCTGAAGAAGCAGGGCAACCCGAGCCAGACGATCAAGGGTATCCAGGACGACCTGCTGGTATTGCGCAGCCAGCTCGACAATCGCCCGGCCCAGGGCGGCAATACCGCCGAGTTCGACGCCTTCCGTACCCAGGTGATGCGCAACATCAACACCCTCCAGGCCCAGGTGCAGAACCTGCAACAGCAGCTCAATACCCGCTGACCCCTTGCGCCGCCAGCCGCCCCGTCGCACCGGGCGCTGGCGGCGACAGTTCGCCGCGCCCGGCGAAAATCCCCGCTTCCATTGCTCTGGATCAGCGAATCCGCTGCTCCTCCGCTCCGATACTGCGTCCTTAAGCGAGCCTTAAGTGAGAGTCGTTTAGATTCTCGATCACCGGCCAGGGAGGCCATTGGTCCCTTCCTCCGCCTGGAATCCGCCATGAGCGCATTGCAACCGTCCCGTTCCTACCGCATCACCGGTTATTCCCCCGCCATCAGCAACGGCTATCGCCAACGCCTGTTCTCCATGGGGCTTCTGCCCGGCGCGGCGCTGCGCGTGGTGCGCATCGCCCCGCTGGGCGACCCGGTCCAGGTCGAGACCCGCCAGACCAGCCTGGCGCTGCGGCGCAAGGACCTCGCCCTGCTGACCCTCGTCCCGCTCGACTGACCCCGCCCGGAATCCCCATGACCGCATTGACCCTCGGCCTGATCGGCAATCCCAACTCCGGCAAGACCACCCTGTTCAACCAGCTCACCGGCTCGCGCCAGCGGGTCGGCAACTGGGCCGGCGTCACCGTGGAGCGCAAGGAGGGTGCGTTCCACACCGCCCGCCACGCGGTACGCCTGGTCGACCTGCCCGGCACCTATTCGCTGACCAGCGTTTCCGCCCAGGCCTCGCTGGACGAGCAGATCGCCTGCCGCTACATCGCCAGCGGCGAAGTCGACGTGCTGGTCAACGTGGTGGATGCGGCGAACCTGGAGCGCAACCTGTACCTCACGGTGCAGTTGCGGGAGATGGGCATCCCCTGCATCGTCGCGCTGAACATGCTCGACATCGCCCGTAGCCAGCGCATCCGCATCGATATCGACGGTCTGGCGCGGCGTCTCGGTTGCCCGGTGGTGCCGCTGGTGTCCACCCGCGCCGATGGCATCGACGAGCTGAAGGCGGCCATCGACGAGTTGCAGGTCCCGCAGGCGGCGCTGGCGGTGGACTACCCGCCGGCCATCCAGGCGCAGGTCGGCTACCTCCTGGAAACGCGCGCTCCGGCGGCCTCGGCCATCGAGCCGCGCTGGCTGGCGTTGCAGGCGCTGGAAGGCGACATCTTCAACGGCCCGGCGCTGGGCTTGCCGCCCGCCACCCTGGAACAGGCACGCCGGGGCTGCGGCGAGGAGCCCGAGCTGGCGATCGTCGATGCGCGCTACCGGCTGATCGGCGAGATCTGCGCGGCGGTCTGCGACCACCAGCAGGCGCAGCCGCACCGGCTGACCCAATGGCTCGACCGGATCGTCCTGAATCGCTGGCTGGGCCTGCCGATCTTCCTGCTGGTGATGTACCTGATGTTCTTCTTCGCCATCAACATCGGCGGGGCGCTGCAACCGATCTTCGACAAGGGCTCGTCGGCGATCTTCATCGATGGCATCCAGTGGCTGGGCATTCGCTTCGGCCTGCCCGACTGGCTCACGGCGTTCCTCGCCCAGGGCATCGGCGGCGGGGTCAACACGGTGCTGCCGCTGGTACCGCAGATCGGCTTGATGTACCTGTTCCTCTCGCTGCTCGAGGATTCCGGCTATATGGCCCGCGCGGCCTTCGTCATGGACCGCCTGATGCAGGCGCTGGGCCTGCCGGGCAAGTCGTTCGTGCCGCTGATCGTCGGCTTCGGCTGCAACGTGCCGTCGATCATGGGTGCGCGGACCCTAGACGCGCAGCGCGAGCGGCTGATTACCATCATGATGGCGCCGTTCATGTCCTGCGGCGCGCGCCTGGCGATCTTCGCCGTGTTCGCCGGGGCCTTCTTCGGCCAGGGCGGCGCGCTGGTGATCTTCTCCCTGTACCTGCTCGGCATCGTCGTGGCGATCCTCACCGGGCTGCTGCTCAAGCACACCTTGATGCGCGGCGAGGCCTCGCCGTTCGTCATGGAGCTGCCGCTGTACCATGTGCCACACCTTAAGAGCCTGCTGCTGCAGACCTGGTCGCGCCTGCGCGGCTTCGTGGTGCGGGCCGGCAAGGTGATCATCCTGGTCAGCCTGGTGATCGGCGGCCTGAACAGCATCACCCTCGACGGCAAGCCGGTGCAGGGCGACATCGGCCATTCCGCGCTGGCCAGCGTCAGCCAGCGTCTCACTCCGCTGCTGGCGCCGCTCGGGGTGCAGCCGGACAACTGGCAGGCCACCGTCGGCCTGGTCACCGGGGCGATGGCCAAGGAAGTGGTGGTCGGCACCCTGAACACCCTCTACACCGCCGAGCAGATCCAGGGCGAGGCCTTCGACTACGAAGGCTACGACCTGCCCGGGCAACTGCGCGACGCCCTGGTCGAAACCTGGGACGGCCTGGTCGATACCTTCAGCCTCAGCGTGCTGGCCAACCCGGTGGAGGCGAGCATGGCCGACGGCGACATGGAGACCGGCTCGATGGGCACCATGGCGAGCAAGTTCGGCAGCCCCATCGCGGCCTACAGCTATCTGGTCTTCGTCCTGCTCTACGTGCCCTGCGTGACCGCCATGGGCGCGATCGCCCGGGAAAGCAGCAAGGGCTGGATGGCTTTCTCGGTGCTCTGGGGGCTGAACGTCGCCTACTCGCTGGCGACCCTCTGCTACCAGGTCGCCACCTTCGCCGCGCACCCCGAGCGTAGCGTCCTGACCATCGCCGTGGTGCTGCTCTTCAACCTGATCCTGATGACCTGCCTGCGTCTGTTCGGCCGTGAGCAGGTACTGCAACTGCCAGGCCGAATGGCCGATGCCCCGAGCGGGCAGGGAGGATGTCACTGATGGCGACACTCATGCAGATCCGCGCCGCCCTGGAAGACGGCCAGGCGCGTGGGCTGAAACAGCTCAGCCGCCAGGTGGACGCGCCGCCGGCGCTGGTTGAGGCGATCCTGGAGCGGCTGATCGCGCTCGGCAAGGTCGAGCGGGTGGCTGCGCAAAGCTCGGGCGGTTGCGGCGGCGGTTGCAAGGGCTGCGCCCAGCGCGATCCGTGCGCGGAGCCGGAGCCGTATTTCCGCCTGCGCTAGACGGGCAAAGCACAGAGCCCGCCACGGCAAGCGTGGCGGGCTCTTCCTGGCTGGCGCGATCAGGCCAGGGTCGGATAGTCCAGGTAGCCTTCGGTACCGCCGGTATAGAAGGTTTCCGGGCGCGGCGGGTTCAGTTCGGCGCCCTGGCGCAGGCGTTCGACCAGGTCCGGGTTGGCGATGAAGGGGACGCCGAAGGCCACCGCATCGGCGTCGCCCTTGGCCAGGATGGCGTTGGCGCTGTCGAGGGTGAACTTCTCGTTGGCGATGTAGGGTCCGCCGAAGGCTTTCTTCAGGGCTACGCCGATGCTGTCGTCGGCCTGCGCTTCGCGGGCGCAGATGAAGGCGATGCCGCGCTTGCCCAGCTCACGGGCGACATGGCTGAAGGTTTCCAGGCGGTTGGAATCGCCCATGTCGTGGGAGTCGGCACGCGGCGCCAGGTGTACGCCGACGCGCTGGGCGCCCCATACGGAGATCGCCGCGTCGGTGACTTCCAGCAGCAGGCGCGCGCGGTTCTCGATGGAGCCGCCGTAGCGGTCGGTGCGCTTGTTGGTGCTGTCCTGGAGGAACTGGTCGAGCAGGTAGCCGTTGGCGCCGTGGATCTCCACGCCGTCGAAGCCGGCGGCCTTGGCCCGCTCGGCGCCCTGGCGGTAGGCCTCGACGATGTCGGCGATCTCCTCGGTGTCCAGCGCGCGCGGGGTGACGTAGGGACGCTTCGGGCGCACCAGGCTGACGTGCCCCTCGGCGGCGATGGCGCTCGGCGCCACCGGCAGCTCGCCATTCAGGTAGAGCGGGTCGGAAATCCGCCCGACGTGCCAGAGTTGCAGGAAGATGCGCCCGCCGGCGGCGTGCACCGCCTTGGTCACGTTGCTCCAGCCACGGACCTGGTCATCGGACCAGATGCCGGGGGTGTCGGGATAGCCCACGCCCATCGGCGTGACCGCGGTGGCCTCGCTGAGGATCAGGCCGGCATCGGCGCGCAGGGCGTAGTACTCGGCCATCAGGGCGTTGGGCACGCGGCCTTCATCGGCGCGGCAGCGGGTCAGCGGCGCCATGACGATGCGGTTGGGCAGCTCGAGGTCGCCGAGCACGATGGGATCGAACAGAGTAGCCATGGAACATCCTCCACTAGGGAATAGACGGACAGGGGATCAATCGAGGACCGGCTGCGCCTGGGCGCGGCCGTTTCCGGAAAAGGCGATCAGGGTGGCCAGCAACGCCAGCGCGGCCAGCGCGGCGGCGGCCAGCGGCACGCGGGTCAGGCCCAGGCCGTGGTCGATGACGCTGCCGCCGACCCAGGCGCCGAGCGCGTTGCCGACGTTGAAGGCGCCGATGTTCAGGGTCGCCACCAGATTCGGCGCGGCATGCCCGACGCGGACCACGTTGACCTGCAGCGCGGGCACCGCGGCGAAGGCGGCGGCGGCCCAGAAGAACAGGGTGATTTCCGCCGGCAGCAGGGCCTGGCTGGTCCAGCTGAACAGCGCCGAAACCAGCGCCATGGCGGCGAACACCGCGGCCATGGTGGTGCCCAGGCGCCAGTCGGCGAGGCGGCCGCCGATCACGTTGCCGACGGTCAGGCCGACGCCGATCAGCAGCAGGGTCCAGGTCACGCCGCGCGGGCTGACCCCGGTGACTTCGCCGAGCAGCGGCGCGACGTAGGTGAACAGGGCGAACATCGAGGCGGCGAACAGCACGGTGGTGCCCAGGGCCAGCCACAGCGACGGGTTCTTCAGCGCGGACATTTCCTGGCGCAGGTCGACCTTCTCTTCCTCGCGGTCGTTTGGCAGCACCCTGGCCAGGCCGACGAAGGCGACCACGCCGATCAGGGTCACCACCCAGAAGGTCGCGCGCCAGCCGGCTTCCTGGCCGAGCGCGGTACCCAGCGGCACGCCGAGCACGTTGGCCAGGGTCAGGCCGGTGAACATCAGGGCCACGGCGGAAGCGCGGCGGTTCGGCGCCACCAGGCTGGCGGCGACCACCGAGCCGATGCCGAAGAAGGCGCCATGGCAGAGCGCGGTGACGATCCGCGCCAGCATCAGCAGGCCGTAGTTGGCGGCCACCGCGCAGAGCAGGTTGCCGACGATGAAGATGCCCATCAGCGCGAGCAGGGCTTTCTTGCGTTCCAGGCGGGCGGTGGCCATGGCCATCAGCGGGGCGCCGAAGGCCACGGCGAAGGCGTAGCCGCTGATCAGCCAGCCGGCGCTGGGAATGGATACCCGCAGGTCGCCGGCGACCTGCGGCAGCAGGCCCATGATGACGAATTCGGTGGTACCGATGGCAAAGGCGGATAAAGCGAGGACGAGAAGAGACGCCGGCATCGGTCGAGCTCCTGGACTGCGAGGTGGTGGGGTGGAAGCGAGTGCTGCTTACAGCTCGTCGCCGAGTTGGTCGAGGAAGGCCTGGATGGTCTCCTCGTTGCGCTTGAAGAAGTTCCACTGGCCGACCCGGCGGCTGGTCACCAGACCGGCGCGTTGCAGGGTGGCCAGGTGTACCGACACGGTGGACTGGGAGAGACCGGTACGCTGGTCGAACTTGCCGGCGCAGACGCCGATCTCGAACGGGTGGTCCTGCTCGACGAAGTACTTCTCCGGTTCCTTCAGCCAGCGCAGCATGTCGCGTCGCACCGGGTGGGAGAGAGCCTTGATGATTTCGTCGATGTCCAGTGGCATGGCGGTGGTCCGTTGGCCGTCCATATCGGGTTGGGACGAACTATATATCGGTGTGGGACGATATGGGGATCGATTGCGACGATAGTCGCTATCGACAGGGCTGATGACGATGATCGAAACGACCGTTCCGTCCCTGGGGTAAGCTAGCCCGCATGAACTACCTCGCGCATCTCCACCTCGGCGGCCCGCAACCGGCCCAACTGCTCGGCAGCCTGTACGGCGACTTCGTCAAGGGCCGCCTGCAGGGACAATGGCCGGACGAGATCGAGCGGGCCATCCAGTTGCACCGGCGCATCGACGCCTTCACCGACAGCCACCCACTGGTGCATGCGGCCAAGCGGCGCTTCCCGCTGGAGCGCCGGCGTTTCGCCGGCGTCCTGCTGGACGTGTTCTTCGACCACTGCCTGGCGCGCGACTGGAACGACTACGCCGACGAACCGCTGCCGCAGTTCGTCGAGCGGGTCTACGGCACCCTGCGCACCGCCTCGCCGCTGCCGGAGCGCCTGGCGCGCATCGCGCCGCGGATGGCGGCCCAGGACTGGCTGGGCAGCTACCGCGAGTTCGCGGTCTTGCGCGAAGTGCTGGGCGGTATGTCGCGGAGGCTGTCGCGACCGCACCTGCTGGACGGCTCCTGGGAAGAACTGGCCCAGCGCTACGATGACCTGAGCGCGGATTTCCGCGCCTTCTACCCGCAACTCCAGGCTTTCGCCCTGAGCCAGCGCTGAGCCTGGCGCAGCGGCCATTGGCCCGGCCGGCGGAATCACCTATCAATTGTTTCAGTCCGAAGCATCCGCTTGATGCACATCAACCGGCAGCGGTCGCGTCGATCGTTCAATGGGGCCGACGTTCAACGCTCTGCCAATGGAGGTGGAAGATGAAACGAATCCTGGTGGCGACCGACCTGTCCTCGCGTTCCGAGCTGGCGGTCATGCGCGCCGCGGCGCTGGCCAAGGCGAGGAATGCCGAACTGACCGTGCTGAACGTGCTCGACGACGACCAGCCGCCGGTGCTGATCGCGCCGCAACGGCTGGCCATCGCCAACCTGCTGGAAGTGAACGGACAGGCCCTGAAGGAGCGCCTCGGCGTCGAGTCCAAGGCGATCGTGCGGGTCGGCGATCCGGTGGTGGTGATCAACGCGGTGGCCGAGGAGATCGGTGCCGACCTGCTGGTGATGGGCGCGCACCGGCACACGCCGCTGCGCGATCTGTTCATCGGCACCACCCTGGAGCGGGTGGTACGCAATGCGAAGATCCCGGTGCTGCGCGCGGCCGGTGCGCCGGAAGAGGAGTACCGCCGGGTGCTGCTGGCGCTGGACTTCTCGCCGACCTCGACGCGCGCGGTGCAGATGGCCGGCCAGCTCGGCTTCCTCGACGCCGCCAGCCTCACCGCGCTGCATGCCTTCGAGCCGTTCGCCAAAGGCATGATGCGTTATTCGGGGATCAAAGAAGACCGCGTCGAGCATTACGTCGACCAGGAGGAACTCAAGGCCAACGTCGAGCTGCGCGACTACGTCGCTGGCCTGGGGCTGGGCCGCGAGGACATCCAGTTGCGCGTCGGCGAAGGCTTGCCGATCAACGTGATCATGACCGAGGTACGCCGCCAGGCGCCGCAGTTGACGGTGCTCGGCACCCAGGGCCTGACCGGCTTCCGCCGCGCGCTGATCGGCAGCGTGGCCGAGGCGGCCCTCGGCGACCTGCCATGTGACGTGCTGGCGGTGCCGCCCAAGCGCGACTAGGCGGCGCGCCGGGTTTCCGTAGGGGCGGCAGTGCCGAACAGCGCCAGGCGCACCGCCTGCTGGGCCTGGCGGGCCAGTTCGGCGCGGTCCAGGCCCTGGCTGGGGATCGGTTCCAGCAGCTGGATATGCACGCTGCCGCGCTCGCCGCGCAGCAGGCGGCCGAGGTGGCTGAGCAGGTCGTCGTCGCCGATGAACGGCGCCTGCGCATCGGGCACGCCGTCGCGGCGGTAGCTGATCGCCACCGGCTGCACCGCCACGCCGGCTTCCAGGGCGCTGGCCATCAGGCGACCGTGGAAGGTGCGCAGGCTTTCGCCGTTGGTGGTGGTCCCTTCCGGGAAGATCAGCAGGTTGCGTCCGCGGTGCAGCTGTTCGGCCAAGCGCTGGTTGATCAGCCGGCTGTCGCCCGAGCCGCGGCGGATGAACAGGGTGCCGGCCTTTTCCGCCAGCCAGCCGGCCAGCGGCCAGGCACGCACCTCGGCCTTGGACAGGAAGGTCAGCGGCGCCAGGGCGCCGAGCAGCGGGATATCGGTCCAGGACACATGGTTGGCTACCCACAGCATGGGTTGCCGGGGCGCTTCGCCGCTGACCCTGACCTCGAAGGGCAGGGCCGCGCAGAGGCGCGCCAGCCACCAGCGGGTCAGGCGCTGGCGCAGCGGCGTGACGTCGGCGCCGGGCAGTCGCTCGCGCAGGCTGACCCAAGCGGCCAGGCCCAGTCCGAGCGCGACCAGCCCGAGCAGGCGGGCGCTGCGCAGCAGCAGGCGCAGCCGCGCCATCAGACCGCTGCCTTGAAGTGGCGGGCGTAGCGCGGGCAGAGTTCGTCGCGCTTGAGCAGGATGAACACGTCGGCGACCTGGAAATCCGGGTCCCAGCAGGGCTCGCCGCAGATCTTCGCGCCCAGGCGCATGTAGGCCTTGAGCAGCGGCGGCAGCTCGGCGGTGAGGTTTTCCGGGACGTCCAGCGGCGGCAGCGGGTTCTTCGGCTCGGCCTGCAGGTAGTCGGTGCACAGGTAGCGTTCGCGCAGCCGCTGCATCACCGCCTTGGCCTGCATACCGCCGTCGCGCATGGGAATGCTGGCGCAGCCCATCAGGTAGCGGTAGCCGCCCTCGTTGAGAACCTCGGCGAGTTCGCCCCAGAGTACCGCGATGGTGGCGCCGTTGCGGTATTCGGGAGCGACGCAGGTGCGGCCGATCTCCAGGACCGGGCCGTGCAGGGCGTCGAGGCCGGAGAGGTGGAACTCCTCTTCGCTGTAGAAGCGCCCGAGGCGTTCGGCGGCGCGATGGTCGAGCAGCCGGGTGGTGGCCACCAGGGCGCCGCTGTCGAGGTCGCGGACGCCGATGTGCGCGCAGTGACGGTCGTAGTCGTCGCGGTCGAGGCCGTCTTCGGCGCCTTCGAGCTTGGCGTCGAACTCGGCGCTGAATACGCGGTAGCGCAGGGCCTGGGCCTCGCGCAGGGCGCGGGCGCCGTTCAGGCGCTCGGCCTTCAGGCGGCGTCCGGCGACGGGTTCGCGGGTAATGGCGGTCTGGGTCATGCCTGGGCCTCCTTGGGCCGGCGCCGCGGGTTGCGGCCGCTCGGCTTTGTTGTGCAAGCTCAGGCTAGGAAGGCGCGGTGTCACCCCTGTGACAGGGGCGTGATGCTTGTATGACATTGTCGCCGGATGTAACGCGCCGTTGTTCAACGCTGGCACCCTCGGCAGGATGCCGGTTCCGACACATTCCACACTGGAGTCCGCCATGTCCTGGCAACGCTTGCTCGGCCCGCTCGACCGCCTGCCCACCGAAGGCTCCCTGGAAGACTGGCACGCCGCCGCCCTGGCGCGCGCCGACGGTCTTGGCACCCTGGAGCGGGCGGTGCTCGGCGGACGATTGGCGGCGAGTCCGGGCCTGGCCTTCCTCGCCGGCTACCAGGCGGCCCTGCGCGCTCTCTGGCCGGCGGCGCCGGGAGGTCTCGGCGCGCTGTGCGTGACCGAGAAGCGCAGCGTGCGCCCGGCGGACCTGCAGACCCGCCTGGAGGGGCTGGTCCTGCATGGACAAAAGGATTTCGTCACCGCTGGCGACAGCGCCTCCTGGTGGCTGGTGGCCGCCCGCGACGAGGCACCGGGGCAGCCGCCGCGACTGTCGATGACGGTGGTCCTGGCCGGCGCCCCGGGGGCGCGCCTGGAGGCGTTGCCGGCGCTGCCGCTGATGCCGGATGTGCCGCATTCCCGCCTGTTGCTCGACGGTGCCCATTGCGAGCGCCTGCCCGGCGATGGTTGGGACGACTACGTCAGGCCGTTCCGCCTGCTGGAGGATGTCCATGTGCTGGCGGCGCTGGTCGGCTGGCTCTATGGGGTCGGCCATGAATGCGGCTGGCCCTCGCCGCTGCTGCTGCGCCTGGCCGGCATCCTCGGCGGCTGCGCCGAGGTCGCGCGGCATCCGGTCGCCTGCGTCGGCACCCAGGCGGTACTGGCTGGGCTGTTCGAACAGTTCTCGGCGCTGGAGGGGCAACTGGATGCCGCCTTCGCCGCCAACGCCTCGACCTGGGAGGCATTGTGGCAACGCGATCGCGGCTTGCTGGCGATTGCCAACGGGGCCCGCAAAGTTCGCCTGGAGAAGGCCTTGACCCGCCTCGGGCTTGACCCAGGTCAGTGAGGCGCCGCGCCGCAGGCGCTTACCCTGCGCAGCATCCGGCGAGGAATGCTCCTCGGCGCCTGCACAGAGTAGATTTCACCGACCATGCGACGCGAACCGATCGTGCTGTTCGACAACGGCAGCCACCAGTGCCTGTGTTTCGATGACCTCGTCAGCGGCGAAGGGGTCCAGTCCAACCAGTTCCTGATTGTCGACAACGGCCAGTACCTGTTGCTCGATCCCGGCGGCGACCTGACCTACACGCCGCTCTCGCTGGAATTGTCGAAACGCTTTCCGCTGCAGGAGCTGGACTACATCTTCGCTTCGCACCAGGACCCGGACATCATCGCCGCCCTCGACAAGTGGCTGCTGCACACCCGCGCCCGGGTGATCTGCTCCAAGCTGTGGGCGCGCTTCCTGCCGCACCTGACGGCCAACTACCTGGCGGTCAGCCATGGCATCAACACCTACGACCGGGTCATGCCATTGCCCGACCGCGGCCAGGCGATCGCTCTCGGCGACTGCTCGTTGAAGGCGATCCCCGCGCATTTTCTGCATTCGGTGGGCAACTTCCAGCTCTACGACCCGGTGAGCAAGATCCTTTTCTCGGGCGACATGGGCGCCTCGCTGGTGGACGACGCCGCGCCGGTCAGCGATTTCGCCGCGCATATCCAGTACATGGACGGATTCCATCGCCGCTACATGGCGGCGAACAAGATCTGCCGCCTGTGGGCGCGGATGGTCCGGGACATGGATGTGGAGATGATCGTGCCGCAACACGGGCGGCCCTTCGTCGGCAAGGAAATGATCAGCGCCTTCCTCTACTGGATCGAGAACCTCGAGTGCGGCATCGACCTGCTCGGTCCGGACGACTACCGCATGCCCGGCTGAGTCCGCGCTTCCTGGCGTCATCGACGCCATGCTAGGGTTGCCCCTCGACCGTCGAGAGGGCCCGCCGATGCCCGCTTTGCCGTTGTCCCGCCGCGCCCTCGCCGCGCTGGCCCTGGTATTCGCCCTCCCTGCCCTGGCCGAAGACTGGCCCGACACCGACTGGCCCCGTGCCCAACAGCCCGCGGGGCCGGCGCTGGAGGCATTCGAGCGCTATGCCTTCGGCCGTCGCGACGATGTTCGTCGCAAAGGCATCCGTACCGACGCGGTAGTGGTGATCCGCGACGGTCGCCTGCTCTATGAGCGCTACGCCGGCCCGAGCCGTGCCGAGACCCCGCACCTTACCTGGTCGGTGAGCAAGAGCCTGCTCGCCACGCTGCTCGGCGTCGCCGAGGGCGAAGGGCGCTTCCAGCTCGACGACCCGGTGGCGCGCTACTACCCGCCGTTCGCCCGTCATCCCGAGGTGACGTTGCGCCACCTGCTGAACTGGTCTTCCGGGCTGGACTGGCAGGAGGACTACGAGTTCGCGCCATTGAAATCCTCCGTGGTGGCGATGCTCTACACCCGTGGGCGTGACGACATGGCCGGCTTCGTCGCCGAGACCCCGCCGGCCCGGCCGCCGGGCCGGCGTTTCCGCTACTCCAGCGGCGACAGCAACGTGCTGGCGGCGGCCCTCCACGGCATGCTCGGCGCGGACTATGCCGAGTACCCCTGGCGCGCGCTGTTCGAGCCGCTGGGCATCCGTTCGGCGGTATGGGAGCGAGACGCCGCCGGCACGTTCGTCGGCTCGTCGTACGTCTACATGAGCGCCCGCGACCTGGCGCGCGTCGGCCTGCTGATGCAGCGCCACGGGCGCTGGCGCGAGCGGCAACTGCTGCCGCTGGCATGGGTCGAGTTCAACCTGACGCCCTTCGCCCGCTACCGGCCGAGCGCGGAAGAGGAGGGCGAGGCGGTGCCGGGCGGCCAGTGGTGGTTGAACCGTGCGGTGAAAGGCGCGCCGGCGCCCTGGCCGGACGTCGCCGAGACCGCCTTCGCCGCGCTCGGCCACTGGGGCCAGGCGCTCTACGTGCTGCCCGAGGAGAAGCTGGTGATCGTGCGCTACGCCGACGACCGCGACGGGCGTTTCCGTCACAACGAATTCCTGCGCCTGGCACAGGCGGCGTTCGCCGGGGAGGCGCGGCCATGATCCGTCGTCATCCCTTGCTCTTCCTGTTCGTCCTGGGGCTGCTCGCCGCCCTCGCGTGGGCCTGGCAGAACCGCATCCACCTGGCGGCCTTTCCCGCCATCATCGGCGCCTACACGGCCAAGGAGTACTGCTCCTGCCGCTACGTGATGGGGAACTCCGCGGACTATTGCCGGGCCTATACCCAACAGTACGTGCCGATCAGCGGCTTCTTCGACGACGAAGCCCGCCGCCGGGTGACCGCCCGCGGCCTCGGCAGTACGCAGACGGCCGCCTGGCTGGGCCCGCGCGAGGGATGCCGGCTCATGCCCGAGGCGGACAGGCTGCCGGACTGACCGGCGGCGCATGTCGGGGCGCGGGGCGAGGGACGGCGCCGGCCCGAAGCCGGAGGTGGAATGCCTGTTGTATTGTGTGTCCTGTTGTTGCTCCTCAGCCCGCTGCTGTCGGCGGCGGAATGGCAACTGGAGCCGGATTACTCGCGGATCAGCTTCGTTTCCGTGAAACGCGCGAAGATGGCCGAGGTGCAGCGCTTCGACCGTCTCAGCGGCCAGATCGACAAGCAGGGCGTCGCGCGCATCGTGGTGCCGCTGGGCACCCTGGACAGCGGCCTGGCCCTGCGCGACGAGCGAATGAAGGACAACTTCTTCGAAACCTCGCGCTTCCCCGAGGCCACCGTGGAGAGCCGCCTGGACATGGCCGGCTTCGACGACCTGCGGGTCGGCCAGTCGCGGGTCGAGAAGCTCGACTTCACCCTCGACCTGCACGGCCAGCAGCGCCGCCTGAAGGCCGACGTGCTGGTCACCCGCCAGGGCGAAGGGCTGGTCCAGGTGGCGACCCTGGAGCCGGTGCTGCTGAAGCTGCTCGACTTCGACCTGGAAGAGAAGCTCAAGCCCTTGAAGGACATGGCCAATATTCCCTCGATCACTCCCGAGGTACCGGTGTTCGCCGTGCTGAACTTCCGCGAAGTGCCGCCGGAACAGTTCTGACGCGCCGGTGCAGGGCGGCGCGGGCCTTGGGTTCCACCCAGTGGAACCGCCTTCCGTTGTCCTTCGCCGCGCGCCGCGCTTAGCTGTGACCACGCCCGGCCGGCCTTGCGTCCGGGCCTCCCGCCAACAAGACCGGAGCGCAATCCGGCCAGAGGAGAGACGGCATGGCTCGACATCGACACATCGTGGCCTGGCTCGAGGAGGTCGCCGACGACCTGCGTAGCCTGCGCCAGGACATCCACGCCCATCCCGAACTGGGCTTCGAGGAGCGACGCACCGCCGCGCTGGTCGCCGAGTGCCTGCGCGGCTGGGGCTACGAAGTGCACGAAGGGATCGGCCGCACCGGCGTGGTCGGCGTCCTCCGCCAGGGCGACGGTACGCGGCGGCTCGGCCTGCGGGCGGACATGGATGCGCTGCCGATCGTCGAGGCCACGGGGCTCGGCTACAGCAGCTGCCACGGCGGGCGCATGCACGCCTGCGGCCACGACGGACACACCGCGATGCTGCTCGGCGCGGCACGCTACCTGGCGGCGACGCGGCGTTTCGACGGCACCCAGGTACTGATCTTCCAGCCCGCCGAGGAAGGCCAGGGCGGCGCCGAGGCGATGCTAGCCGACGGGCTGCTGGAGCGCTTTCCCTGCGATGCGCTGTTCGGCATGCACAACATGCCGGGACTGGAGGCCGGGCACCTGGGCTTCCGCGCGGGACCGATGATGGCTTCCCAGGACCTGCTGAGCGTCACCCTGGAGGGCGTCGGTGGCCACGGTTCGATGCCGCACTTGAGCGTCGATCCGCTGCTCGCCGCGTCGAGCGCGGTGATGGCCCTGCAGAGCGTGGTGGCGCGCAACGTCGATCCGCAGAAGGCCGCGGTGGTCACGGTCGGTGCATTGCAGGCCGGCGAGGCGGCCAACGTCATACCCCAGCGCGCCGTGCTGCGCCTGAGCCTGCGGGCGCTCGACGGCCAGGTGCGCGAGCAGGTGCTGCAGCGGGTTCGCCAGATCATCGAGTTGCAGGCCGCCAGCTATGGGTGCCAGGCCAGCATCGAGCACTACCCGGCCTATCCGGTGCTGGTCAACAGCGTCGAGGAAACCGAGTTCGCCCGCCAGGTCGGGGTCGAGCTGGCCGGCGCGGAGCAGGTCGACGGCGACACGCCGAAGCTGATGGGCAGCGAGGACTTCGCCTGGATGCTACAGCGCTGCCCCGGCAGCTACCTGTTCATCGGCAACGGCAGAGGACGGCCGATGGTGCACAACCCGGCCTATGACTTCAACGACGACATCCTGGTCCGGGGCGCGGCCTATTGGGGCGCGCTCGCCGAGACCTGGCTGGCCGCCCCCGCGGCGTCCGGCCTTCGACTGACTGCCGCCAATAACGGCGCGGCCTGAGCCGCGCCGGCATTCCCCCGGTTACCAGGAGATTCCCATGCACGCTTGCCCGAGCGGTACCTCGCGTACCCGCCAGGTGGCGGCTGCCGTGATCGGCAACGCCCTGGAGTGGTACGACTTCATCGTCTACGGCTTCCTTTCCAGCCTGATCGCCAGGCTGTTCTTCCCTTCCGGCGACGAGTACACCTCGCTGTTGATGGCCCTGGCCACCTTCGGCGTCGGTTTCTTCATGCGTCCGGTCGGTGGGGTCCTGCTCGGCCTGTATGCCGACCGCAGGGGACGCAAGGCGGCGATGCAACTGATCATCCTGCTGATGACGCTGTCCATCGCGATGATCGCCTTCGCCCCGACCTACGCGGCGATCGGCGTCGGCGCACCATTGCTGATCGTGATCGCGCGAATGCTGCAGGGTTTCGCCACCGGCGGCGAGTACGCCAGCGCCACGGCTTTCCTGGTGGAAAGCGCGCCGCCGCACCGGCGCGGTCTCTACGGTTCCTGGCAATTGTTCGGCCAGTGCCTGGCGGTGTTCGCCGGTGCGGGGATGGGCGCGCTGGTCACCCATTGCCTGGACGCCGAGTCCCTGGAGAGCTGGGGCTGGCGGGTGCCGTTCCTGTTCGGTCTGCTGATCGGTCCGGTGGGATTGTGGATCCGCCGCTACATGGGCGAGACCGAGGCCTTCCTCGAAGCCATCCGGGAGCCCGGCGAGCGCCAGGGGCTGCTCGGCGTGCTGCGCGAATACCGGCGCAGCGTGCTGGTGAGCATGGGCCTGACGGTGATCGGCACGGTGTCCTTCTACGTGGTGCTGGTGAACATGCCGACCTTCGCCCACAAGCAGTTGGGCCTGCCGCTGGACGAGGTGTTCATGGTGCAGATGGCGGCGGTGGCGCTGATGACCCTGGTAATCCCGTTGGCTGGGGGACTCTCCGACCGGCTCGGGCGGCGCCCGGTGCTGTTGGTCGCGACCCTGGCCTTCATGCTCATGGTCTATCCGCTGTTCGCCTGGGTCGCCGCGGCGCCGAGCCTGGGGCGCCTGCTGCTGATGCAACTGTTGCTGTGCACGGCGATCGGCGGCTTCTTCGGCCCGGCGCCGACCGCGGTGGCCGAGCAGTTTCCGGTGCGGGTGCGTTCCACCGGCCTGGCGGTGGCGTATAACCTGGCGGTGATGCTGTTCGGCGGTTTCGCCCCGTTCATCGTCACCTGGCTCACCGAGGTCGGCGGCTCGCCAGTGGCGCCGGCGTTCTACGTGCTCGGCGCGGCCTTCCTCGGGCTGCTCGCCACCCTCTATCTGCGGGAGGGCGCGACGCCCGCCCCGCGCCCCCGTGAACCGGCCCTGGGCAAGCCGGCAAGGAGTCTGTGAATGAGCGCCACCCGCCATCGAAGCGACGGCCACGAGGAAATCGTCGCGCTTGACGCGCTGCCGCTGTCCGCGGCGATCCGCCGACGCGAACTGTCCTGCCGCGAGGTCATGCAGGCCTACCTGGCGCAGATCGAACGGTTCAACCCGCGGGTCAACGCCATCGTCTCGCTGCAGGCGGAAAGCCGCCTGCTCGCCCAGGCCGACGAGCGCGACCGGCAACTGGCGCGCGGCGAATGGCTGGGCTGGATGCACGGCATGCCGCAGGCGATCAAGGACCTCGCCGCCACCTCCGGCATTCCTACCACCCTGGGTTCGCCGCTGTTCGCCGGGCAGGTGCCGGAGCACGACGCAATCGTCGTCGAGCGGGTGAAGAGCAGCGGTGCGATCGTCATCGGCAAGACCAACGTACCGGAGTTCGGGCTCGGCTCGCAGACCTACAACCCGCTGTTCGGCACCACCCGCAATGCCTACGATCCGGCGCGGATCGCCGGCGGCAGCAGCGGTGGGGCGGCGGTGGCGCTGGCGCTGCGCATGCTGCCGGTGGCCGACGGCAGCGACATGATGGGTTCGCTGCGCAACCCCGCCGCCTACAACAACGTCTACGGCTTCCGCCCGTCCCAGGGACGGGTGCCGCACGGCCCGCAAGCGGAACTGTTCGTTCAGCAACTGGCCACCGAAGGCCCGATGGGGCGCAGCGTGGCCGACCTGGCCCGGCTGCTGGCCACCCAGGCCGGCTACGATCCGCGCTGTCCGCTGTCGTTGCGCGACGATCCGCGCAGGTTCGCCGACGACCTCGGGCGCGACTTCCGCGGAGCCCGGCTCGGCTGGCTCGGCGACTACGCCGGCTACCTGCCGATGGAGGAGGGCGTGCTGGAGCTTTGCGAAGCCGCGCTGGGCGATTTCGCCGAGCTGGGCTGCGACGTCGAGGCGTGCCTGCCGGACTATCCCCTGGAGCGCCTGTGGCGCACCTGGCTGGTCCATCGCCAGTGGCTGGTGCAGGGCTCGCTTGGCGAGCTTTACGCCGATCCCGCACGGCGCGTCCGACTCAAGCCGGAGGCGCAGTGGGAAGTGGAGTCCGGGCTCGGCCTCGGCGCCGCCGAGGTCTATCGCGCCTCGCTGGATCGCAGCGACTGGTATCGGGCGCTGGCGCGTCTGTTCGAACGTTACGATTTCCTCTTGCTGCCCAGCGCCCAGGTGTTTCCTTTCGATGCAGAAACGGCGTGGCCGCGGCAGGTCGCCGGGCGACCGATGGACACCTATCACCGCTGGATGGAGGTGGTGATCGGCCCGACCCTGGCCGGTTTGCCGGCGATCAGCGTACCGATCGGCTTCGGCGCGGCGGGCCTGCCGATGGGATTGCAGATCATCGGCCCGGCGCAGGCCGACCTGGCGGTGCTGCAACTGGCCCATGCCCACGAGGGCCTGACCCGTTGGGTCAGCCGCCGTCCGCCGGCGATGCTCGAGGCTCCAGGGGGAATCGACTAGGCCGCGGAGCAATGCTGGCGTATTCGCAGACTCTTCCTACATGACCTGGGCCTGCATCTTGCTTTGCCATAACGGTCTGTCGACGGTGGAGGTGTCGTCATGCCGGAAAGAGAAGAGGCGGGAACCGTGCGTTCGGTGGAGCGGGCGCTGGCGATCCTCGATCTGCTGGGCCAGCACCAGGCGCTGGGGCTCGAGGAACTGCATTACCTGACCGAACTGCCCAAGGCCACGGTGTCGCGGCTGCTGCATACCCTGCTGGAGCAGGGCTGGCTGTACCGCGGCTTGACCGACCGGCGCTACCGGCTGCGTTCCACCCGCCTCTACGGTGACGCCGCCGAGCGCTTCCGCTGCCAGGTGGTGGAGCGTTCCGCGCCGCTGCTGGTGGAGTTGAGCGAGCGCACCGGGCTGGTCGCCGATTTGTCGATTCTCGACGGCGACCGCCTGCTGGTGGCGGAAAGCTCGGTGCCCGGCGTCCTGCGCAAGCGCTACCCGGCCAACCGGCTGGTGGTCGGCCAGCACGCCAGCCTGTTCCATTCGGCCATGGGCAAGGCCTGCCTGGGCGAACTGGCAGACAGCGAGGTGCGCCGCCTGGCGCGCCAGCACCAGGTAGACGAGGACCTCTGGTTGCGCACCCGCGAGCAGGCCCACGGCCAGGGCTACGGCGAGCGTACCGAGGGACACTGGGAGTATCCGGTGCGCCTGCCGTTCCTGATCCGCGCGGTGGCCTTGCCGGTACGCGCCCAGGGTCGCCTGCTCGGCAGCGTGGCGCTGCACTGGCCGCGCGACCAGGATTGCGTCGAACGGGTGCGCCGCCGGCACCTGGGAACCCTGGCCGATACCGTCAGTCAGTTGCAGCACGCGCTCGACTGACGCGGGAGTTTGCCTGCTCCCAGGCGGCCGGTTTAAGGTGGCGCCGGACGCAAAGGGAGCCCGCATGCACAAGTTGATCTGCCTCGGCCTGGCCCTCCTGGCCTTGCCGGTCCAGGCCGCCTGGTACCTGGACTACGAGTCGTCGCGACTCAGTTTCATCTCCACCAAGAACGCTACCCTTTCGGAAGTCGGCCGCTTCCTGGTCATGCACGGCAAGGTCGACGACAAGGGGCAGGCGCGCCTGCGCGTCGAGCTGGACTCGGTGAGCACCGACATCCCGCTGCGCGACGAACGCATCCGCGAGCATCTGTTCGAGACCAAGCGCTTCGCCGAGGCGGAGATCACCGCCCAGCTCGACCTGGCGCCGATCGTCGAGCTGGCCGACGGCGTGCAACTGGAAATGCGCCAGCCGGTGACCGTCAGCCTGCACGGCAAGCGCAAGAGCTACGCCAGCGACCTGTTGGTGACCCGCCTGGACGAGCATCGCTTCCAGGTGGTGACCCTGTCGCCGCTGGTGCTGGACGCCGCCGACTTCGACCTCGCCCCCGGCATCGAGACCCTGCGCAAGCTGGCCGGCGCCGGCAGCATCGGGCTCTCGGTGCCGGTCGGCGCCGTGCTGATCTTCACTTCGCGGTGAGCGGCCCGGTCTTTCCCTGGCGCAGCGACAACCGCTTCGCCCTGCTCAATGACGGCGTGCGGTTCTTCCCGCGCATGCTGCTGGCCATCGAGGCGGCGCAGCGGAGCATCGAGCTGGAGCTGTACCTGGTGGAAGACGGGCATTGCGCCGAACTGTTTCTCGTCGCCCTGCTGGATGCCCGCCGCCGGGGCGTCGCCGTGCGCTGCCTGTTCGACGGCTTCGGCTGCCTCGGCCTGGGCAGCGCCTGGATCCAGCGCCTGCGCGAGGCCGGCGGCGAACTGCGGCTGTACAACCCGCTGCGCTGGAAGCTGACTGGCGGCAATCTCTACCGCGACCATCGCAAGCTGCTGCTGGTGGACGGGCGCCTCGGTTATGTCGGCGGCGCCGGGATCACCGACGAATTCTGGGAACCGGTCAGCGACGTCAGCGCCTGGCGCGAGGTGATGGTCGAGATGGACGGCCCGGTGGTGGCGGACTGGGCGGCGCTGTTCGAGCGGCAATGGCTGGCCTGTCTCGAAGAGAAAGCCTGGAAGCCCCGCGAGGGCATGACCCTTACCCGCCTTCCGCCGCAGCCGGGGGCGGCCCGTGGGTTGGGCCGGGTGGCCTACGCCGACGCCCGCCAGCACCGCGACATCCTGCAATCGCTGGTCCGCGCGCTGAACGGCTCGCGCCGACGGATCTGGCTGGCGACGCCGTACTTCCTGCCGACCTGGAAGGTTCGCCGGGCCCTGCGCAAGGCCGCCCAGCGCGGCGTGGAGGTGCGCCTGCTGCTGGCCGGGCGGCTCACCGACCACGCCCCGGTGCGCTATGCCGGGCAGCGCTACTACCCGCGCCTGCTGCGCGCCGGCGTGCGCATCCACGAATACCAGCCGCGCTTCCTGCACCTGAAGATGGTCATGGTCGACGATTGGGTGAGCGTCGGCTCCTGCAACTTCGATCATTGGAATCTACGCTTCAACCTCGACGCCAATCTCGAGGCCCTCGACCCGGACTTCACCAATGAGGCGGCGGCGAGCCTGCTGGCGGACTTCGCCGACAGCCGCGAGGTGACCCTGGCGATGTGGCGCGCGCGACCCCTGTGGATGCGCCTGCACCAGCGCCTGTGGGGTTGGCTGGACCGGGTAGTGGTGAATTTCCTCGACCGCCGGCGCTAGGGCGCGGCCGTTCGTAGCCGCTGGCCGGCCCGGTGAAACTTGCCGGGGAGCTTGCGGGTCTACCCCGGACCGCCCATTACAATGACAAAGGAGAGATGCGTGGCAACGCCCGACTCCAAGGAACGTTTCATCGGACTGGAATGGTTGCGCTTCCTGCTCGGCCTGTACGTGGTGGTGTACCACACCCTGCATACCTATCCGAAAGAGCAGAAGTTTCCCGGTCTCGATGAACTGACCAGCCTGGGGTTCTTCGCCACCAGTACCTTCTTCGTGCTTTCCGGCTTCCTCCTGGCCCATGTCTACGCACGCAGCGGCCGGTTGCGCGAAAGCGCCCGCAGCTTCTGGACCAAGCGACTGTCCAATCTCTATCCGCTGCACCTGTTCTCCCTGCTGCTGTCGATCCTGGTGCTGCTGGCCCTCAGCCACCTGGGAATCGGTCCCGAGCTGGACAAGGCCACCCCGCGCTTCGTCATCTACGACACCAACGAAGTGCTCGGCCGCACCCACCCGGAACTCTTCCTGCACTGGATGAGCAACACCGAACTGTTCGTCAACAGCATCCTGCAGATCCTCCTGCTGCAGGCCTGGAATCCCTATTACCTGACCTTCAACGCGCCGTTGTGGTCGCTGTCGACGCTGATGTTCTTCTACCTGGCGTTTCCCTTCGTCGCCCCGCGGCTGATGCGCAGCCGGCACAAGTGGAAGGTGCTGGCGCTGGTCTGGCTGGTCTACCTGATCCCGCCGGCGCTGGTAGTGGCCAGCGAGAGCTACGGGATCCCCTGGACCGGCCTGCTGCACCGCAATCCGTTGCTGCGCCTGCCGGAATTCCTTGGCGGCATCCTGGCCTACGGGTTGTTCCGCGGCTACCGCGACCGCGGCATGGTGCCGGGACGTGGCCTGCTGGCCGCGCTGGTGGCGCTGGTGGTGGCGGCCTTCCTGGTGGCCGACTACCTGTTCACCCAGGGCGCCAAGCATTGGTACTTCCTGCTGCACAACGGCCTGCTGCTGCCGGCCCAGTTGCTGCTGGTGTGCCTTTGCGCGCTGCCCGCCGACCCGAAGAGCGCTTTCGTCCGCCACTGGTCGCCGCGCCTGGGGGCCGCCTCGCTGTCGCTGTTCGCCCTGCATGTGCCGATGTTCACCCTGTTCTCCCGTAGCGAGCGCCTTATCGCCGTGCCGGGGCGTTGTCTCGACGACTGGCGCGCCTGCACCGAGGCGGCGGCCGCGCTGCCATCGTCGCTGCTCTACTACCCGCTGTTCCTGGTCCTGCTGGTGGCGTTCTGCGTACTGTTCCAGGAGCGCGGCGTGGTGCCGGTGCGCAAGTGGCTGGTGCGCCGGCTGATGCCGACGCCGGCGCTGGCCAAGGTGCCGCGCCCGGCCTGAGGCCGTTCTCCCGGAGAACCGGACTTTCGACGGGTGGCAGGCCCGACCCGGCTGGTTATGCTGCGCGGATAACCATAAGAAGAGGGATGGAGCATGCTGCGCAGCCTGTCGCTGGCCCTGTCGATCGTCGCGAGCCTGGTCGGCTGCAGCACGCCCGGCGCGTTCTTCGGTGCGGTGGACGGACCGGCCTTCGTCGCCCATCCGAGCGCCGATGCCAGCCACGCCACCGTCTACCTCTACCGTCCGCGGAGCCAGTGGGCGGACGAGGAACTCGAGGCGCCGGGGATCTTCCTCAACAACGAACTGATCGGCAGCCTGCCGAGCAACGGCTACCTGGCGTTCGAGTTCGAGACCGGCAGCTACAAGCTGGAAATGCGCCGGCCGCTGGCGGGCAGCTTCTGGACCCTGTTCGCCGACGGTCCGATGGATTTCACCCGCATCGCCAGCTTCATGCTCGAGGCCAGGGCCGGCTCGGTCTACTACCTGCGCTACGACGAACTCAACCCGCCACCGAAGAGCGAGAACCCGGCGGGTGAGGGCGATGGCCCGCTGCAATTGGTGGCGGCCGATCTCGGCGCTGCGGAAATCGGCGCTACCCACCAGGTCCAGGAGCCCATGCAGTTCGCCGCCAGCGGCTACCGGAAACGCGTGCAGCGCTCGTTCTGGGAAGGCGTCGGGCGGGCCCTGGACAAGATCGGCATCTGAACCCGGCACGCGTGTAGTAACCGTCTATTACCCGCGTCCCCCTGCGGATTGGCTACCTTAGGTGCATCCCCGGTATGACCGGGCCCTGCCCGAAGGAGTGCGCGTGATGGCTGCGAAGAAGATCCTGATGCTGGTCGGCGACTATGCCGAAGACTACGAAACCATGGTCCCGTTCCAGGCCCTGCAGATGGTGGGCCACCAGGTGCATGCGGTGTGTCCGGACAAGCGGGCCGGGCAAAGCGTGCGCACCGCCATCCACGATTTCGAAGGCGACCAGACCTACAGTGAGAAGCCGGGCCACAACTTCACCCTCAATGCCGACTTTGCCCAGGCCCGCGCCGAGGATTACGATGCCCTGCTGATCCCCGGCGGCCGCGCCCCCGAATACCTGCGCCTGAACGAGCAGGTGCTGGCTCTGGTGCGTGCCTTCGACGCCGCGCGCAAGCCGATCGCCGCGGTCTGCCATGGCGCCCAGCTGCTGGCCGCCGCCGGCGTCCTGCAAGGGCGGGCGTGCAGCGCCTATCCGGCCTGCGCCCCGGAGGTGCGGCTGGCCGGCGGCGAGTACGTCGACATTCCGTCGGACCAGGCCCACGTCGACGGCCACCTGGTCACTGCGCCGGCCTGGCCGGCGCATCCGGCGAGGCTGGCGCGCTTCCTTGAGGTGCTCGGCACCCGTATCAGCCACTGAGACCCAGGAGACCCCCGCGCATGTGCGAACTCTATGTGAAAGCCGACCCGATCCTCTATGAATCGCGCTCGCGTTCCTTGCGCATCCGCGGGGTGGTGACCACCCTGCGCCTGGAGAACCAGTTCTGGGACATCCTCCGGGAAATCGCCGAAGGCGAGGGCCTGAGCACCAACCAGTTGATCACCAAGCTCTACGAGGAAGTGATGGACTATCGCGGCGAGGTGCTCAACTTCGCCTCCTTCCTGCGTGTCAGTTGCACCCGCTACCTGGCGCAGCGGCGCGAGAAGGTCGCCGAGCTGAGCCTGGTCGGCCAGCGCGCCCAGGCCTGAGGGGAGGGAAGACGCGACCGGGGTGAAACGTTTAGGCTGGTCGCACTTCCTCCCCGATCCGGCGTCGCCTCGTGAAATACTCCCTGCCCACCACGGCCACCGCGCCGTTCTGTCCCTCGGCGGTCAGCCACAGCGTGGCGGTGCCGGCCGACGCCTCGCCGCTGCGCAAGCTGGCGCTGTTCGTCGGCCCCGGCCTGCTGGTCTCGGTCGGCTACATGGACCCCGGCAACTGGGCCACCGCCATCGAGGCGGGCTCGCGCTTCGGCTACGCGCTGCTGTTCGTGGTGGTGCTGGCGAGCTTTTCCGGGATGCTCCTGCAAAGCCTCTGTTCGCGCCTGGGGATCGCCACCGGCCGCGACCTCGCGCAGCTCTCCCGGGAGCGCTATCGCCCTGGCGTGGCGCGTGGCCAATGGCTGCTGGCGGAACTGTCGATCGTCGCCACCGACCTTGCCGAGGTGCTCGGCGCGGCGCTGGCCTTCCACCTGCTGCTGGGCGTCTCGATTACCACCGGGGTGGTCCTCACCGCCTTCGATACCCTGATCGTGCTGGCCCTGCAGGGCGCCAACTTCCGCCGCCTGGAGGCCATAGTGCTGGGGCTGATCGCGACCATCGGCGCGTGTTTCTTCGTCGAACTGGTGCTGATCGGCCCCTACTGGCCGGATGTCGCCGCCGGCCTGCGGCCATCCTGGGACACCCTGAGCAGCCAGGAGCCGCTGTACCTGGCGATCGGCATCCTCGGCGCGACGGTGATGCCGCACAACCTCTACCTGCATTCGTCCGTGGTGCAGACCCGGGTCAGCGGCGACGACGCGGCGAGCAAACGCTCGGCGATCCGCTTTTCCCGGCTCGACACCATCGGCTCGCTGTCCCTGGCGCTGCTGGTCAATGCGGCGATCCTGATCCTCGCCGCCGCGGCTTTCCACGGCAGCGGCCATACCGAGGTGGTGGAGATCCAGGACGCCTACCACCTGCTCGACCCGTTGGTGGGCGGCGCCCTGGCCAGCTTCCTGTTCGGCTTCGCCCTGCTGGCGGCGGGGCAAAGCTCGACCTTCACCGGCACCATTGCCGGGCAGGTGGTGATGGAGGGTTTCCTCCGGGCGAAGATTCCCTGCTGGCAGCGGCGCCTGATCACCCGCGGCCTGGCCCTGGTGCCGGCCTTGATCGGCGTGCTCTGGCTGGGCGAAGGCGCGGTAGGCAAGCTGCTGGTGCTCAGCCAGGTGGTGCTCAGCCTGCAATTGCCGTTCGCCCTGTGGCCGCTGATTCGCTTCAGCAGCGACCGGGGCCTCATGGGGGAGTTCGTCAACCCGCGCTGGGTCAGCGCGCTGGCCTGGTCGTTGTTCGGCCTGATCTCGGCGGCGAACCTGACCTTGCTGTATTTCTGGTTCGGCTGAACCAAGGCGCCTGCGGCGCTGCCAGCCCAGGCTCCCGCCAGTGGCCGTACGAAAAAGCCCGGCGCGGGGCCGGGCTTTTCCAGGGACGGAGCAGGCTTACTTGACCTCGACCGCCAGGCTTTCGGCGATCTTCTTCTGCCAGACCGCCGGGCCGGTGATGTGCACCGACTCGCCGTTGGTGTCAACCGCGACGGTGACCGGCATGTCCTTCACCTCGAACTCGTAGATCGCTTCCATGCCCAGTTCGGCGAAGGCCAGCACCTTGGACTTCTTGATCGCCTGGGCGACCAGGTAGGCGGCGCCGCCGACGGCCATCAGGTATACCGCCTTGTTGTCCTTGATCGCCTCGATGGCGATGGGACCGCGCTCGGACTTGCCGATCATGCCCAGCAGGCCGGTCTGTTCGAGGATCTGGCGGGTGAACTTGTCCATCCGGGTGGCGGTGGTGGGACCGGCCGGGCCGACCACCTCGTCGCCGACCGGATCGACCGGGCCGACGTAATAGATGAAGCGGCCTTTCAGGTCCACCGGCAGCGTTTCGCCCTTGTTCAGCATGTCGACCATGCGCTTGTGCGCGGCGTCGCGGCCGGTGAGCATCTTGCCGTTGAGCAGCAGGGTCTCGCCCGGTTTCCAGCTTTGCACCTCTTCCGGGGTGATCTTGTCCAGGTCGACGCGGCGCGCGGACGGGCCGGCTTCCCAGACGATCTCCGGGTAGGCGTCGAGCGACGGCGCTTCCAGTTCGGCGGGGCCGGAGCCGTCGAGCACGAAGTGGGCGTGGCGGGTCGCGGCGCAGTTGGGGATCATGCACACCGGCAGCGAGGCGGCGTGGGTCGGGTAGTCCATGATCTTGACGTCGAGCACGGTGGTCAGGCCGCCCAGGCCCTGGGCACCGATGCCCAACTGGTTGACCTTCTCGAACAGCTCCAGGCGCAGTTCCTCGATGCGGTTCTGCGGGCCGCGGGCCTTCAGTTCGTGGATGTCGATCGGGTCCATGAGGACTTCCTTCGCCATCACCGCTGCTTTCTCCGCGGTGCCGCCGATGCCGATGCCGAGCATGCCCGGCGGGCACCAGCCGGCGCCCATGGTCGGTACAGTCTTCAGCACCCAGTCGACGATCGAGTCGGACGGGTTGAGCATGGCCATCTTCGACTTGTTCTCCGAGCCGCCGCCCTTGGCCGCGACATCGACTTCGACCTTGTCGCCGGGAACGATGGAGTAGTGGATCACCGCCGGCGTGTTGTCCTTGGTGTTCTTCCGCGCGCCGGCCGGGTCGGCCAGGATCGAGGCGCGCAGGACGTTCTCCGGCAGGTTGTAGGCGCGGCGCACGCCTTCGTTGATCATATCGTCGACGCTCATGGTAGCGCCGTCCCAGCGCACGTCCATGCCGACCCGGACGAACACGGTGACGATCCCGGTGTCCTGGCAGATCGGGCGGTGGCCGGTGGCGCACATGCGCGAGTTGATCAGGATCTGCGCCATGGAGTCGCGGGCAGCCGGCGATTCTTCGCGCAGGTAGGCCTCATGCATGGCCTGGATGAAATCGACCGGGTGGTAGTAGGAGATGAACTGCAGGGCATCGGCGACGCTCTGGATCAGGTCGTCTTGCTTGATCACGGCCATGGAGCACGGTCCTCTTCAGGCGGGTAATTCGGATGCGGGGCAGGGTCACGGAGCCGGCCGCAGCCGAGGAGCGCGCCGGTCAGGCACCGGCGCAAAAAAGGCGCGACAGTATAGCCGTTCCGGCGAGACGGGCGCACGCGCCGACGATCAGACCTTGGTCGGCCAGCCGGCTGGTCGGCCGATAAATCCGCGGTCCGCTAGCTGGCAGTTCGTTCGACTAGGCAACCCGCAGGGGGCAGGGTACATTGCGGCCAGGTGCCATTACGGGACGGAGCCCATGCGCACAGACAAGCCTCCTCTGAAACAGCGTGCGCTGCAAAAGCTCTTGCTCCGCCGGTTCGGCATGGCCGCAGGCACCTACCTGCTCGGCCTGGTCCTGCTCTGGCTGGCGCTACTCAGCGGCTTCTACCGCGCAGCGCCGACCACCGCGGCAGCCAGCACCACCCTGGTGGTGGCTTGCCAACTGGCCTTCCTCTGGCTGTTCGCCAGCGGTCGCAACCTGCGTTACGCCGATCCCAGCCTGACCGAGCCGCAGGTGCTGGTGGCGATCGCCTGGCTGACCTATTTCCTCTATCACGTCGACAGCCTGCGCGGCACCTTCATGGTGTTCTACGTGCTGGCCCTGCTGTTCGGCGTGTTCCAACTGCCGCCGCGGGTCTTCGCCCGCTGTGCGGCGCTGGCGTTCATCGCTTTTTCCGGCATCTACCTGGTAGAGGCCTTGCAGCAGCGTCTCGAGCTGCCGGGCCGGGCTGCATTGCAGGTGCTCGTGATGTTCATCGTAATGGTCTGGCTGAGCCTGTTCGCCAGCTACATACAGGCGATGCGGCAACGCATGCGCCAGCGCCGCTATGCCTTGCAGGCGCACCAGGACACGCTGCGCGGCATGATGCGCCAACTGGAAGACCTGGTGGCCACCGACGAACTCACCGGGCTGTTCAACCGCCGGCATTTCATGCGCCTGGCCAGTCGGGCGCTGGAAGACCTGCTGCCGAACCGGCAGCACGGCCTGGCGCTGATCGACCTCGATCACTTCAAGCGGATCAACGACCGCCACGGCCACGCCGCCGGCGATCGGGTCCTGCAGACCTTCGCCGCGGTGGCGCGTTCCTGTCTGCGCGATGGCGACGTCCTGGCCCGTTACGGCGGCGAGGAGTTCGTCCTGCTGCTGCCCCACGCCGACGCGGAACAGCTGGAAAGCTGTTGCGAACGCCTGCGCCTGGCGTTCGAACAGGCGGAACCGGTCGGGGTCACGGTGGATACCCTGAGCCTTTCGGTGGGCATGACCCTGCTGTATGCCGACGACGATCTCGACGAGGCCTTGCAGCGGGCCGACCAGGCGCTCTACCGTGCCAAGCGTGGCGGACGAAACCGCTGCGACGCCACCTGGGAGGTCACCAGTGCCTGACATACGGGTCGGCGAGCGACGTCTTGCCGTCGCCGCCGGCAGCAACCTGCTGGATGCGCTGCTCGCCGGCGGCATCGCCGTGCCCCATAGCTGCCGCGCCGGCAGTTGCCACGCCTGCCTGGTGCATTGCCTGCAGGGCGAGGTGGAAGACACCCTCCCGGAGGCGCTCGATCCGGTACGGCGCGAAGCGGGCTGGCGGCTGGCCTGTCAGTGCCGGGTGCTCGGCGACCTCGTGTTGCAGCCTTTCGATCCTGAGCGCGACGGGCTGCCGGCCAGGGTCGTCGCCTGCCACTGGCTGGGCGATGTGCTGCGCCTGCGCCTGGAGCCGGAGCGGCCCTTGCGCTATCGCGCCGGGCAGCACCTGCTGCTGTGGAGCGACGATGGCGTGGCGCGTCCCTATTCGCTGGCCAGCCTGCCTCACGAGGACCCATGGCTGGAGTTCCACATCGACTGTAGCGCTCCCGGCGCGTTCTGCGACCGCGCCCGGCGCCTGGCGCCTGGCGCGCTCCTGCGTCTGGGCGAGTTGCGCGGCGGGGCGTTGCGCTACGAGCCGGACTGGCAGGAGCGACCGCTGTTGCTGATGGCCGCCGGCACCGGGCTGGCGCCGCTCTGGGGGATACTTCGCGAAGCCTTGCGCGCGGAACACCAGGCGCCGATCCAGCTGCTGCACCTGGCGCGCGACCACTACCTGGCGAGCGAGTTGGCGGAGTTGGCCGGGCGTCATCCGCAACTGCGCGTCAACCTGGTGTCGGCGGCGCAGTTGCCCTCTGCCTTGGCCGATCTCCGCCTTGTTCCGCGGCGCAGCATGGCCTTACTCTGCGGCCAACCCGTCAGCGTCGAACGCTTCGCCCGGCATCTCTACCTGGCCGGCGTACCGCGTAGCCAGACCCTGGCGGACCTGTTCCTGCCCCACGCCTGACGCGGCGCCGGTGGCGGTGCCTTGCAGCCATTGCCGCGGCCTTGCGCCGCATCCCTGGAGTGACGATGAGCGAGCTGATTCGGGTCGAACGCGAAACAGGGCTGCTGACCCTGCGCCTGGACCGCCAGGACAAGAAGAACGCGCTGACCCGCGCGATGTACAGCCGGATGGCCGAGGCGCTGCTGGAGGCGCAGGCCGATACGGCTGTGCGGGTAGTGCTGATCACTGGCGGCGATGCCTGCTTCACCAGCGGCAACGACATCCTCGACTTCCTCGAGCAACCGCCATCCCTGCGCGACAGCCCGGTCGGCCGCTTCATGAGCGCCCTGCTGGAATTCCCCAAGCCGGTGATCGCCGCGGTGAACGGACCGGCGGTGGGTATCGGCACCACCCTGCTGCTGCATTGCGATCTGGTCTTCGTTGGTCGCAACGCGCGATTGAAGATGCCGTTCGTCAACCTCGGCCTGACACCGGAGTTCGGCTCGAGCCTGATCCTGCCGCGCATGCTCGGTCATGCCAGGGCTGCGGAATTGCTGATGCTTGGCCAGGACTTCAGCGGCGAGCAGGCGGCGGCCTGGGGCCTGGCCAATGCGGCGCTGGAGGATGGCGCCACGGTGCTGGAGCACGCCCGCGATGCGGCCCGGCGCTTCCTGCACCTGGCGCCCTCGGCGGTAGTGGAGAGCAAGCGCCTGATGAAAGCGCCGTTTATCGAGGAGCTTCGCCGGGTGATCGCCGAGGAAGGCGATATCTTCAGTACCCGACTGCGCTCGCCCGAGGCGATCGAGGCGCTCAGCGCCTTCATGCACCGGCGCCAGCCGGATTTCTCCAGGTTCGCCTGAGCACACCGCTGTTGGGCCAGCGGAGCGACGATCCGTAGGGCGGATAACGCCCCAGGCGTTATTCGCCGCGATGCGGCTGAAACGGCGGATAACCGCGTAGCGGTTATTCGCCCTACACCACGTTGAGTTAGCGGAGCGCCGGTCCGTAGGGCGGATAACGCCCCGGGCGTTATCCGCCGCGACGTGCGCTTATACCAGCAGGTCGCCGACGTGCAGCACCTTCATGGTGTTGGTGCCGCCTTGGGCGGTGTAGCTGTCGCCCTTGGTCAGGATCACCCAGTCGCCCTTGGTCACCACGCCGCGCTTGAGCAACTCGTCGACCGCGGCCTGGCTGACCTTCTCCGCCGGCAGCGCCGCCGGGTCGAAGGGGATGGTTTCCACGCCGCGGAACATCGCCACGCGAGCCTGGGTCTCGCGGTGCGGGGAGTAGGCGTAGATCGGTACCGACGAGCGGATGCGCGACATGATCAGCGGGGTGAAGCCGCTTTCGGTCAGGCAGATGATCGCCTTGATCCCCGGGAAGTGGTTGGCCGTGTACATCGACGCCAGGGCGATGCTCTCGTCGCAGCGGTCGAAAGTCTGGCCGAGGCGGTGGCTGGATTTCTGGCTGGTCGGGTGCTTCTCGGCGCCCTGGCAGACGCGGGCCATGGCTTTCACCGCTTCCACCGGGTACTCGCCGGCGGCGCTTTCCGCCGAGAGCATCACCGCGTCGGTGTAGTCGAGCACGGCGTTGGCCACGTCGGAGACTTCCGCGCGGGTCGGCATCGGGCTGTGGATCATCGACTCCATCATCTGGGTCGCGGTGATCACCACTTTATTGTTGCGGCGAGCGTGCAGGATGATTTTCTTCTGGATGCCGACCAGCTCGGCATCGCCGATTTCCACGCCGAGGTCGCCACGGGCCACCATCACCGCGTCGCTGGCACGAATCAGGCCGTCGAGGGCGTCGTCGTCGGCGACCGCCTCGGCGCGCTCGATCTTGGCCACCAGCCAGGCCTTGCCACCGGCCTCGGTGAGCAGGCGGCGGGCGTACTCCATGTCCTTGGCATCGCGCGGGAAGGAAACGGCCACGTAGTCCAGGTCCATGTCCGCGGCCAGCTTGATGTCGGCCTTGTCCTTGTCGGTCAGCGCCGGCGCGGTGAGACCGCCGCCGCGGCGGTTGATGCCCTTGTGGTCGGACAGCGGGCCGCCGATCAGCACCCGGCAGCGCAGTTCGTCGGCGGCGACTTCCTCGACCACCATCACCACCCGGCCGTCGTCCAGCAGCAGTTCATCGCCGACCCCGCAGTCCTTCACCAGGTCCGGGTAGTCGATGCCGACCACTTCCTGGGTACCGGCGTCGCGGGCGTGGCTGGTGGAGAAGCGGAACTTGTCGCCGACCTGCAATTCGATGCGCTTGTTGGCGAACTTGGCGATGCGGATCTTCGGTCCTTGCAGGTCGCCGAGCAGGGCGACGAAGCGGCCGTGCTTGGCCGCCAGTTCGCGCACCAGCCTGGCGCGGGCGCGGTGTTCATCGGGGGTGCCGTGGGAGAAGTTGAGGCGGGCGACGTCGATCCCGGCCAGGATCAGTTGCTCCAGCACTTCCGGGGAATTGCTGGCTGGGCCGAGGGTGGCGACGATTTTGGTGCGGCGAACGGACATGCAAAGGACTCCTTGGATAACGCTGGCGTGCAGGCTACCACCGGCGAGGCTCGGCGGCGACTGCGGAGTCATACTATCTGCATCAGATGTCATTTGTCGGTTTGAGCACCAGCAGGTCGCATTCCACCTCCTCCAGGACGCGTTCGGCGGTCTGCCCGATCAGCGCGTTGTCCAGGTGCCCCCGGGCGACCGCGCCCATCAGCAGCAGGTCGATGTCGTTGGCCCGGACGAAGTCGGGGATCGCCTGCTCGGCATAGCCGGCCAGCAGGTGGCGGCGCTCCGCGGCGATCTCCGGGTAGGCTGCCAGCAGGTCGTCGAAGGCCTGGCGGTGACGTTCCTCATGTTGCAGCACGAAACGCTCGTAACCGGCGAGCATTTCCGCGTCGAACAGCAGGCTGCGCGGCATCGCCGCGTGGGTATGCAGGTAGTCGGCGCGCAGCCCCAGGCTGGCTTCGAGCTGGCGGGCGGCGGCGATCAGCCGGTGATCGAGGGCGGCCGGCTTGTCGCTGGCATGCAGCGGGTCGAGC
Source organism: Pseudomonas sp. HMSC067G02 (assembly GCF_001813485.1). Lineage (NCBI taxonomy): Bacteria > Pseudomonadati > Pseudomonadota > Gammaproteobacteria > Pseudomonadales > Pseudomonadaceae > Pseudomonas > Pseudomonas sp. HMSC067G02. Next base: position 175,548 of record NZ_KV812698.1, read on the forward strand.
GCCGCGCACAGGCGCTGGCCGCGCCAGGCGTCGTGATGGACCAGCCAGAGCGGCTGCGGGCAGTGGCGGATCAATTGCCAGTCGCTGTTGCCCAGTAGCAGGCGGCGCAGCAGGTTGTGCTTGCGGGTGCTCTTGAGGACCAGGTCGGGCCGGGTTTCGCCGACCCGTTGCAGGACCATCCGGTCCAGCGGCTTGCCCCACTGGGCCTCGACCTGAGTGCGGATGCCGGCCTGCTGCAGCGGCATGGAAAGCTGCTCCAGCCAGGTGACCCGTTCGTCCAGGTAAAGGTCGCGGGCACGCTGCAGCGAGTGACTGTCGAAGAACAGCCCGCCGTCCAGCGCCGGGTTGAAGTCGCACAGCAGCAACTCGACGCTGGCGCCGCTGCGTTCGGCGATCCACTGGGCACGGGTAAGGGCCGGCTGTTCGTCGCTGCTCGGGTCGACGACCACCAGCAGGTTATGCAGGTTCATGGCAACGCTCCTGGCACTGGGCGGGAATGCCATTGCAGACCAGGCGCCGCGACGGGCGCTTGATCTGGGTCAGTCCGGCGGGGATCAGCGCGGTTGCACGTTGAGCGCCTGGTCGAGGTGCCGGCTGGCCTTGTTCGACAATTCGCCTTCAGGATAGTCGAGCAACTGGCGGCGCAGGTATTCGATGGCCTTGTCGCGGTTCGGGTGCGGGTTGTCCGGCGCCAGGTACATCAGGCCGAGCTGGTAGAGGGCCTTTTCCTTTATACCGGCAGGAATCGCCGGATCGTTGACCGCCAGCAGGTAGAGCTCGGCGGCTTCGTCGACGCGATCCTTGAGCACCGCGCGGCGCGACAGCAGGGTCATGTCCGGGTCGAGGCTGGTCTTGTAGAGATCGAGGTTCTGCTGTGGTTTCCAGGTGGCGAGCAATTCACGGGCGCTCTTCTGCACCGGCTCCCTGGCTCGCTGCCGCATCGCCAGCAGGCGCGCCTGGGCATGCTCGGCGGCGTGGGTGCCGGGGAACTCGCGGACCACGCGCTGGAAGTAGTCGGTGGCCTTGGCGTCGTCGCGCTGGTCGTTGTAGCGGCTCATGTAGATCAGGCCGATCTGGTACAGCGAGATACCGCGCACTTCGGCGCTGTAGCGGCTATTGTCGTAGCCGGTGAGGTAGAGCTTCTCCGCCTCGGTGCTCCTGTTGTCGCGGATCGCCATGGCGCTGTAGGTCAGCAGGTCGCCTTCCTCCTCGATGGCGGCGGTCATGCGGTTGCTCTTCATCTGCTTGTATTCGGCGACTTCGCCAGTGGTCACCTGGGCGACGAACAGCGGCGTGGTCGGCGAGCAGGCGGCCAGCAGCGACAGCAACGGGAGCAGGACGAGACGGCGGGCGAAGCGCATGGCATCTCCTTGGCGCCAGGGCGAGGGGCATCCCAGTCTAGTCAGGCCCTTCAGTCACGCCAATACGCGCCGATACAGTTCCCAACGGAGGATATGCCTATGCGAAGCTTGATCGTTGCCTGCCTGGCGCTGAGTGCCACCGGTTGTAACAGCTGGTCGCTGAACAGCGACCTGAACGGGGCCTACCGCGCCTACGACAAAGGCGATTGCGCACAGGTGATGCTCGACCTGTCGCGGGCCGAACGGCGGATTCGCGCGCGGCCCTACCTGCAGCCGGAAATCTCGCTGCTGCGCGGCCAGTGCCTGGAACGCCAGAGCCTGTTCGTCGACGCGGCGCAGACCTACCACTTCATCATCGCCCGTTACCCCACCAGCGAATATGCCTACCGTGCCAAGGCGCGGCTGGAGACGTTGCGCCAGTTGGGCCGGCTGAACGAGACGCCGGCCTCGGCCAGCGCCGTGCCGACCCGCCTGTAGGCGGCCGGGAGACTGGACGGGCGTTCAGGCTGACCGTCGGTCGCATGGGACCCCGGTCGATCCGGTAAGCTTCGTCCTGGATTTCACGGAGGAGGTTCGCATGCGTGCCCTGTGGTTCTGTGTCGCCCTGATGCCCGTGCTGGCACAGGCGGACATCTATCGCTGGACCGATGCCCAGGGCAAGGTACACTTCTCCGCCACGCCACCGGCCGGCGCGCAACGCGTCGAAGTCAGGCCGCAGGTGGTGGAACGTGACGCCGCGACCCGCCAGCGCGAGCAGCGCACCCAGGAGTATTTCGATGCTCGTCGCGAGGAACGCACCGCCGCCGCCGAACGTGCCGGCCAGCGCCAGGCTGCGCTGGCCGAGGAATGCGGGCGCTTGCGGCAACAGTTGTCCCAGCTCGAACGCGGCGGCCGCTTCTATCGGCAGGACGCCGGCGGCGGGCCGGTTTACCTGAGCGATGCCGAGCTGGACGCCATTCGTCGCGAACTGGCCTCGCGGGAGTCCGAACGCTGCCGCTGAGCTTGTTCCCCGAGCGCCGGCATCGTCATACTGGACTGCAAATCATAGCGAAATGCCATTATGGGTCTTCAACGACATATCCAGCGCCATCAGTTGCCCAGCTACCTGAAGGTGTTCAATCGCATCACCGACAAGCCGATGGGCTACATCGGCAACGTCTCCGAGGACGGCCTGCTGCTGATCAGCCAACTGCCGATGCTGGTCGGCGCGCGTTTCGAACTGCGCCTGAAGGTTCCGGGACTGGGCGGTCGCCCGCAATGCATCGATTTTTCCGCCGACTGCCGGTGGACCTGCGAGGACGTCACGCCCGGTCATTTCGATTCCGGCTTCCACCTGCTGGCGCCGCCCGCCGAATTCCTCGAACTGGTGGAGGCGCTGCGCCGCTACTTCAGCTTCCCCCGCCAGCCGCAGTCGGTCTGATCCGTCAAAGCACGCCGGCGCGCTTCCAGCCCAGGTAGCGGCTGATCAGCTCCGGCCCGAGTTCGCTGGGACGCGCATCGAGCACTGGCACGCCGTGGGCCGCGAGCTTCTCGTGGAGGCCGTTGCGCGCATTCAGGTAGTCGATGGTGCCGGTGTAGGCGAGCGCCTGCTCATAGCGGGCGACCGGCTCCTGGCGCAGGGTGTCGAGCACTTCCTCGCGCAGGCTGGCGACCAGCACCCGGTGCTGGCGGCCCAGGCGTTTCACCGCGCCGAGCAGTTCCTCGTCGTCCTCGTCGCGCAGGTTGGTCACCAGGATCACCAGGGCCCGCCGCCGCTGGCGGGACAGCACCGCCTGCACGGCTTCCGGGAAGTCGGCGGGACGCTGGCTGGTCTGCAGGTCGTAGACGGTGTTGAGCAGCGCGCCGAGCTGGGCGCTGCCCTTGCCCGGCGGGAGGTGCCGGCGGTCGTCGCCGGCGAAGGTCACGGCGCCCACCGCATCGCCCTGGCGCAGGGCCACGTAGGCCAGCAGCAGGCTGGCGTTGAGGGCATGGTCGAAGTGCGACAGGTCGCCGTCCTGGCTGCGCATGCGGCGGCCGCAGTCGAGCAGGAAGAGGATCTGCTGGTCGCGTTCGTCCTGGTATTCGCGGGCGATCGGCGTGCGTTTGCGAGCGGTGGCCTTCCAGTCGATCTGGCGCAGGGTGTCGCCGTCGCGGAATTCGCGCAACTGGTGGAACTCCAGGCCGAGGCCGCGGCGCTGGCCGCCGCGTACGCCGATCTGGTTGAGCCAGTGGTCGACCGCCATCAGTTCGGCGCCGTAGAGGCGGGCGAAGTCCGGGTAGACGCGGGTCTCGCCACGTGCTTCCAGGTAGCGGCGCTGCCGCCACAGGCGCAGCGGGCTGGGCAGTTCCAGCTCGCAGCGGGGAAACACGAAGTGACCGCGGTTGAGCGGCCGCACCCGGTAGCCGACCTCGGTGCTTTCGCCCGGGCGCAGTTCGACCTCCTGCGGCAGGTACTCGAAATCCATGCCGGCCGGCAGGTGATCGAACAGGGTCAGGCGAACCGGACGCCGATAGGTGTGCTGCAGATGCAGGCGCACTTCGCTCCAGCGCCCCAGCGGCAGGTTGCCGCTGAGCTGGCGGCTCAGCTTCGGCACCGCCTGGCGGCGCGCCCACAGGGCGTCCAGCAGGCCGAGCAGGAGCAGCGCGGCGAGCACCGCCCACCAGAATGTATGCAGTTGCGCAGGCAACCGCTGGCCGAGCGCCGACAGGCTGCCCAGGCCGATGGCCAGCAGCAGGAGCGCGGCGAACAGCGCCAGCAGGGCGCGCGATGGCTTCATACGCGGGGGGCCGGTACCTGGTCGAGCAACTGTTGCAGGACCTGGTCCACCGACAGCCCCTCGATGTCCAGCTCCGGAGACAGCCGGACCCGATGGCGCAGGACCGCCAGGGCACAGCCCTTGATGTCGTCCGGCACCACGAACTCGCCGCCGCGCAACAGCGCCCGCGCCCGGCCGCAACGGACCAGGGCGATCGACGCGCGAGGTCCGGCGCCGAGGGCCAGGCCCGGCCAGTTGCGGGTGGTGCGGGCCAGGCGCACGGCATAGTCGAGGACCTGGTCGTCGATCGGCAGGTCGCTGGCGATCCGCTGCAGGGCGAGAACGTCTTTGTCCTTCAGCAGCGGCCGCAGGTTGGCCACGTCGAGCATGTCGCTGCGCGCGGAGCGGGTCACCTGGCGCACCAGGGTCTGTTCCTCGGCTTCGGCCGGGTAATCGATGCGCAGCTTGAGCATGAAGCGGTCGAGTTCGGCTTCCGGCAGCGGATAGGTGCCTTCCTGCTCGATCGGGTTCTGCGTCGCCAGCACCATGAACGGCTGCGGCACCGGCAGGGCGCGTCCTTCCAGGGTGACCTGGCGCTCCTGCATCACTTCCAGGAGGGCGGCCTGGGTCTTGGCCGGCGCGCGGTTGATCTCGTCCGCCAGCAGCAGGTGGGTGAACACCGGCCCCTTGCGCAGCTTGAACTGCTCGCTGGCGAGGTCGTATACGGCGTGGCCGGTGACGTCGCTGGGCATCAGGTCGGGGGTGAACTGGATGCGCGCGAAGCCGCCGTCGAAGCAGCGCGCCAGGGCGCGTACCAGCAGGGTCTTGCCGAGCCCCGGCACGCCTTCCACCAACACGTGGCCGCCGGCGAGCAACGCGGTGAGCACATCGTCGATCACCGCGCCCTGGCCAATCAGGGCTTTCTGCAGTTCGCTGCGCAGGGCCTGGGCCAGCTGGCTGGCGCGCTGGCGCTGGAGCGCCGGGTTGGGCGCGGTGCTCGGTTGTTCGGGCGTCTGTTCGCTCATAGGGCATTCCTGAGGCTTTGCAGGTGGGCGACCTGGCGGGTGAAGTCGGCAGCGGAAAGGCGCTGCGCCGGATATGGGCGCATGGCCTGGCTGATGGCGCTGGGTGGCAGGCGGGTCATGCGACCGAGGATCTGCCATTGCTCGGCGACGCCGAGCTGTTCGAAACCGGGGTGGCGACGCCGCGCCCTGCGCAGGATGTCGCGTTGCAGACCGTGCAGCAAGGCGACGTGGCCGCGCTGGCGGAGGAGGAAGTCGGCGCCGGCGCGCAGGTGTTCCTCCAGTTGCCGGCGCGAACGGCTGGCCACCGGCTGCAAGGGACCCTGGCGCAGCCCTGCGCGCCACAGGCCAGCGAGCAACAGCAGCAGCGCTGCCGCCAGGGCCTCGGGGAAGTGGCGGGCGAGCAGGGTGGCGAGGCTGTCGCGTTCGGCGCGGTAGAGCAGGGTCACCTGGTTGTCCTGGGTCAGGTACCAGAGCAGCCAGGCGTTGTCGTACTGCTCGATGTTGCGGTTCTGCCAGATCCAGGCGTCGGTGAGCACCGTGACCAGGCCCTTGCCGTGCTGCATCTGCAACAGGTGGGTGGCGTCGCCGCTGTTGGCCCAGGCGTAGGCGTGGTTCTGCGGATCGTAGAGGTGGTAGTCGGGATCGAAGCCGATGTAGGCCGGCGAGCGCTCGTTTTCCAGGTACAGGCGGGTCAGTGCGGAATAGTCCGGCACGCTGTCGGCGGGCTCTTCTTCCTCGCCGGCGGCTTCCTCCGGCGGCGCTTCGGTCGCATGGTCGTCGACGCTACCTTCGTCGGCGTCGGCGTCGGCGTCGGCGTCGGCGGTTTCCTCTCTGGCCCGGTCCTGGCTGTCGTCGAAGTCCTCGGTCAGGTACTGGCGGATATCCAGGCTGTCGAGCAGCAGGTCGCCGCTCTTCTTCTCGTCCTCGTCCCACAGGCGTTCGGCGATCAGCACCAGATGCCCGCCCTGCTCGCTCCATTGCAGCAGGCGGCGCGCCTGGCCGGGAGTCATGCCGGAGCGGCTGCCGAGCAGGAGCAGGGTATGCCCGGAGGGCGGCAGTTCCTTGAGGACCTCAAGGCCGTCGGCGCGGCTCACCGTGACCCCCTGCTTGCGCAGGAACAGTTCGGCGGCCAGGTAGGGATTGCGCCGGGCCTCCGGCGATGGGCCGAGGTCGATCGTCTCCGTATAGGGTTGCAGGCGGCTGGCCAGGAAGATCGCCAGCAGCCCGGCCAGCAGCAGGAGCACGGCAAGCAACAGGAAGCGCGCGCGCCGGCTCATCATGGCTTGGCTCCCGCGGCGAAAAGGCTGCGCCAGCCATCGCAGAGGCGCTGGCGAGCGTCGTCGGCCGGCAGCCGGTGGCCGTAGGCGAGCGCCTGCCATTGGGCGGTCAGCAGTTGGCTGTAGTGCAGCAGCGGCCGTTGTTGCTCCAGTCCTTCGACCAGGCGCAGGACCTCGCCCTCGGTATGGGAGCCCTTCAACGGCAGGCGGTAGTCATGCAGCAGTCGGCTGAGCAGCCCGCGGTAGAGCAGGCCGAGGGCTTCCCGTGGTTTCTCGTTCCAGAGCCGTTCGGCGTTGCCGGCGATGTCGTCGGGCAGGCTTTCCGGACTGAGATCGAGGCCGAACATCACCGTCGGCGCTTCGCGGCGGGCCCGTTGCGGCAAGCCCAGGTTGCCGACGAACAGGCGCAGCCATTCTCGGTAGCGCCAGACCAGCAGGAACACCGCGCTGAACAGCAGAGCCCAGAGCAGCACTTCGATGACCTGCGCCGCGTGACGGAACGGCACCCAGTTGGCCAGGGCCTCGAAGAATGCCTTGAGCCGCTCTTCGTCCTCCTTGCGGCTGTCCTTTTTCTCGGTCTTGTCGCCGAAGCGCCAGCCCGTAACGGTCTCGCTGTTCTTGAACGGCGCGCCGTCGACGATCGCCCGGATCTGCTTGCCGGCCTGTTCGCTGTTGAGTTTCTGCCGCAGCAGGCGGGCCTGCTCGGGCGGCAGCTCGGCGTCGCCGGCGCTGGCGGCGCTGGCGGCGGCCGCCGGCTCGGCGTAGGCGGAAGGGGCGGGCAGCCAGGCCAGCGAAGCGGCCAGGCCGAGCAGCAGGACATAGGCGCTGCCGACCAGACGCTGGCGCAGGCGGCGGAACACCAGCTCGATGTCCCAGGCCTCCAGTTCGGTGCGCCGGTTCAGGTAGAGGGTGAAGCCGCAGGCCACGTAGATCGGCTCCCAGACTACCAGCACCAGGACGTAGAGCAGGTTCGAGAGGTGCTCCAGCCAGAGCCACTCGCCGGCTTCCGGGTCGAGCAGGCTCTGCCAGTTCCAGTCGATCTCGTTCTGCGCCGGGATCAGCAGGTAGAGAAGCATGGCGAAGCCGGCCCAGAGCGCCATTTCCAGGTGCACGCCGACCACGGTCAGCCAGGTCGCGCCGCCGGCGTTGCGCTGGGACAATACGATCAGGCGCTGGCTGCGGGGCTCCCCGGCGAGCCCTTCCAGTTGCAGGACCGGCAGGTCGAAGCTGCGCGTCGGACTGAAGCGGCGCCACAGCAGGCTGGCCGGCAACTGTTTCCTCAGCAGGGCGGGATAGGCGCGCAGGGCCTGCTTCAGGGTTGGCGTATCGCCGAACAGGGCGTGCGAGAGAATGTACAGCGGCAGTCGTTCGAAGGCCGGCTTGAGCCACCAGAAGATCAGGATCGCCAGGGTCGGATGCTGCCACAGCAGGAGGCTGAGCACGGCGAACAGCGGCAGGGTCAGCAACGCCCAACTGCCCATCAGCAGGCGCGCATGGCGATGCGCCAGGAGGATGCCGAGGTCGAGCGCTTCCCAGGCGCTGCGCGGTCGAATCGCCACGCTGGCGTCAGTCAGGCGCATGGCGGCTCCGTCCGGCGAACAGGAAGTAGCTGCCGACCAGCAGCCAGAGGACCGCGCCGACCGCGTACTTCACCCGCGGCTCGAAATGACTGATGGAAGACCAATAGGCCTCGGTGAAGGCCGCCAGCAGCAACAGCACGATCACCCCGGCGATCAGTTGCACGCTGCGCCGGGCCGCCAGCCGCAGGGCTTCGCCGCGGGTCAGGCGACCTGGCGCGAGCAGCGCCCAGCCGAGCTTAAGGCCGGCGGCGCCGGCGAAGGTGATGGCGGTCAGTTCGAACGCGCCGTGGCCGATGACGAACGGCCAGAAGGTCTGCACGTAGCCGATCTGCGTCAGGTGGCCGGCCACCGAACCGATCATCAGGCCATTGAACAGCAGGAAGAACAGGCTGCCGAGTCCCAGCAGCACGCCGCTGGCGAAGGTCTGAAAGGCGATGCCGATGTTGTTCATGATGTAGAAGCCGAACATTTCCCAGTCGTCGCTGGTGTCGCGTGCCCCCAACGGACCCAGGCGGGTGGTTTCCGGGGCGTACATAGACTCCATCTCGCTGACCTTGTCCGGGCTGACCACGCTGTAGATCAGGTCGGGAAAGTGATAGACCAGCAGCCCCATGAGCAGGGCGCTGCCGTAGAACAGCAGGCTGGCCACGGCGATGCTGCGCCATTCCTCGCGGACCAGGCGCGGCAGGCCGGCGAGCAGGAAGCCGAGGGTGCGGCTGCCGAGCTGGCTGCGGTGCCGGTAGAACTGCTGGTGGCCGCGCATCGCCAGTTGCTGCAACTGGTCGATCAGGTGACTGCTGTAGCCGCGCTCCTGGGCCAGCGCCAGTTGCTGGCAGAGGCGCCGGTAATCGGCGGCGAAGTCGTCGCTGGAGCCTTCCAGCTTCTTGCCTTTCTCGAGAAAGGCGAGGCGTTTGTCGAAGCGTTGCCAGGCGGCCTGGTGGCGCTGTTCGAAGAGGCTCTGTTTCATGCGCTCTCCTGACGCAGGCCGAGAAAGCCGCGGGCGATGCCGTTGATCTCGGCCTGGGCGCGTACCGGCTCGACGCCCAGCGGTTCGGCGAGAATGCCCGCCAGTTCCTCGCGGCGTGCCGAGGAAAGCGCCGCGCCGCGTTCGGCGAAACCGAGGAAGGCGCGCTGTTCTTCCAGGCTCATGGGGAAGGGCGGCAGTTGCGGCTCGACGTCAGGCAGGCTGGGCCGGCTCAGTTCGGGTTCGCGGTAGACCACCAGGGTGCCGGCGGCGATGTCGCCCAGGCGCTTGAAGGCCGGATGGTTCAGGCAACAGAGCAGACCGAGGGCGTAGCCGAAGGGCAGGATGTCGGCGAAGCGCAGCAGGTTGCGCAGCAGCGACGCGGCCCAGCCCACCGGAGTGCCGTCGTCGTGGACGACGCGCAGTCCCATCATCTGCTTGCCGGGCGAGCGGCCCTGGTTGAGCACCTCGAAGAGGACCATGTACCACCAGGTCATGACGAAGGTCAGCAGCAGGCCGAGGCCGGCGCCGAGCTTGCCGAGGAACGCCAGGCCGAGCATCAGCACCAGCATGATCAGGCCGCGGATGCAGAGGTCGATGGTATAGGCCAGGGCCCGGGGGACGACGCCGGCGGGACGCAGGAGCAGGTCGATGCCTTCCGGCGTTTCCACGTGGTAGTGGGTGTCGAGGACCTCGGCGCCTGGCCGGGGGGCGGGCGCGACGAGGCGGGCGGCTGCGTTCGGTGGCATCGGGGGGCCGTGTCGGGGAAAGTCAGATGCTAGCCAGCGTGGCGTCATCAGGCAACCGGGCCGCCGCGACGGCCCGGTCTGCACCTCAGTTGCCCAGCGGGCGAACGCCGAAGATGGTGCGGTAGAGAATACCCATGGAAACGACGAACAGCGGGCCGGTCCAGATCAGGCCGATGAACAGCGGGATCATGCTCACCAGCATCAGCAGGCTCAGCACCAGCAGCAGGCCGAACACCTTGAACCAGTGGCGGCTGATGGCCTTGCGCGAGGTTTCCAGGGCCTGCCAGGGCGTCAGGCCGCGCTCGGCCACCAGCGGCAGGGCGAGCATGTAGGCGACGCTCAGGTAGAGGCCGGGGATGATCAGCAGGAAGAAGCCGACGTAGACCATCAGCATCATCAGCAGGCCGGTGAGCAGCAGCGGCACCAGCATGCCGAAGTAGTTGAACATTTCGTTGAAGGTCGCCGGCTGGTCGGCGGCGCGGCGGATGCCGATCATGGTCAGGCCGGTGAAGAACGGGTAGCCCACCGCCGTGGCGACCAGGCTGGCGATCATCTGGCCGACCGCGAAGGCGATGGGATCGGCCTCGCTCATCAGGCCGATACCGCCGAAGAGCAGGGTGAGGATGAAGGTGATGGTCTGGATCACCACGCTGTAGACCACGAAGGCGCCGATCAGGATGCCTTTGACGCCCTTGATCTTGGCCCAGGCTTCGCTGATCACGTCGCCGATGCGGAAGTCGTAGTCGCCGATGACCGGCGGCACCGCCTGGGTCGGTTGCAGGGCGCTGGCGGGGGTGGCGTAGGGATTGCTGGTGTCGTTCATGGTGCTGTCCTTGTCAGTGAAACGGGCATCCGTGCGAGCGGAATGCTAGCGAGGGCGGAGGGGACAACGCAAGGTTCGGATGGCAGATATGCGCACTGACGCGCCCTGGCGGGCTGTGCCTACGGCGCTTTCCGTGAGTTCGTTGGAAAACCTGGAAATCCCCGAAGTGGGTCGCGAGCTTCGCGGCAGTCACTGGTAGACTGCCCGGTGCCGCCAGAAAGGGAATGACCGTGAACGCGAGTATTTTTTGGTACGACTACGAAACCACCGGCATCGACCCTCGCCGCGACCGGCCGTTGCAGATCGCCGGGATCCGCACGGACGAGGCGCTGAACGAGATCGGCGAGCCGATGAACCTGTATTGCCGTCCCAGCGACGATATCCTGCCTCACCCTATGGCTTGCCTGATCACCGGCATCACTCCCCAGCGGCTGGCCGAGCGGGGGCTGTCCGAGGCCGACTTCATGACCCGGGTACACGCCCAGCTGGCGCAGCCGGCGACCTGCGTGGCCGGCTACAACTCCCTGCGCTTCGACGACGAAGTGACGCGCTACAGCCTGTACCGCAACTTCTTCGATCCCTACGCCCGCGAGTGGCAAGGCGGCAATAGCCGCTGGGACCTGATCGACATGGTCCGTACCGCCTATGCCCTGCGCCCGGAGGGCATCCAGTGGCCGCAGCTGGACGGCCGGCTGTCGCTGAAGCTGGAAATGCTCACCGCGGCAAACGGCCTGGAGCATGGCCAGGCCCACGACGCGCTTTCCGATGTCCGCGCCACCATTGCCCTGGCCCGCCTGATCCGTCAGCGCCAGCCGCGCCTGTACGATTACCTCTACCAATTGCGCAGCAAGCACAAGGTGCTCGACCAGGTGCGCCTGCTGCAGCCGCTGGTGCATGTCTCCGGACGCTTTTCCGCGGAGCGCCATTTCCTCTCGGTGGTCCTGCCGCTGGCCTGGCACCCGCGCAACCGCAATGCCCTGATCGTCTGCGACCTCTGCGCCGATCCCGCGCCGCTGCTGGAGTTGTCGGCCGAAGACTTGCGCAGGCGCCTGTATACCCGTCGCGACGAACTGGCCGAGGGCGAGTTGCCGGTGCCGCTGAAGCAGATCCAGGTCAACCGTTGCCCGGTGGTGGCGCCGCTGTCGGTATTGCGCGCCGAGGATCGCCAGCGAACCGGCATCGAACTCGAGGAGTGCCAGCGAAAAGCCGAGTTGTTGCGCCAGCATCAAACCGTCTGGGCGGACAAACTGACAGCGCTATATGGCGAAGAAAGTTTCTCCGCCAGCGACGACCCCGAGCAACAGTTGTATGACGGATTTATTGGCGATCGGGATCGACGCCTTTGTGAACAGCTGCGCCTTGCCGAACCGGAGCAATTGGCCAAAGAACAATGGCCCTTCGACGATGCCCGTTTGCAGGAGTTGTTCTTCCGCTATCGTGCGCGAAATTTCCCGGAAACTTTAAATGTGGACGAGCGCCAACAATGGGAAAGCTTCTGCCGCAATCGTTTGTCCCATGAAGAATACGGCGCACCGAATACTTTGCCGGCCTTCGAGGCGGCGCTGGAGGCTTGTCGGCAAGAGCAGGGCGGCACATTGCCGGCGGTACTTGCGGCCTGGCGCGATTACGCCGCGGAACTGCGTCAACGCTATTCGCTGGAGACTTGAGGACGCAGGCAGAGGAGTCGGTACGATCCGGCGGAAATGAAAAACGCCAGCACTGGGCTGGCGTTCTTCGTGGAACTGACTGGTTTAGCCGAGCAGGGTGGCCCAGCTCTCGACGGCCTCGGGGCCCCACTTGGCTTTCCACTCTTTCAAAGTCTTGTGGTTGCCGCCCTTGGTCTCGATGACTTCGCCGGTGTGCGGGTTCTTGTACTGCTTGACCTTGCGCGCGCGCTTGCCGGCAGGCGCCTTGGCGGTGCGGGTGCTCTTGCCGATCTTGGCGTCCGGATCGAGCAGGGAAATCACGTCACGCAGGGACTTCTGGTAAGTGCCCATCAGCGTGCGCAGCTTCTCTTCGAATTCCAGTTCTTTTTTCAGTTTGTCGTCTTGTTCCAGGGACTTCAGGCGCTCCTGAAGTTCCTTGATGGCTTCTTCCGTGGCGCGATATTCGTTGATCAGGGACATGTCAGGTACCTTGTCTGTGCTGAGTGGCGGTGGCGGGCATGTAAGTAGATTCAATAATAGTCAGGGCGAAACTGTAAGTAAACCGCGATGAAAACTTTTCTCGATGAAATTCAAAGTAATTAATTCCGCATCGGGATTGCCCTGTTGTGCGGGTTTATTCTCTCGCGCAACAGCCTGTCGAAAGGCCTTCGTCGAGGCTGAACTTTTCCCGCCATGCCGCTAGAATGGCGGCCTTTCGCGATGTTTCTGGAGTATACCCATGCGCACTTTTCGGCTGGTGATCGCCTGTCCCGACGGGGTCGGGATCGTTGCCAAGGTGAGTAACTTCCTGGCCACCTACAATGGCTGGATCACCGAAGCCAGCCATCATTCCGACAACGATAACGGCTGGTTCTTCATGCGCCACGAGATCCGTGCCGACTCTCTGCCGTTCGACCTGGATGGCTTCCGCCAGGCTTTCGCCCCGATCGCCCGCGAATTCTCCATGGAATGGCGGATCACCGATTCCGAGGTGAAGAAGCGCGTGGTGCTGATGGCCAGCAAGGAGTCCCATTGCCTGGCCGATCTGCTGCACCGCTGGCACAGCGGCGAACTGGACTGCGAGATTCCCTGCGTGATCGCCAACCACGACGACCTGCGCAGCATGGTCGAGTGGCACGGTATCCCGTATTTCCACGTTCCCGTCGATCCGCAGGACAAGCAGCCGGCTTTCGATGAAGTTTCCCGGCTGATCGACGAACATGGCGCCGACTGCATCGTCCTGGCTCGCTACATGCAGATCCTGCCGCCGGACCTGTGCCGCAAGTACGCCCACCAGGTGATCAACATCCACCACAGCTTCCTGCCGTCCTTCATCGGCGCCAAGCCGTATCACCAGGCGTCGAAGCGCGGGGTCAAGCTGATCGGCGCGACCAGCCACTACGTGACCGAGGAACTGGATGCCGGTCCGATCATCGAGCAGGACGTGGTGCGGGTCACTCACCGCGACAATGTCGAAGACATGGTGCGGCTGGGCAAGGACGTGGAAAAGCTGGTGCTCGCGCGCGGACTGCGCTATCACCTGGAAGACCGCGTACTGGTACACGGCAACAAGACGGTGGTGTTCGACTGAGCCGGCTCCCCTGGAATGCCGGCCGGGGCCGGCACCCGGAGGAACGAACATGAGCGATCCCAGGTCGGCGGGCACCGCCAGCCCGCCACCGACCCTCGGCGAGGGTTGCACCAGCCGTTACGACATCGACGCCCTCGGCGACGAGGACGGAACCGAGTTTCCCGGCGCGGCCGAACTCTGGCGGCGTATCCAGGAGAGCGCCAGCGAGACGGGCGAGGCTGACGCCGAGGATGCGCTCAGGAAGACGCCTCGCGACTGCTGATCAGCTTCTTCAGCAGCGGGCGTCCGGCGAGCACGGCGAACACCGGGCCGCCGGCGACGAGGTAGAAATAGAAGGTCACCGCTCGCCAGATGACGATGGCCGCCGCCGCCGTCGACTTGCCGATCATGGGGGCCAGCAGGGCCGCCGAGGTCAACTCGGTGCCGCCGGCGCCGCCGGGGATCAGCGAGAGCTGTCCGGCGCTGAGCGAGACCATCTGGATCAGGAAGGTCCAGGCCCACTGGATATCCACTCCCAGGCCGCGCAGGGTCAGATCGAGCACGCTGAAGCGCAGTAGCCAGTGCGTACTGCTGAGAAGGAAGACCGCCAGCAGGCGTCGTTTCGGCAGGCGCAGGCTGTCGTGCAGGGCAATGCGGAAATGCAGGATCTTGCGGCCCCAGTGCAGGCGCTTGCGCGATGACACGCCGAGCCGCGCCAGAACCCGCCCGTTGAAGCGGATCACCTGGTGCAGGTAGCGGATCAGCATTACCGCGCCGACGAACAGGCCGACCAGGAATACCGCGCTGAAGATCAGGCTCGATTCCATGTTCGGGCTCAGCGAATGGCTGAGGGCATAGATCAGGATCGCGCCGAGGGCGCAGAGGAAGAACGTCAGGTCGGCCAACTGGTCGACCGCGAACACCGCGCTGGTCTGTGCCGGGCGCAGGCCGCGCCGGGCCAGCAGCGCCATCAGGGTCAACGGCCCGCCGCTGCCGCCCGGAGTGGCGCAGAAAGCGAATTCGCTGGCCATGATGATGCCGACGCTCTGCAACTGCCCGAGCTTGCCGGCGCGCCCGGCGAGCAGCAGCCGCAGGCGCAGGCCGTTGATGAACCAGCAGACCACGATCATGCCGAACATCAGCAGCAGGCTGTCCAGCGGGAAGGCGCGCAAGCGCGAGAACATGTCGCTGCCGCCGAGCACCAGCGGAATCAGCGAGGCACCGATCAAACCGAACAGCAGTAACCAGCCTCGACTCATGCCGCGTGGTCCAGGGCGAGGCGGCGCTCCAGCCAGTCGATCTTGGTCAGCGGCTGGCGCCCCTCGGACAGCAGGGTGCGCAGGGTACGCAGCCAGTATTCGCGGGAAAAGCGATGGCGCATGTCGACCGGATGGAGTCCGAGGCGGATCACCGGCGCTGCGCGCCAGGCCCGCCGGCGCTGCTCGCTGAGCGCCCAGGAGAGGCCGCGACGCCAGGCACTGCGCGCGCTCCAGACCAGACCGGGGGCCTCGATCGGTTGCAGGTGGGGAAGCCGATACAGGTTGGACGGGTCGCTGGTGTAGCGCAGTCCGCTCTCGCCGAGCGCCTGGCGGGTGCCGGCGCTCATCAGCCAGGCCGGCGCGACGAAACCGTGCAGCGGCCATCCGCGGCGGCGGAACAGTTCGATGCCGGCGGCCAGGCGGGCCTTGGCCTCGGCGTGGTCGAGGGCATAGAACTCTCCCTCCCAGGTGTAGATGCGACGCATGAAGTATTGCCCTGGAGTACGCGGTGGTGGGGCGTCATCGTAGTGATAGAAGCCGTGGAGAGCCAGTTCGTCACCCCGGGCCACCCGCCGCGAGAGCAGTTCGCAGAACTTTTCGTCGGCTTCCAACGGGTTGCGATGGTGGAAGTCGGGCACTACCAGCCAGGTCATGGGGACCTGGCCGAGCGCGTCCACGGCCTCGACGAAGGGCCGGTAGTCCGGCCAGGTTTCCGGGGCCACGTCGTGCAACACCAGCAGCAGGCTGCGTTCAGCCATAGCGCGGGAACCTCGCCTCGCTGTCGCCGAGTACCGCGTGGTAGTGCAGGAGCAGACCGGCGACCACCGCGTCCCAGGCATGCTGGCGCTCGACGTGACGGCGGGCGCGCTGGCCGCGCAGCTCGACGTCGTGGCTGAACAGTTCGCGCACCGCGCAGGCCATGGCGTCGCCGTTGTTCGGTGCGCAGAGCACGCCGCAACGCTCCGGGACTATTTCCGCCAGAGCCCCGGCGCGCACCGCCACCACCGGAATACCGCTGGCCATCGCTTCGAGTGCGACCAGGCCGAAGGTCTCCTGGTCACCGGCGTGCAGCAGCGCGTCGCTGCTCGCCAGCAGGCGGGCGACTTCGCGGCTGTCGCAGAAATGGTCGACCACGCTGGTGTTGCGCGGTACCCGGGTCGGCATGTTGGAACCCACCAGCAACAGGTGATAGCCGTCGCCGAGGCGCTGGATGGCGTCGAGCAGTACCGGCAGGTTCTTTTCCCGCGAACCGCGCCCGGCGAACACCAGCAGGCGGGTTTCCTCGTCCAGGCCGAGTTCCTGGCGCAGCCCCGGATCGCGGTTGCTCGGATGGAAGGTGACCAGGTCGACGCCCAGCGGTTGTACATGCACGTCGGCGACGCCCAAGCGCATCAGCTTTTCCGCCATTACCCGGCTGGGGGCCAGGACCCGGTCGAAGTGGCCGTACAGCTTGCTGACGTAGTTGTCCGCGTTGGTGCCGAGCCAGGCGCCCATGCGATTGCTCACCAGCAGCGGCAGGTCGGAGTGGTAGAAGCCGATCACCGGCACGTCCAGCCGACGTCGCGCGTCGAGCGCCGCCCAGGCGGTGAGGTACGGGTCGCCGACCTCGATCAGGTCCGGTTGCAGATTGCGCAGCACCTTGCGCCAGGGGCCGCGACGGAGAGGGAAGCGGTAGCCATTGCCGAATGGCAGCGGCGGCGCCGGCACCTCGTGGATGCCGTTCGCCTGGCGATAGCCGGCGCCGGGAACCAGCACGCTGTGGCGAATGCCGGGATAGTGCCAGAGATGGCGATGCTTGGCTTCGAGATAGGTGCGTACCCCCCCGCTGGCAGGCGCGTAGAACATGGTCATATCGGCGATGTGCACGATGGGCCTTCCTCCGTTGAGCTTGTTCCTTCTGCCACTCAGTGGACCACCGGCGCCGGCAGTCGTTCGAACGGTGTGCGGGAGCCATGGGTAGCTTCAAGTCTAGGAAAGAAAGCGCGAGCCGGCGCGTTCGGGGCAGCCAGCGCGGGAATAGGTCGCAGAGGGAGCGGGCGGAGAGGAAGGCATGCCTCGGGAGGCATCCTGGCAGGATAAGGGTGAACAACGCCGTTGGCGTTGTTCACCCTACGAATGGCCGGGGGTAGGGCGGATAGCCGCGGCGCGATTATCCGCCGGTTCGGCTACGGCTCGGGCAGTGCTCAGATCTTGAAGCTGTCCACCAGCTGGCGCAGGCGCCCGGCCTGGGTTTCCAGCTCGCCGCAAGCGCGCAGGGTGGCCTGGAGGTTCTCCACGCCTTCCTGGTTGAGGGTGTTGATCTCGGTGATGTCCATGTTCAGCGAATCGACCACCGCGGTCTGCTCCTCGGTGGCGGTGGCCACCGACTGATTCATCCCGTCGATCTCGGCGATCCGTCCGGTGACACTGCTCAGGCGTTCGCCGGCACGGTTGGCGATCTCCACGCTCTCCAGGCTGTAGCGCTGACTCTCGGTCATGGTGCTGACCGCTTCCTGGGCGCCGATCTGCAGTTCCTCGATCATCTTCTGGATCTGCTGGGCCGACTCCTGGGCGCGGTGGGCCAGGTTGCGCACCTCGTCGGCGACCACCG